>DASXSU010000027.1:0-17067 GCA_036505795.1 Nitrospirales bacterium
CAAGCGGGAAGAGTGCAATGGAGAAATTGACGGCGTGAAACCTGTTGTGTATAAGTTGAAGAATCAAATTGAGCACGAACAAGGATCTCTCCGATGGAAGAGCGGGAGTTTCATGACGGTTCTGAGGACGGGTTGGAGGCCTTGGAGGCTCTTGACCCCGAGAAAATCCATTCGTTCGCCGGGCTTTTAGCCGCGATGCGAAAAACGGCCTTTGGCGGCCGTCGACTCGGGGACGCCTTCGAAGTGTTGACAACCATGTTTGAGGACCCCGAATGTTACGTGGTCATGACAATTTCCGGGGCGATGACGATTGCGAAAATGGGCAAGATTATCGGCACTATGATTGACCGCGGCATGGTGCAGGCGGTTGTCGCCACGGGGGCTCTGGTGGCGCATGGGTTGAGCGAAGCAGTGGGCAAGACTCACTATAAAGTAAACCCATCAATGGACGATGCCGAGTTGTTCCACAAAGGGTATAACCGGGTCTATGACACTCTCGAGATGGAGTCGAACCTCAACTACGTCGAGACGATCGTCAGCCACACACTGCAACGTGTCGGCGCTCAGCCGCTTTCGTCGGAGCTCATCACCCGAGAACTAGGGCGTACCCTGTCGGAACGTTTCGAAGAGCCGGGTATTTTAAAGAGCGCCTTTCTAAAAGAAGTCCCGGTTTATATTCCGGCCTTTACCGATTCAGAACTGGGGCTTGATGTGGCCATCAATGCGATGCGAGGAAGCCTTGAAAAGGCGAGGCAGGGCGTGAGCGGGGCTAAGGATGAGACGCCCGTGCTGCGTGCATTGTATCGGACGATTCCGCCGTTTAATCCCTATCTGGATCTTAACAGTTACGCCCAACGCCTGCTGTCCGCAAAGCGACTGGGCATTTTTACGATCGGCGGCGGCGTGCCCCGGAACTGGGCTCAACAGGTGCCTCCCTACGTCGAGATCAGCAACGTGCGTCTCGGGTTAAATGTCCCTCCGCCGCGATTTCAATACGGGGTGCGGATCTGCCCTGAGCCTGATTACTGGGGCGGCTTGAGCGGCTGTACTTACTCGGAGGGCATCTCCTGGGGGAAATTCGTGCCGGAGTCCGAAGGTGGCCGGTTTGCCGAGGTATTAAGTGACGCCACGGTTGTTTGGCCTCTACTGATGATGGGTCTGTTGGAACGTGTGAAGGTAAAGAAGAGGTAAGAGGCCATGGTCCCTACGCATATGTTTTTGACGCGCGGAGTTGGGGTCCACAAGGAGAAGCTCGCTTCGTTTGAGCAAGCCCTCCGAAGCGCCGGCGTTCAATATTGCAATTTGGTGAGTGTCTCGTCGATCCTTCCGCCGGACTGCAAAATCATTCCTCGAAAGCGCGGTGAGCAGCTGTTGAATCCGGGCGAGATCACCTTCTGCGTCATGGCTCGGTCTGAGACCAATGAACGCAACCGGCTGGTCTCGGCCTCCGTAGGCGTGGCGATCCCGACCGACCGTCATACTTATGGATATCTGTCCGAACATCACGCGCATGGTGAGACTGATGAGGAGTCCGGCGATTATACGGAGGACTTAGCGGCGCAAATGCTGGCAACGACGCTCGGCGTAGAATTCGACCCGAATATCGCGTGGAAAGAGCGCGAGCAAGTGTTCAAGATGGGCGGCAAAATCGTACGGACGCAGCACATCACTCAGTCAGCGATCGGGAAGTCCAACCTATGGACCACGGTTGTCGCACTGGGTGTCTTTATCCCCCCAGAGAATCTGCCCCCGCGCACCTCTCGTGAAAGAAGAAGGAAGGCGTAGGCTCCGGCGCATGCCTCTTCCCTATGGCTGGCTCGGACAGAGTGGTAACTTTCTTGGTCTCGATGAGCCGTGGTGCCACCCGGATCAGGCAGGCGTATACGTCATACCGGCTCCCTACGAACACACCTCAAGCTACCTCACCGGATCTCGCGAAGGACCGGCGGCGATCATTGAAGCATCCCGGCAGGTGGAGCTCTACGATGAGACATTGGGCCGGGAGACTTATCGGGACTGGGGCGGGATCGCGACAGCGATTCCTCTGGATCTCGGCGGGAAGGTCAATCGCGACGCAGTGGAAGCAATCGAATCAGCCATCACGTCATATAAGGAGTCGGATGCTTTCATTCTGACCTTGACAGGTGAGCATACGGGGGCGCTTGGTGCGATTCGCGCGCATGCCAAACGCCACCCGGATATGTGCGTGGTCCAGATTGACGCGCACGGCGATCTGCGTGATGCCTATGGCGATAATCCGTTCAGCCATGCCAGTGTCATGGCGCGGGTTGTTGAGGATGGGCTCCCGCTGGTCCAGGTGGGTATTCGATCGATCTCGACGGAGGAGATCGACCTGATCCGCCGCACAGAGCGGATCTCCACATTCTTTGCTGACCAGATCCTGGATCCCTCAGGGCCGTATCAAGGCCGCGCCTCAGCGTGGGTCCCGGAGATCGTGAAAGCTTGTTCCGGGCCGGTCTATTTCACGTTTGATTGCGATGGACTGGACTCTACGTTGATGCCGGCGCTGGGGACCCCGGAACCGGGTGGGCTTGCGTGGTATGACGTGATGGCTTTGGCCACTGCCCTGGCGAACGGACCGGGGATCATTGGAATGGATGTCAGCGAAATCGCTCCGATCCGCGGGTTCGCGGCGCCGCAGTTTGCCGTCGCGCGTCTGATCTATCGAGTTTTGGGAAGAATCTCGGCCGGAAGAAGGAAGGGGTGAAGTGGGGTCAGAGTCGATTTATCGGCATTGATTGTTAGTCAGGCGCTCACAGAGTCCAATAAATCGACTCTGACCCCGGCTTAGTCGGCAAATTTCGGCGGGCGCTTCTCCAAAAATGCCGCCGTGCCTTCTTTTTTGTCGACCGTCTCGCACAGGGCCCCGAACAACTTGGACTCTTGAGCAAGACCTTCGGCCAGCGGACTGTCCAGCCCGGTGCGGATGGCGCGTAGAGCCGACTGTATGGCCATGCGTCCCTTCTGAGTGATCATTCCGGCAAGGATTTGGGCTTGTGCCAGCACTTCCCCAGCCGGAACCACACGGTTTACGAGGCCAATCGCAATAGCCTCCTCCGAGGTGATAGTCTCGCCGGTTAAGATCAGCTCGGCGGCCTTTGATGGTCCGATGATGCGCGGGAGTCTCTGTGTGCCGCCGAATCCCGGGATGAGGCCAAGCTTCACTTCCGGAAGCCCAAGCTGGACACCCGCGGCTGCGACCCGCATGTGACACGCCATGGCCATCTCAAGACCTCCGCCGAGACACGCGCCATTAATCGCGGCAATAACCGGTTTATCAAAACGCTCGATGCGGTTCATTAAGGCCTGTCCTTGTGCCGAGAGCTCCGTGCCCTGCTGCATTTGTTGCAGTTGAGCAAGTTCATTAATATCCCCTCCAGGACAGAAAAAGCGGCCGCCGGCGGTAAGAATAATCACCCGTACCGTCTCCAACCCCTCCATGGCGCCAAAGACGTGATCGAGTTCCTGCAGCACCGACATGGAGAGGACATTCGAGGGTGGATGGTTCAAAGTGATCGTCGCCACGCGATCGGCAACGGCAACGGTGAGAAAGCGATAGGCCATAGTGCTCCAAATTCTTATATTAACAAAATTCCAATACCGCGCGAAAGGCACAATCTCTTAAGGGCAACAATGTACCAACGAAAACACTGATCACCATCAGCCCTATGCTACAATTCGGTAACTGGGGTCAGAGTCGATTTATCAGAATTTTTGTGACTGCCTTGGGCGAGTCAATGCGGATAAATCGACTCTGACCCCTAAGTTAGAGAGGTTGTCTCTTGACGATTGCCGAACGCCTGGCGCGGTATGCCCACTCCTTGAGTTATCAAACCCTGCCTTCCGCCGTCGTTCACGAGGTTAAGCGTCGAGTTCTGGATAGTATAGGCTGCGCGCTTGCTGCGTGGACCACTGAGCCGTGCCGAATCGCCCGCAGCGTGGCGGAAGAAGTCAAAATTCGCAATGGCGCCACGCTCTGGGGAACGCGGTTAAAGACAACTCCTGACCTGGCGGCCTTCGCGAACGGCGCCTTGGTGCGCTATTTTGATTTCAACGATACCTACCTCGCCCGTGAACCTGCCCACCCCTCCGACAATATCCCGGCTGTATTGGCCGTCGGCGAGATCGCTCAGGCATCCGGACGCCGTGTCATTCAAGCGATTGCGATCGCCTACGAACTCCAATGCCGGCTCTGCGACGCCGCGGCCCTGCGGCCGAGAGGCTGGGATCATGTCACCTACGGTCCATTCTCGTCCGCAGTCGGAGCTGGGGTTGTGTTGAGACTTTCCCAACGCGCCATGGAGCAAGCGATCAATCTTGCCGGGGTCGCGAACATCGCGCTCCGGCAAACACGGGTCGGCAATCTGTCCATGTGGAAAGCCTGCGCCTTTTCGAACGCTGCTCGAAACGGGGTTTTTGCGGCAAAGCTGGCTCAGCTGGGTATGACAGGCCCGGCGCCAATCTTTGAAGGAGAAAAGGGTTTCATCAAACTGGTTTCCGGCCCGTTGGAGCTTCCGCAGCTCGGAGGCGAGCGGGCGTCGTCCCATGAAGTGCCGTTCAAGATTCTCGATACCTACATCAAATATTTTCCAGTAGAATACCACGCTCAGACGGCGGTGGAGGCGGCGCTGCGCGTTCGACAAGCACTGCTCAAAGACGAAGGTCCCGAACCGGTCCGGGCCTTGAAAGCCATCCGGGAGATCGAGATCGGCAGTTATGATGTGGCCATTGAGATCATCGGCCGCGATCCGGAGAAGTGGCGCCCACGGACCCGGGAGACGGCCGATCACAGTTTTCCGTATTGTGTGGCGGTGGCGTTAAAGGACGGCGCCGTTACCACGCAGTCTTTCAGCGCGAAACGGCTGAGCGATCCGGACCTGTTGGATCTTATGCGAAAGATTCGGGTGATGGACTGCGAGGAATTCCGTGGGTCCTATCCTCAGGCAATGCCAACGCGACTGACCGTTCGCACCGCTAGCGGTAAGGAGTATGTCAATCTTGTGGACTACCCGCGTGGCCATCCAAAACAGCCCATGTCGGATCAGGATATTGAGGCGAAGTTCAGAAAACTGACGACTGGCAAGCTCGAGCGCTCGCGCGCGCAACGATTAGTCGAGATGATTTGGGATTTGGATACCATGAAAGATATTGGGACGCTGATGCCGCTCATTCGGGTGAAAAGCCATGCCTGAGCGTCCAGCGTCCAAGTCGAGGAAGTTACGCGAACTGATCGCCCAGCGGCTGGTCGTGATGCCGGGCGCCTTTAACGCGCTTGTGGCAATACAGATCGAGCGGGCAGGTTTCGACGCGCTGTATATTTCCGGAGCCGCGATGGCGGCGGCCCGCGGTCTGCCTGATATCGGACTGCTCTCGATGACGGAGGTTCGGTCGGAAGCGCAGTTGATTGCTACGGCGGTGCGCATTCCGGCCCTCGCGGATGCCGATACCGGCTACGGCCCACCGCTATCAGTCATGCGGACGACGCGCGAATTGGAGGTAGCAGGTGTTGCAGGAATCCAGTTAGAGGACCAAGAAGCACCCAAGAAGTGCGGACACCTGTCAGATAAGAAGCTCGTGACCGCTTCCGAGATGGCGCGGACAATTGCGGCGGCAGTGCAAGCACGTCATGATCCGGATTTTCTCATCGTCGCGCGGACCGATGCACGATCGGTGGAGGGGCTGAAAGCAGCCGTTCTGCGCGCGCGTCTGTATGTCGAAGCGGGCGCCGATGTAGTTTTTCCCGAGGCGTTAGAGTCGGCCGAAGAGTTTCGAGCCTTTGCCCGGATGCTCGCCGGCGATGGGGTAAAAGTACCGTTGGTCGCGAACATGACGGAATTCGGCAAGACGCCATACCTCACGGCCCGCGAGTTTGAAGACCTGGGCTATCGGCTGATCCTATTTCCAGTGACGCTGCTCAGGGTTGCGACAAAGGCGATGGAAGAAATGTTGATGGAGTTGAAGGCGCTGGGAACACAGCGGGAGTCACTGGATAAAATGCACACACGCCAGCAGCTGTACGAGCTGCTCCGTTACAATGAATATGAACAACAGGATGCGAAGCTGCGTGAGCGATACGGGCCGGACAGATAATCAGCCTGAGAGGCAGGAATACTCGCCCGGGTTGGAGGGAGTCATTGCGGGGGAGAGTGCCCTCTGCCAGGTCGACGAAGGGGAGCATGGGCTCCGGTACCGGGGCTATGCAGTCAGTGAACTTGCAGAACAGGCGACCTTTGAGCAGGTGGCGTACCTCTTACTCTATGGAAAGCTGCCGACTCCCAAGGAACTGGATGATTTTTCCGCAGAGCTTCGCGCGCAGTGGTTTTTGCCTGGTCCGGTCGAGGCATTCATTGGGGTAGTGCCGCCGGACGCGCATCCGATGGACATTCTACGCACCGGAATTTCCCTGCTGGGGATGACCGACCCCGAGGCAGTCGACCACTCACGTGAGGCGAGTCTTCGAAAATCCGTCCGCCTTATGGCGCAGATTCCAATGATCATCACAAACGCGCATCGCCTTGCGCACGCCAAGCGGCAGGTGCAGCCGCGAGAGGATCTCGGCTTCGCGGAAAATCTTCTCTATCTTCTGACCGACCGGGTCGGTGATGCCGCCGCCACGGCGATGGCCCGCGTTCTGGACGTCTCGCTCATTCTGTATGCCGAGCATGAATTCAATGCCTCGACCTTTGCGGCGCGCGTCGCCGCTTCGACGATGACTGACCTGCATGGCGCGATAACCGCCGCCGTCGCCGCGTTGAAAGGCCCGCTTCACGGCGGGGCAAATGAGGCCGTCGCGTCCATGTTGCTGGAGATCAAGACCCGGGACCGGGCTGAGGGATGGGTGCGGGATGCGCTGGCCGGCAAGCGCCGCGTCATGGGGTTTGGACACCGGGTTCTGCGCCATGGCGACGCCCGTTCGCAAATCATTCAGCGCTGCGTCGAAGCGCTCAGTCGCCTTTGCGGAGAAACCCGGTGGTACGACATCGCGGCGATTGTGGATCGGATCATGCAACAGGAAAAGGGTCTTTACCCCAACCTCGACTTCTATACGGCCGTGGCGTATCTGTTGATGGGCATTCCCCGGGACCTCTACACGCCGGTGTTCGTATGCTCGCGCATCACCGGTTGGTGCGCGCATGTGATTGAGCAGCAGGACCACAACCGTCTGATTCGACCGCGCGCCCTCTATAACGGACCACCGCCGCGACCCTATGTCCCCCTCGACGAACGAACGTGAACAAATTGTAATGGCCCATCAGATGGACGGGCAGCCGTTCATCCTGCCGTGGGCCTCGTTCGCGGAATTCTACGAATCACGTTTCAGAGAGCCGGCCGTCTCGGGGCAAAACCTCCTGAGCTATTATGATGATGAGCGCAATCTACATCGGATCTATACCTATGCGGAATTCGACTCGCAGGTGCGCACTGTCGCGTCTTCGATGCAGGAGCTTTTTGGCGTACGCCGAGGCGACCGCATTGCGACCGTCCTCTTTAATCATGATCAAACTGTGTTTATCTATTTCGCAGCCTGGCTCTCGGGAGCAGCGGTGGTCCCTATTAATGCCGAAGAACCTCTGGAGAAGAAACGATACATTCTCGAGCATTCGGAAGCCTCGGTCTGCTTTTGTTGGCAGGATTATGCGGACGAGATCGGTAGTCTCTTGGCGGAAATCGACACGCTTGCCCTAGTCGTCAGCGTTGGGGATGAGACGCACCGCAAAGACATCCGGGGTCAGGGAGGCCACGATCTCACCCTGCCGCGCGGGGCGCGCCGTTCCACCCTCCCACCCCGAGCCTGCCAAGACAGGCTCCTTGTCCCGAAAGACGGAGCCTTTTCCCCCGGCCAACACGAGACAGGACAACCAGGTCTGCAGGATGAAGCGGTGATTGTCTACACCTCCGGCACGACCGGACCGCCGAAAGGCGTGATCCTGACAGCCGAAAATCTTCTGATGGACGCGGACGGTATCACGGCATGGCATGGCTTCGGCACAAGGGACCGTCTCATGTGTGTGCTTCCGATCCATCACGTGAATGGCACGATCGTCACACTCCTGACCCCGTTTTATTGTCAGGGTGGAATGGTCCTGAACCGAAAATTTAAAACCAGTAGCTTTTGGCGACGGATTCATGAGGAAGAAGTGACCTGCGTCAGCGTCGTGCCGACGCTTCTAGAGTTCCTGCTGGAAGCCAATGAGGACCTGGCACCATACCGCTTGGACCGGTTCAAAGGCCTGATTTGTGGTGCCGGCCCCCTATTGAAAGAAACCGCGGCGCGCTTCGAGGACAGGTTTGGCTTTCCCATTCGCCATGGCTATGGTTTGTCGGAGACCACCTGCTACTCGTCCTTCCTGCCGAATGATCTCTCAGCTCCGGAGCATCGGCGTTGGTTAACCGGGTACGATTGTCCTTCGATCGGTCTGCCGATCCGGCATAACGAGATGGCGATACTGGATGCTCGAGGGCAGGAGGTCGCCGAAGGCAACCGTGGGGAGATCTGTATCAGGGGGCGGACTGTCTGTTCCGGTTATTTCAAACGACCGGACGCCAACGAGGCTGCATTCCGAGACGGATGGTTTCGCTCCGGGGATGAAGGATTCTGCATTGGCGACGAGCACGGCCGGCCGTTCTTTTTCATCTCTGGCAGGCTGAAAGAGTTAATCATTCGGGGCGGCGTGAACATCTCGCCCTTGGAGATCGATGAGGTCCTAAAAGGGCATCCTGCCGTTAAGTTCGCGATGGCCATACCGTTTGAGAACCGGTTCTATGGCGAGGAGATCGCCGCGTATATTGTCCCGCGGGAGGGGCATGAGCCCACAGAGAGCTTGCTCTTGGAGTTCTGTCGGAGCCGCCTTGCTTTTGCAAAGCGTCCCAAGGTCATTCTGTTCGGTCGCGAGGTGCCCTATACTGCGACCGGTAAGCCGAAGCGGTTGGAGCTAAAAAACATGATGGCGGCAGCACTGGCGCAGTATCGAGACGTGCAGTTTAAGGAACGACCTCCTCGCTGATCCTTCTATAAAAGCATCACCCCCAGGTGAGAACGCAACTTTGGCCCCACCCCTGACGCAAAAGGCAAGCGTATTGAGAAGCGGTCGGTTGAAGGGCTCTCCTGAGGAAGCTTGTTTCTTAAGACAGCCAGCTCCATCGTTGCGCGATCTCGGTAACTTGACCAGGCCGAACCGCTGTAAATTTTTATGATCTCTGTGTAAATATCTTTAGCCTTCGTGATCTCCTGGGTATCACGGAATAAATCGGCCACGACGAACATGAGCTCAACTGAGTATTTTTCTAATGTGTGCCTCAGCGACATTCCAAAATCACTACGCCGATGCGTTGTGTTCATAATCTTTTCGGCCTGATCTGATAAGCCTAATACTTGAAAAGACCTCTCCAGCATCCCCTGAGGGGAGGGAGGGGTCGGCGAGTCCATGATCTGCTGGGACCTTTCCAATATTTGTTTAAGCTGAACAATATCTGGATCAACGGTCGGGTCGAGGGCGGATGTTACAGTGGGTAAGAGAACCCCAAGTATGAGAATGAATGCCACGGACCATGGTTTTGTTATTTTCATGGCCCCACTATGATGATTCAGTAAAGGGAAAGACAGCAGTCAGAATGGGGACAGGGCCTCCTAGGGGTTAAGCACGTCTACGATTAAATACTTGCTGTTAAATCAAGCAGAAGGAGTAACGGACTTGTGGTTTGCTCTGAAAGAGCGCCTGCTGTATGATTCCTGTCGGTGCTGGGGGATCGTCCAGTGGTAGGACATCAGACTTTGAAGCTGCATTTTTGATTGAGATGGGGCGTCGTCCAATGGCAGGACATCGGCCTTTGGAGCCGAGTATCTAGGTTCGACCCCTAGCGCCCCAGCCAACTCTATCCACACGTTCCACCTACCACCCTGTGCTGTGCCGCTAAACTTTATCGCGAGGCGCTCCAGCGCGGGTTGTTTGGGCGCAATGTGCATGTGTGCGTAATGCTCTCCGTTACTGCTATTGTGCATAGTTAGTACTACCTAGCGCTGCGGTCTAGGTCTATATACTCAGATACACCCACCTTATGCGGCTTTGACTCCCTCACACATACGGTTCACTATCTAGGTAATTTTTTAGCAGAGCTAACATGAGGTGAGGGAGCCTCTAGGGAAGTCTTCACCCGCCGATAAGCAATTAACCAGGAGCATTGGCCATGAACATGATTTTCGGAACCGTGCTTATCGGAATATTACTTTCGCAATCAGGATGTATTCTTGCGATTCCGCTCATTCTCGGAGCCGCGTACGGCAATCACACAGCAATATGCCGTCAAGTCAAAAGTGACCGTGAACACGGCATTCCCATTCTTGCCGACAATGATCGCAAGTGTCCAAAGGCAGCGGAGGAACCTGAACCTATCGTCTCAACAAAAGAAGAAACCATCCCGCCCGCGCCTGTGGTGTCACCCCTGGATAAATGACGCGTCCTAGGCTGTTCTGATCACTGATCGGCAGATGATCTGCATCAGTCTTGCAAGCCCCCGGTTTCGCTGCTCTTGCGATCGACCACGCACGCCCGAGCTACAGGAGAGAATTTAGCATCTTTGTGCGAGGCCGCGGGCGTAGAGCGCAATTTGTCAAGCAGAGGGGTCCCAGATAAGATAGTGGGAGGGCGCTATGCGGCTTCTCATCGTCGAAGACGACCCCAATATGGCCCGGTTTCTACAGAAGGGCCTTCAGGAAGAGCGGTATGCCGTCGATGTGGCGACGGACGGCGAAGAAGGGCTGCTGCTGGCCTCGGTCAATCCCTATGATCTCATCATCCTCGACGTCATGCTGCCGAAGCTGGGCGGGCTCGCGGTATGCGCACGACTCCGAGCCGAACGCAAGACGACACCCATCCTATTGCTGACTGCTCTCGAATCCGTAGACTCCAAAGTGGACGGGTTGAACGCCGGCGCCGACGATTATCTCACCAAACCTTTTGCCTTCGCGGAATTGATCGCCCGCGTTCGCGCGCTTCTGCGGCGGGGCAGCGGTCAACAGCCGGCGAGACTCAAGGCTGCCGATCTTGAGCTCGATCCGGTGTCTCATCGTGTCTGGCGCGGCGGTCGGGAGATCGTGCTGACAAACAAGGAATTCGCGCTTTTGGAATACCTGCTCCGAAACGCCGACCAGGTCCTGACCAGGACCGCCATCGTCGAGCATATCTGGGACATTCATTACGATTCCATGACGAATATTGTGGATGTCCATGTCCGGGCGTTACGCGCCAAGATTGATCGAGATTTTTCCCCAGCGCTGATTCACACCGTGCGTGGCGTTGGTTATGTGTTAAAGATGCCGGAGGAATAGATGGTCTCCTTTCGCAGGCGGATTCGTCGATCGGCCTTGTTGCTTATCGTCGCGCTGCTCGCCGCGTTCAGCGCGTTGCTTTATACCGGGTTGTCTACGTTGTTGCACCAGCAGCTCGATGCCAGGCTGGTCGCTTTAGGCGAAGCATGGGCCGAGTTTATCGGCGAGACCGCCCCAGTGTTGCCTGAGTCGGCCCCACCTGAGTCACCCCCGATTGGTGGTGACCAGTCGAGAACAAGGAAGGATCAGAAGCAGGAGTTACGAGAGATTGCCGGTACCCTTGTCGTCTTGTCGCCGAGCGGTAAGGTCTTGTGGAAGGGCGCCGCGGCATGGGCAAATCCGCCCTTGCCGGCGGCCGCGCTGGACAGGGTGCTCAGCGGGGATAAAATCTACGACACCATCCCCATCGCGGAAAGCCCGCCGGTCCGTCGCATCTCCCTCCCGGTCTTTCGGGACGGCAAGGTGCGGTACATTCTGCAGATCGAAGCGTCGCTCCGCTTCATTCAACACACGCTCCGCCAGTCACTGGCGTTGCTCTCTTTGGTATCGATATGCATTTTGGCGCTCGCCTGGGTCGGGAGTCGATGGCTGGCGGACGAAGCGCTGACACCCGTCGACGTCCTTAGCTCGATGGCGGAGCGCATATCCGGGTATTCGCTGAAGACTCGCGTGTCGCTTGATGTTCATTATACCGAGTTTCGGCGGCTGGCCGCAGTCTTTAACGCCATGCTCGAGCGATTACAGCGGGTGTTCGAGGCGCAGCGCCGTTTTATTGCGGATGCGGCGCATGAGCTCAAGACGCCGTTGAGCGTGATCAAGGGGAATCTTGAGGTGACGCTGAAAAAAGTCCGGTCTGCGGAGGACTACCGCGACGTGCTCATCGGCAACCTGGACCAGGTGGAGCGTCTCATTGCTCTCACTCGCCCGCTCTTGACACTGGCGCAATTTGCAGGAGAGACCCCGCCTGTGCAACTCGCGCCGCTTGCGATCGAGCCGCTGCTGAAAGAACTAATCGCAGACCTCGGGTTGCTGGCCGAGGATAGGGGTATCACGCTTACCCTCGAGGCCTGCCGGTCCCCGTGGGTCCTCGGTGATGAAGGATGGCTCCGGCATCTATTGATCAATCTTCTCGACAATGCCCTTCGCCATACACCGGCGGGCGGAACCGTGACGGTGCAAATCGGGCAGAAGGGGACTATAGCGGAGATCGCGGTCAAAGATACAGGAACAGGAATCGCCCCAGTACATCTACCCCATATTTTCGAGCGATTCTACAGGGCCGACAGCGCTCGAGCCCGAGATTCTGGCGGCACCGGCCTAGGTCTTGCCATCGTTAAGGAAATTGCAGAAGCGCACCATGGGACTATCCACGTGGAAAGCGAGCTAGGCAAAGGGTCGGTGTTCACGCTCCGGCTGCCGGTTGCAATGGGCGAGGGTTCTGTCTCGAAGTAAGCCCTCAGATGAAATATTCTTCATGTTGGCTTCATGGCCTCTTCATGTTCCTCTGTTACATTCTTCTTGGAGTCAGCAGAAACACTGGCCGCAAAGGAGAAAATCATGGCGCTCTTGGCTATCTGCGTATGGAGTGTGTTCATCATAGGGGTCTCGATGGTGGCGATGGTTACCCAAGAAAGCGACCCTACATTTGCTGGTGAAGGCGGAAGCTATGATGCTTCCTGGGACGACCTGAAGGCGTCCTCGCGACTCAGCGCCTAAGCTGTCCGGCAGGGCCAATAACGACTCATACGGGCGTGAGAATATTGGTCCTGCTGCTTGAACAGAGGCATCTCGAATGCTTGGGGAACCGTACGGACCTCGACAAGTTCCGCGGGAGCGATAACCACTAATACCGAGATTTACGGGACAGCCAGGTCAGTGACTTTTTTCTCGTTATCGATCATGAGGATGACTTGGGTGCCGTTCTCGAGCCTTGCCAGTTTATCTTTCATAAAGGCTCTGACTTCATAGGTCTCTTGGCGGCCATCCGGTTTTTGAATTCTGATCCGATTGCCGGTAAGAGGATGCAGGATGATGCCTTTGCTTGCCCGGTCAACACCCTTGGGCGGCGATCCATGCCATCCCTGCGTCGCCCGATCGAGCGCCTCCTGATCCCCGAATGTGGCATCAACAATTTTCTGGACCTTATCCAAGAGAAATAGCGCCTGAGCTCCAACCGGCAATGCAGCCACCTTACTTCGGGCCAATGGGCGGACCGCGTACGCCTCTTCCTTTCCCTTGACCGGTTTGATGACGGCCCATTCCTGATCAACTACGAGCGGCTGGACCAGCGTTCCGCGAATGATCCGGTGCCATCCCAATGTGTCGAGCGGATGGTAGTCGACCACCAGATCTTGGCTGTTCACCCAGATTTCGATGAGATCTCCCTTGACCAGCGGACGCACCTTGTCTTGCCTGGCTTCGTTCAACGGCAAAAATCGAGGCATCAGCTCTCCTGTATTGACTCGGATCTCGTTGTCTTTCACCTGCTCAACCATGCCTACGACAAGGCGGTCCTCAGGTAGCACAATCTCGCTCGTACTCCCCGCCGTAGCAGCCTGCGATGCCATATGCTGTGCAAGGTCCGCTGCTTGATTAGATTGAACGAAAACCGGCAAGGCTGCCATCACGACAGTGCCGAAGATAGTCAGAACCGCGCTGCGGAAAAAGCAGTTGAGCTGAAACCGTCTCATTATTTCCCTGTTACCTGTGAGGATCACTGCTATTTAGGAGCCTGATCAGCTATTACGGCATCAACTGCACCCCCTCTTGTAGCATTTTGTCCCTGCCCTTTTCACTGTGGTCCTCGGGCTTTTTATCATCTACCACGATGAGGTTGATGACGGAGGCCACTCCGGGTACAGTCCCGGTGGCTCTCTCCGCCGCCAACTTCTGAATTGGGTGATCAACCGTACCTTCCAGTATGACCATAGCACTGTTCACCCTGACCTTTAGGGTGTTATTGCCCTCCAGCGTGGGCACGGATCTCAACGTCTTCCAGATGGCCTTTGTTAATTTGTGATCCTTGGCGAGGGCCGGCTCGACAATGATGCTATTGGCAAGCCCCTCGACCCCCGGCACTGTGCTCGCAATCATGGCCGCCATCCCTCTCTCTTGATCGGTCCACACCTCTCCATAGAGGGTGGCATGACCGTGCTCCACGGTGACATCAAGCAGCTCCCAGTCAATCCGATCATCCATGCGGAGCCGTTCCTCAATTTTCGACTTTAGAGTTGCATCGCTTACGCGTTGATCACTCTGTTCGTCCGTCGCAGCCCGGCTTAATCCACCAAGGGCGGCCAAGAGCACAGACAGAGCCACTACCACAATCAGCAGGCGGAAGTAGTGTCGCATGGCATCCTCCGTCAATTCCGCGCTATCTCATGCTTCATACCACCGATGCATGAAGAGAGCGTGAATGAAAGGTGAAGAAGTTTTCATGGTGGCTTCATAGTGATCTCATGACGCGGTTGTATAGATGTGGGCAAGGATGGCAACTCGCTAAGGAGGAAGACGACATGGAGACGCAACTTGAGCAGTTCCGGTTCCCACGAATCAATTGGGGAGCGATCTGGGCAGGTGGGGTCGTCGGGCTAGGCATGCAGATCGTCCTCACCGCCCTGGGCCTTGGTATAGCAATGCGAGCGATCGATTTTAATGTGTCAGAGCCACTCAGAAACTTGCCTGTCGGTGTCGAAGTGTGGAGCAGCCTGGCGTGGATTTTCGCCGCGTTTATGGGCGCGTATGTCTCAGCCTGGTTTTCAGGCTCGTTTCTCCGGTCCAGCGGCATCTTTCACGGCATGGTGACCTGGGGATTTATGATGTCGGCGTTCATGACGGTGATAATGGGCTTGCTGATTGCAGGTAAATATGGAGCCTTTAGCGGAGTCAAAGGGCTCACGGGGCCGCTCTCGGTCGAAACACTCGACGCGATGTGCTGGTGGCTATTTGGAGCCGGCCTCGTCTCGCTGGGATTCGCCTATCTCGGAGGCCGTATTGGAGTCCGGGCGGCTCAAGAAAGCATGAGTGAGCAAAACATGAGTGAGCAAAAAATGTACCGAGCGGCATAGGAGGATCATTACTGACAAGTATCTTTTTATTTCCTGTGGTGTCGAAGTGAGAGGATATGGACAATGCAGCAAAACTGGAAGTGATCCGCCAATGGATCGACCCGGAGGAGAGGGTCACGGTGGACTTCGTTGACGAGAAAGATTTGAGTGCCGTCATCACAGGATGCACGACCGAGTATGTCGATCTACTTATTCAAACCCGTTTCCCACACATCAAGCAGACTCTTTGGGTTCCGATGCGGGAGGTGGAAGTAGGCGAGGATCGGACACACTACACGAGAGACCCTGAGAGGCCGCTTCAATTCGAGCGGTTGAAGCTGCTCATTCATCAAAAGCGACCGCAATGGGCATAAAGAGGGCCTCCCGTTTGTTTGAAAAATCGCTGGAACAGGGGATTAACTACTGCGACACAGCTTGGCAAAGAAAGCGAGGTGTCAGATGAAGAATTCAGGCACGCGAATATCAATTATATTCGGGGCAATGGTTCTGTTGGCTTTCCCTGTGGCAAACCCAATTTGGGCACAAGACTCCGAACCCAGTCCGGTAACGAGCCCGCAGGATATCACGGGCGGCGATTATCCGCCTGAGCATTATATTGTGCTTCCGGTTCCCCGCGGCGAGCTTGAAGCCGTGAACAAGACGCCCCTGCTGCACAAAGATGTCCTGGACCAGCATGGAAACAAGCTCGGTACCTTAGAAAAACTGATTATAGACACCCAAAGCGGCAAAATTGCCTATGCCGTTATTTCGCTCGAAGACGGCCGTCTGGTCCCTTTGCCTTGGACTGAACTCACGACAACGCGTTTGAAGAATGCGGTCGTGGTTAGTTCAAGCGAACCGCGACTGGAGACGGCGGCGGGGGAAACCGCGAAGGAAATTAAAGCCCTTATGCGGCCAGGAATGCTGTCGGATAGCCATACCATTAGGGGGGAGGTACACAAGGTGGTCGGCGGGGACTATGTAATCAAGGACGTATCCGGTGAAAGGGTTCGGTTACATGTCGAGAGTGGTACCAAGATGAATCGGGTCCCGAACGTTGGCGACAGGATCAAGGCCGAAGTGAATGACTCCGACACTGCCATTGTAATCGAAATCCAATAAAGTGATATTTGTTCTCGCTCTTCGGCAGACAACCTCGGGGGCGGCAGGAGTTACAACGCGAGCAGCAAGAACGACAGGAGAACTGTTCTACTCAAGGGTGGCCAGGCTATTACGCACTAGGGCAAGGAATTTTTGGTTCGCTGGCTTGTCAGGCGTCTCCCGGATGACCACATGCAATTCTTGAAGAGCGTCATCCCGAAGGCCCTTTTCCTTTAAAGCGAGGGCAAGTTGATAGCGCGCCTCATAGTCTGTCGATTTGTAGAGAACGACTTTTCGGTACTCGTCGATGGCACCGCCCACATCACCTTTGTCTTTGAGCGCCATTCCTAAATTATAGTGAAGCCTGGCGTCGGCGGGTTGCAGTTCGATAGCAGAGCGAAAAGCGGTAATCCCGCCCTGGAGATTCCCACTGCTCGCCAAAAGGATGCCGAGTTGCTGAAACGTGTCGCTGTCCGGGTGAAGATTAACGGCTTTTTGGTATTCGTTAAGTGCGCCTGAAATGTCGCCTTTTGCTGCCAATGCTTTCGCTAACTCACTATGGGCAACTGCCGA
>DASXSU010000028.1:0-9206 GCA_036505795.1 Nitrospirales bacterium
CCGATTCGCCCGCATACTCAGCGTTTCGCGCTCTCCGACGTAAACCGCGCCCTACAGGCTTTAAAAGCAGGCACCATCAAAGGCGCGGCCGTACTGCAGATTGCCAGTTCCTAGCAGTTGTCTTTCTGTAACCAACGACATCGGGGTCAGAGTCGATTTATCCGACGCCTATCGATCGTAGAAGAAGGTCCCGAAAAATGCGCTACTGATAAATCGACTCTGACCCCACTTCTTCCTCCGGAGTAGGAACCCTACCTGCACATTAGGGCTCGGCATGCCTGTGAGGTGTGGCCGCGTTGTACAAGTATAGGAAAGGGGAAGGCGTCGGGCTCACCGGCATGCTTCTGAGCGCTTTATAGGTGAGTCCGACCAACGGACGGGACTAAAGTGAGCAAAAACGGATCGCCGCATCTGGCCACACCGAATGCGGCATGCCAGACCCGCTCTTATCCCTTCACGCACAGCACCTGCTTGATCTGCGCGACAACCTCGACGAGGTCGGATTGCTGGTTCATCACGGAATCAATGTCTTTATAGGCCTGCGGTATCTCATCCACCACTCCCTGGTCTTTGCGACATTCCACGCCGGCGGTTTGTTTACACAGGTCCTCCGTGTTGAATCTCCGTTTGGCTTCGGTGCGCGACATTCGGCGACCTGCGCCGTGTGAGCATGAGTTGAACGACTCAGGATTGCCTTTGCCCTTTACAATGAACGATCGCGTTCCCATCGAGCCCGGAATGATTCCGTAGTCGCCCTCCTGCGCACGGACCGCCCCCTTGCGCGTCACAAAGACATCTTCCCCGAAATGACGCTCCAGCGCGACGTAATTATGATGGCAATTCACCAGCAGCTGAGATTTGATCGGTTCTTGACGTCCTAATCCTTCTTGGACGGCCTTCATCACCAACTCGAGCATTAAGCGCCGGTTTTGATAGGCATACTCCTGGGCCCATTTCAAATCGTGCCAGTATGCCTCAAACTCCTTCGTCCCCTTGGTCAGATAAGCCAGGTTCGGATCAGGAAGGCTGATCAAGCTTTGCCGCAATAGGCCTTTGGCCGAATTAATGTGACGTTCCGCCAGGGACTTCCCGATATGGCGCGAGCCGGAATGCAGGAGAATCCAGACCGCATCTTCCGTGTCCAGACAGAGCTCAATAAAATGATTGCCGCCGCCCAATGTCCCGAGCTGGGCGCGCGCCCTGTTCATCAGATCCTGCACAGCGCGATGGCAATTCCCTGCTTCCTTCCAGCCTTCCCAGGCTTGACCTGCCTTGAGAGGGGAGCGATGAGAGGTGGGCCCGACAGGTACAGAGGCCTCTATTTTGTCCCTGATCTTCTTCAGCCGGCCTTCCAGCACGGACGATGTGTACTGGGTTTTCAGCGCCAGCATGCCGCAGCCGATATCCACGCCGACCGCGGCGGGAATGATGGCGTCCTTTGTCGGAATCACCGAACCGACCGTGGCACCGATCCCCACATGGACATCAGGCATGACGGCGATATGTTTGAAGACGCACGGTAAATTCGAGGCGTTGACAAGCTGTTCTCTCGCCTGAGACTCGACCTGATCGAGGTCGCTCCAGACCTTGACCGGTACGCGTCCTTCTGAGATTACCCCACCGATCGGCATCGTCCACTCCTTGTCACAGGCTAGTGTAACACTTGCTGAGCTAATGGGTCAGAGTCGATTTATCACAGGCAACCATCACAGTCTAAAAGACCTCGAACGCGCCACTGATAAATCGACTCTGACCCCAATTCTTAAGCCAGGGTTTGCGTCGACAGCGGCGCGGCAATATTTTCCAACGGCTGCCGCTCAGCCTTAACCGCAAGAAACAAGGCAACGATAGCGCCTCCGATCATAAAGGTTGCGCCGACGAGATTTCCAAAGAAAATGCTGACGGTAGACGTTTGGATTAACTTTGCGAACAACCATGGGGCGAAGGTGGCGGCTGCCTGAGCGATGACAAAGAAAAACGCGATAGCCATGGCGCGGATCTCCAAAGGAAAGATCTCGCTTACCGTGAGATACGCAGAACTAGCGCCTGCGGATGCAAAGAAAAAAATGATCGACCATGCGACGGTTTGGGTCAACGCCGTCAATTGTCCCTGTAGAAACAAATAGCTGGTAATAGCGAGTAGGATACCGGAGGCGGCGTAGGTGAAGGTGATCATGGGCTTGCGGCCGATACTATCGAATAGGTGGCCGAGCAGTAGTGGCCCGAAGAAGTTCCCTACGGCAAACGGCAGGATATAGAGGCCGACATTACTATCCGGTACGTTGTAGTATTTGGTCAGGATGAGGGGATAGGTGAATGAGATGGCATTGTACAAAAACGACTGCGATACCATCAATGCAATACCAAGTAGCGTGCGTCTCGGATACGTGTGCAGCAGCTCGCGGGCGACAGTGACAAATGTCACCTGAGCTCTTGGGTGGAGCTCAATATAACCCTGTGGTTCGGGCAAGGAGTCGATGCCATTGTCCCGTTTCACCCTTTCTTCGATCTCAGAAACAATTCTCTCAGCTTCCTCTAACCTTTCGTGCGTCATGAGCCAGCGAGGACTTTCCGGCAGATTTCTTCGGACCATGACAACGGCTAACCCCAAAACCGCGCCCAAGAGAAAACAGAGCCGCCAGCCGATGGTTTCGGCGATAATGGCCGGATTAAGAAGTGGGACGCTGAGGAGAGCACCTGCTGCCGTGCCTAACCACCAACTCCCATTGATGGCCAAATCGGTATGGCCACGTGCGTGTGCAGGGATTAATTCGTCAATCGCCGAGTTAATCGCGGAATATTCTCCCCCTATTCCGGCGCCGGTGAGAAAACGAAAAAACATGAAGCTCCAAAGGTCCCATGAGAAAGCGGTAAGCACCGTGGAAATTAAATAGAGCGTCAGAGTGATCATGAACCATTTTTTACGGCCCTGCCGGTCTGTAAGATACGAGAATAGAAGGGCGCCGGCTACAGAGCCGGCCAAGTAGGCGGAGGCCGTCAACCCGACCTCAGTTTGACTTAGATTGAGAGTAGCCTTGTGCATGAGAACGGGACCAAGAGCACCCACAATAGTCACTTCGAGGCCGTCGAGAATCCATGTAATGCCCAGGGCAGACACGATGAGCCAATGCCAACGTGACCAAGGCAAACGGTCCAGCCGCTGGGGTATATTTGTTATGACCATACGATGGATTTAGCTACCTCGTGACGTTTTTTCAAGACTCTCTTTCCTCCTTCTAAACTATTGCCCTGTTCGGTACTCTCTTGACAGGGTGTCCGTGTTTCCACAGAATCCCAGCTATGCAGGTCACAAAACTTTTGCATACGAGAATGCGGGTGAGCGACATCGATCAGACTATTCGCTTCTACACCGATGTACTGGGACTCGAAGTGGTCGAGCGCAAGACGTCGCCCCGAGGCTCACACCTGGCGTTTCTCAAAGTCCCGAATAGCGAGGAGTTGATCGAGCTCGCGAGCTTTCCGCCAAGCGGGCCCGTAAAAGTTCAGGAGGATCTGGTGCATCTGGCCTTCCAGGTGGAAAGCCTCGACAAGACAATTGATGCGCTAAAGGCTAAAGGCGTGGCAATCACGGATGGGCCGACCAGTTCCTCTTCGGGCAGCCGCTTCATCTTCATTGACGCCCCTGATGGCTACGAGATCGAGCTTATCGAGCGACCTCCGGGCGTCATGCTGGTATGATTCTTTTCAACTTGCCTGCCAACGAGGATATTTTCAGGACATGCATTAGCACATAGTTCAAGCGGTGACCGTGAGAGTGTTGATCCTAAAAAACATAGTCTTGGTTTTCAGCATCATAGCTGTTTGTGTCGTATTTTCTGGATGTCCGCATACGCAGCTTTATGGGGGTCTAACTTCTGAGGAGAAGGAGGAGTTCAAGAAATCGAATCGTGAAGTTTATCCTGATGATGTGCGGAAAGATTTGGAAAAGTTTAGGACTGTCGAGATGGCAT
Organism: Nitrospirales bacterium; assembly: GCA_036505795.1. Taxonomy (GTDB): domain Bacteria; phylum Nitrospirota; class Nitrospiria; order Nitrospirales; family NS-4; genus NS-11. The sequence goes on from DASXSU010000028.1 coordinate 3,972, forward strand.
GGCCAGGTGTCATTCTTGACAGCAAAGTAGTAGACAAAGGGGATCATCTGGACATTCTATTGTTGCTTGAGCATCACTATTATGACTGGCTTCTTGATCACAGCATTCAACGCGAGAAAATTTTCCTATCCCCGAGGGGGGAAGGGTTGTTTCGAACGTCATTTTCTGCCAAAAAACAAGCGGCGGAGTCAGAAATATTTCAGGAGAGCATAACGTCTGGGAACCTAGTGATTGTGTATGGCAAACCAGAAAAATTGGAAGACAACATCATAGTTTTATCCTGCGGATACCCAAGCCTTATAAACAGAAAGTGGTTCCGCACTGACATACTAGATTATGGTCGACCTGGTGAACCTGTCTTCCGGAAAAAAGTTCCACTGCCGTCCGGTGACAAGATATTGGAAAGAAGGACTCCTTTATCTCTACTACCTCCTCCACCATGACTACTTACTCCGATGATGCAGGCTGACCATGTCCTTCGAGTCGAAGATTGCCGAACTGAAGATCACACTGCCGTCGGCGCCGAAACCGGCGGCTGCCTATGTCCCCGCGGTGCGGGCGGGAGATCTTTTGTTTCTCAACGGCGCGGGGCCGTTCAAGGATGGCAAAGTCGTCTTCAGTGGCAAGGTCGGGAAAAGATCTCACTGTGGAGCAAGGATACGAAGCGGCGAAGCTCACGCTTTAAGGTTAGTTGCGGCGATCCATGATCACAGTGACCGATTTTAACTGGTGGACGAGTTCATACGGCAGCCAGCGGTCGATGTAGCCTTTGCCCTTACAAGCAGGACAGGGCCTCAATGCCCCACGGCACTCTTCGCACTGCCAACGAAGCAAGAGTTCCATGAGAGTATGTACACGGTTAAAGGCTTGTGGGAGACCCGGAAAACATCCAACCGGGTCTCCCGCCTGTGAACTCGGTGTACTTTGTGTTTAGAGCTGACTACTTCGCAGCCTTGATGGATGTGGCATGGCCCTCGGCGGTTGCCTCGGCCTCGACCTTATCTCCCACCTTCAAAGTTCCTTGCGTTTTCGTCGTCTTGTCCACATGGAGGCGGACTTCTTTGCCTGAAGCATCCTTTATCGTGTAATTTTCGCCGTCGATTTTCAGGACTTCCCCTTTGACGGCTTGGCTCGCGCTCTTTCCCTTTTTGTCAGCTGACGGGGCAGAGGGATCGGCAGCGTAACTTACTGAGATCATTCCTAAGGCTACCAGCATTGCTAAAACGGAAATGGATCGCTTCATGAGAATCCTCCCTGGTGAATTGAGTTGAAATGCCCGACATAGGAAAGGATTGCAAAGCCTAGACCAAAGCAGTAATCGTGCAAGGTGAGGTATTGTAAAGGTGTTTGGTTGAGGGGGGGAGATGCGGAGGAGGGTGTGCCGCATATACTCCCTTGGTCAACCGCGGATCAGGTGGGCGAAAACCAAGATCCAAGAGATAGATGGTATTGGAATTTGGAAAAACATCGGAGCTGATATACAGTAGCGGGTTCCTTCATGAAGACCATCCGAGGAAGAGCCAATGTCCTTTGAAGCGAAGCTCGCCGAACTGAGGATCACGCTGCCACCGGCGCCGAAACCGGTGGCTTCCTATGTTCCCGCCGTGCGAGCGGGAGATCTTTTGTTTCTTAGTGGCACTGGACCGTTCAAGGACGGCAAAATCGTCTTTACCGGCAAACTGGGGAAAGATCTCACGGTGGAGCAAGGTTACGAAGCGGCGAAGCTGACGCTTTTAAATGCGCTAGCTATCGCCAAGCAGGAACTCGGGAGCCTCGATAATATCAAGCGGGTGGTCCGCATGTCCGGCCATGTGGCGTCAGCCGAGGGATTCACCCAGCAACCGGCTGTGCTCAACGGCGCGTCCGATTTACTTGTGGAGATCTTCGGCGAAGCCGGTCGCCACGCCCGCTTGGCGCTGGGTGCTGCCGAGCTTCCCCTCAACATGGCCATCGAGCTCGAGCTGATCCTCCAAGTTCGCTAACGCCAAGCCCTCTCAAGTAACACCGCTTGACTGTTCAAGCTGACCGGCCATAGACTACCGCCAATTTTCCTTTCCAGTAGCTTCTTTTCTTCTTCCGCGGGAAGGAGAGCCCATGAAGAATATCCTGGCCATCTTTGTCTCGAGTACCGTGCTTTTAACCGCCACCCCTGCTCTCGCGGAGCGCTTCACCGTCGATGTTCGTGTGGTATGTCCGGCAAGCGTGGTGAGCACGCCCACCGGCGATGTCGCCGATCCATCCTTCGCGCGAGCAAACAAAGATGTACCCTGTGCTGGATTACGAGTAGTGGCGATGGATGCCGACCCATTATGGGACGAGTATTGCGGGGCAGGATATACCGATTCGACAGGCCATGTAAGCTTTTCAGCCGAGTGCTCCGACGGTTTTCCCAGCAGCAGCCCTCCAGACGTTTATCTGCGTATTGACGCGCGTAGTCTTTTTGGCTTCAGCGTCGGCACCCACGACTACGGCTTTTTCGATGGCTTGCGAGACGTGGTGCTCGCCGGGGTCACTTTCGGCGCCGCTATTCCTGTTGAAGTATTCAACTACTATCGGTCCCACGCCACTTACACATTTTTAACCCCTGAGCGCCAGATGGGGGACAATGGGGTGTTAGCGCCCGGCACTATTCGCATCGGCGGAGGCTTTCGGCATGATAGTAGCAGCGCCGTGGCGGACATGGCTGCGCGCGAGTTCTGGGCTGCGCAGTACAGCATGGCCCGAATCTGGGCCGGCACACAATATCATCAAATGGACTTCAACTATACCGTGGACGCACCGATAGGCACTCCAACCACCCTCTATGACACGATCCTAGTGGATGACGACAAGATTACAGGCAGTAACGCTGCAAGAAGTCTCAACGCGACCCCTCACGAGATCGGCCACGTCCTTTACAACACGTATCATAGCGGACTCATCCATTGGTTCACGGACGGGCCGGACTATATGACCAACCATGGGCAATGCGAAGACGGCCACTTCATGACGCTCGCCTGGTACGAGGGCTTCGCCGACTTCATAAGGGACTATGTCTTCCAGCGTTGGGATTGGCCCACGGTTGCCTGGACCGTTGGCCCACCGTACGCCGGCTGCGCGCACAACATGCCCTCCCAGGTCGATATGCATTGGGAGGGCAATGTGGAGGCATTTCTCAACAACGTCTATTTCGGCCCGGTGAGCGAGGCGCAGCGTACCGCGATTGCCGCCCCGGGGCCCAATGACTTCACCTGCCCAGCCGGGTTCATCCGTACGATCATGCCCGATCGCTCGATCCGTTGCGAGCATCGGTACTCCCCGAACCCCTGCCCGAGCGGTCAGAACCTCGTTATTGATGCGAACGGGACAACCGATCAGTGCCGGGAAAGGGGAGGCATGTCTGATGCAATGTACGATCACTTGCTACACTCAAGCGCATGCGTGCGCGAGGGAAAGTGTCCAGAGCCCCCGATCAGAAGCCCAATTGTCTGCAGAGGCACCGGCATGGTCAATCATGTGCAGGGCCGCGACGACTGCCTTGAGGTGCAGCGTCCGTCCAGTGTGACGGCGCCGGGTGGCGCGCCGGTACCTAGAGCCGACGGCTCGCCCGACCTCGGGCTCGGATTCACGTTCGCCGGTACGAAGTCCTGGTTCGCACTGCCGCTGCTTGATCGGGTGGTAGAGTGGGTCAGGGATGCCGGCACTAATGCGCACCGCGCAGAAGAGTTTTGGACGCAGCAAATTCGTCCGTGGTGTGTACGCGTACGTGATGGGGAGGGGCGGGCGCAGTACTGCAATCCTGCAGAATCACGCAGCTTCATTGAGGAAATGGGTCGGTTGGACCCAGCGATCCGTTAGAAGAGAGAGGAGAGGAAAATGCGTATACGGCTGTTTATCATTGCCGCATTGACGGCGGCCCTCCTCACTCCGGCCCTCATGCAAGCCGATGTGCAACTGCCTCCGCGTCTCCAGGACAGTCCTGGCGGGCCCGGTACGAGTTTGCCTCCGACGAAGGGCTTGCCTCCTCCGATGGTTCTGGCCCCTTCGGTTCCAACTGTTGTGCTGTCTCCGCGGGCTTCAAATTGGTTAAAGGACCGGATGCGGGCGCATGTGGCTCACAAGCTGTCGGTGGCGCCGCGAGTGGCGGATCTGACTGCCGCGGGACTGAGCGCGGAGAATGATTTTGTGGAGCAAGCGCGTACCGTCGGCGCTGAGCGCATCGCTCCCTTCAACGTCGGACAGGGCACTATTGTACCGCCAGCAGCTGCACCACCGGTACAGGAAGTTGATCCGGCTATACAGCAATCGGCGCGGGCGGCGCTTCGACAGCGCCTCCGCCGAGAGCCGACGGCCGCAGAGGTTGTCGGCGAACTTCGCGCATTTGACGCGCGTGTGGCCCAGATTAACCAGGCGCTCGCCGCGCGGCACGCAGAGATTGCAACGGCGATGCGACAGGACGGCCGATTCCCACGAGCGCTCGAGGCTCCGTTTTTCGGCGTGGCGCCCGGAGATCCACAAGCACAGTCTCCGGCTGCGCGGAGCGGATTTATGAATGTACTCGCGCGCCTCATCGAATCCCAGGCAGCGAGCTCACCTGGTCAAGTCGCGCCCGCGACCCCAATGGTTGTTCCTACAGTCCCTGTGCCGCTTCACTGATAGTTAGGCAAGCACCGTAGAACACTACTGGCTTGTCGCGATAGTTCGTGGCGACTTGGGCTTCGGGAGCCAGCATCAGACCCGTTGCATATGGCAGAGCTATGGGTGCCCAGGTTGTTCGTTGACAGGACCCGCCCCTCCCCCGGACCCGACTTTCACCCAGGAAATTGATTCCATTTCCGCTCCCAACCAGTCCTACCGCTCGGTTGTCCAAGGCCTTCAAGACGCTTTCGCCTGCAGGCTGCAGGGTTGGCGTCAGGAAGAGCAACAATGCATCGGGCTGGCCGGCGTTAGTCTGCGATCGTCCAGGCCAGACCGATCAACGGAAACGCTGCGCAAGCAGGAACGCTCCGCCGCATCAAGCCGAAGCCGAAAGCGTCTTGAGACCGTCTTCCACGACAGACCCCCTTCTCCCGGACCCGACCTTCACCCAGGAATTTGATTCCTTTTCCGCTCCCAACCTGTCCTACCGCTCGGTTGTCCAAGGCCTTCAAGACGCTTTCGCCTGCAGGCTGCAGGGTTGGCGTCAGGAAGAGCAACAATGCATCGGGCTGGCCGGCGTTAGTCTGCGATCGTCCAGGCCAGACCGATCAACGGAAA
>DASXSU010000029.1:0-9160 GCA_036505795.1 Nitrospirales bacterium
CAGTTCAGCCCCACCCATTTCATCCCATCCAAAATGGCATTGATCGCTTCAGGTGTGGATCGTTCCCTGTCCGTATCCTCAATCCTTAGAATAAAGACGCCACCGTGATGCCGCGCGAACAACCAATTGAAAAGGGCCGTCCGGACCCCACCGACATGAAGGTAGCCTGTCGGGCTGGGTGCAAAACGCACACGGACTTGATCCATCATTACCTCCAAGTTATAAGTACTTGATATATTATAACTTTATGTTTCTTGACAGGGATTTTTAAAGCGTGCTACTATACCCGACTGAGATGGTCTCCGATGCATTGGGTCGGGGACCTCAGATATCGGATATACGACCATGTTAAAGCTATCTAAAAAAACCGACTACGCCCTAATGGCGGTGCAGTATATGGCTTCTAAGAATTCACTGCGCGCTGTCAACACCAAAGAGATTGCCCAAGAATACCGCATCCCGGTAGAACTTCTGGCTAAGGTGCTCCAGAAGTTGGGGAAAAAGGGAGTGGTGCTTAGCCACAACGGCCCCAAGGGGGGTTATCTCTTGGCGAAACCGGCCTGTGATATCTCCGTGTTATCTATCATTCAAGCGATCGAAGGCCATATCGGCATCACGGAATGCTACCATAATGAGGAATCCCATTGCGTCCAGATGGCGCGCTGCAATATCCGGACTCCATTGCGGAATATCCAGAATAGCATTTACTCGCTGCTTGAGAGTATGTCCATCGAAGACATGACGACTTTCAGCACCCCCATCCAACCGACGAGCGCCACTTCACTAGCGTTCAAAGGCTAAAGGAGTTCCACGATGAAGTTTCCGATCTTTATGGATAATCATTCCACGACGCCAATGGACCCACGGGTTCTCGAGGCGATGTTACCTTACTTTGTAGAGAAGTTTGGTAACGCGGCAAGTCGTAACCATCAGTTCGGTTGGGAAGCTGAAGAAGGCGTGGAGAATGCCCGTAAGCAGATTGCGAAACTGATCCACTGCGATACCAAAGAGCTCGTGTTCACGAGCGGGGCCACAGAGTCCGACAATCTGGCGCTCAAGGGCGCCGTGGAGATGTATAAGGAAAAGGGCAACCACGTTATCACGTCAATGACCGAGCACCGTGCAGTGCTGGATGTGTGCAAATCTCTAGAGAAACGCGGCGTCGAGGTGACATACCTGGCGGTCGACAAACAGGGTCGAGTCAGCCCCGAGGATGTCCGGAATGCGATCACCGAAAAAACCATCTTGATTTCGATCATGCTCGCGAACAACGAGATTGGAACTATCAATCCCATTGCCGAGATCGGCAAGATCGCGAAAGAGAAGGGCGTCATCTTCCACTGTGACGCGACACAGGGCGTGGGGAAGATTCCGGTCGATGTGAACCAACTCGGCGTCGACCTCATGTCCTTCAGCAGCCATAAAATCTATGGTCCGAAGGGCGTGGGCGCGCTGTATGTGCGCAAGAAAGGCCCGCGCGTGCGTATCGTGCCGCAAATCGATGGCGGCGGTCATGAGCGAGGCATGCGTTCCGGGACGCTTCCGGTTCCTTTGATCGTGGGTTTCGGTAAAGCCGCCGAGCTTTGCGAGCAGGAGATGGCAGCCGATACCAAGCGGATCGCGGCGATGCGCGATCGGCTGCAGACACGGATCATGGAAAAGCTGGATGAGTGCTATCTCAACGGGCACCCGACCGAGCGACTGCCGAATAATCTGAACATTAGTTTTGCTTACGTCGAAGGTGAAGCGTTATTGATGGGCGTGAAGGAAATTGCGCTGTCCTCCGGATCAGCCTGTACCTCCGCGACGCTGGAGCCCTCGTACGTGTTGCGTGCACTCGGTGTGGGATCGGATTTAGCGCACTCCTCGATCCGATTTGGTCTGGGCCGCTTTAACACCGATGAAGAAGTCGACTATACCGCCAAACGAATGGTCGAGGCGGTCACCCGGCTACGCGAGATGTCCCCGCTCTATGAAATGGCAAAAGAAGGCATTGATCTGAAATCGGTACAATGGGCCGCCCATTGATGGAGGCCGCGACGGCGACAAGGAGGAATCATGGCGTACAGCGATAAGGTAATCGACCACTACAATAATCCTCGGAACCTCGGCAGCTTGCCGAAGGATGACAACTCGGTCGGCACAGGCATCGTAGGCGCGCCGGAATGCGGCGACGTCATGAAGCTGCAGATCAAGGTCCAAGACGACGTCATCGTGGACGCCAAGTTCAAGACCTTCGGCTGCGGATCGGCGATTGCGAGCTCCAGCCTCGCAACGGAATGGCTTAAGGGACGGACCGTGGAAGACGCCTATAAAATCAAGAACACCGACATCGTGCAGGAGCTCAACCTGCCGCCGGTGAAGATCCACTGCTCGGTGTTGGCGGAAGATGCGATCAAAGCAGCCCTGGAAGACTACAAGAAAAAATCGGATGGCGCGCTTGCTGCGACCACGGCGACGACAGCCGGACAACCACAAGCAAAGTAAGGGACGAAACGATGGATAACACCCAAGCAACAACTCCAATCGTGACGCTGACGCCGAACGCCATTAAAGAAGTCAAGCGCCTCCAGGAAGTGCAGGGGCTCGACGCTGCGGCTTTACGGCTGGGCGTAAAGGGTGGAGGCTGTTCGGGCTTGAGCTATACCGTCAATTTCGATAACGAGGTAGGGCCTCATGATCAGGTCTACGACGTAGAAGATATTCGCGTGATCGTGGACATGAAAAGCGCCATTTACTTGCAGGGGACCCAACTCGATTATCACAAGGACTTGTTAAGCGGCCAGTTTAAGTTCAGCAATCCGAACGCCACAAAGAGTTGCGGCTGCGGCGAGTCCTTCTCGGCGTAGATCACAAACGGCCGGTCCGTTCTTCGCGGCAAGCAATCAGGAGCATCAATGGGCCCGGCCGTCCGCCGGGCCTATTTATTTTAAAGAGGCGACTATGGAGAAGAGGGAGATTCCGCTGGCTCGAAGCATGTGCTGGAATTGCCAGTCGGACATCGGTGGCGAGTACTTCTGCCAACAGTGCGTAAAGGTCCAACCTCTGTCGAAGGAGAGCGATTACTTCACCGCCCTCGGCCTGCCGCGGAAGTTGAATATCGATACAGGCAGGCTTGAAACCAAGTTTTACGAGATGAGCCGGGCTTTTCATCCCGACTTCTATGAAGGCAAGTCTGAGATGGAACGGGCCGTCAGTCTTGCCAACTCAGCAACGCTGAATAAAGCCTATCACACCTTGAAGGACCCGATTGAGCGCGTGGAGTACCTGTTGCGCCTCGAGGCCGGATCGTCGAAGGAGATTCCCGGCAAGCCTCCGACCGATCTCTTTGAGACCCTGCTGGAAATTCAAGACCAACTCGAGGAATTGAAGAGCGTGAAGGATCAGCAGGGTTCCGCCGGCCAGGAGCTCATGAGTAAACTGAAAGCGGAACGGAGCACACTGGAAGTGAAACGCGCCGCCTTAGAAGGGCGACTGGCCGAGCTGTTTCATATTTGGGACCAGCTTGTGGAAAGGTCGCCCGTCGATCAGGCTCAGAAAATCGAAAAAGAACAGGGGCTGAAACAAATGCGTGACATTCTTTCACAACGAAACTACCTAAACACGATGCTCGCCAACATTGCGGAGGCCTTGAAACAATAATGGCGCGGATTGTCGGAATCGACTTAGGCACCACTAACTCCCTGATCGCATACATGGATGGGAAGACTCCCACTGTGATTGCAGACGCCCAAGGACGCACGCTCGTGCCCTCGATCGTGGCCTACACTCCAGAAGGACTGCTCGTCGGTGACGCCGCAAAGGAACAGCTCACGCAACACCCCGAACGGACCGTGTATTCGGTGAAGCGTTTCATGGGCAAAAGCCTCAGTGACGTGAAGGAAGAGCTTCAGTACTTCTCCTATCGGCTGACCGAACACGACGGCGTCATTCAAATCCATATCGGCGACAAGGCGCTCACCCCTCCGGAAATTTCCGCCATGATCCTGAAGGAGCTGAAAGCGCGCGCCGAGGAGTTCTTCGGAGAAGAGATCCGCAAGGCGGTCATTACCGTCCCGGCCTACTTTAATGACAGCCAGCGCCAAGCTACCAAGGACGCGGGAAAGATCGCCGGGTTGGACGTCATGCGTATCGTAAATGAACCGACGGCGGCGGCGCTTGCCTATGGGCTTCAGAAACGCAAACAAGGCATGATCGCGGTCTACGATCTGGGTGGTGGGACGTTCGATATCTCAATTCTCAAACTGAAGGGCGGCATCTTTGAAGTTTTGGCGACAAACGGTAATACGCATCTAGGCGGCGATGACTTTGACCGGCGCCTCATGCAAACCGTGCTGGAAGAGATTAAAACCAAACACGGCGTCCAGATCGAGGGGCATCCCGAGTTGGCGCAGGAGGTCCGTGTTCGTGCCGAACAGGCCAAGTGCCGACTGTCCACTGAGAATGAGACCTCATTGGAGATGCCGCTCCCAAACGGGAAAGGCACCTACCGCCGGAGCTTCACACGCCAGGAATTCGAGACCCTGATCATGGAGCTCGTCGAGAAGACCCTAATCCCCACGCGCGGAGCCCTTGCCGATGCCGGTCTCTCGGCAGCCGACATCGATGAAGTGGTGCTGGTCGGCGGCTCCACCCGAATTCCACTGATTCGCCAAAAAGTCCAGGCTCTTTTTGGGAAGCCCCCGCATTGCGAGCTCAATCCTGACGAGGTCGTGGCGCTTGGGGCCGGTGTACAGGCCGGCATTCTGGCCGGCGGCATTCAGGACATGCTGCTGCTGGATGTCACACCGCTGACGCTCGGCATTGAGACCATGGGCGGGGTCATGAGCAGCTTGATTCGCCGCAACACTACGATTCCGACCAGCGCCAAGGAAATGTTTACCACCTTCGTCGATGGGCAAACGTCGGTAGACATCCACATCCTTCAAGGCGAGCGGGAACTGGCGAAGGACAACCGAAGCCTGGCACGGTTCCAATTGAAGATCCCCCCGCTTCCGGCTGCCGTACCACGCGTCGAGGTCACCTTCATGATCGATGCCAACGGTATCCTGAGCGTCACGGCTCGTGATATTCGCACCGGCGAGGCACAGTCGATCGAAGTAAAACCTTCCCACGGCATTTCCGACAAAGAAGTGGAACGACTGATCCACGAGTCCTACGTCTTCGCGCAGCAGGACATCACGGAACGGCAGCGGATCGAGGCAATTAACGAGGCCGAGAGCATCTTGCGCGCGACGGACAAAGCTATGGCGCGTGCAGGCGAAACCACGGGCTTAGTGACTTCTGAGGAACTCACGGCAATCCGCCGGGCCGAAGCAGAATTGAAACAAGCCATGACCGGCAAGGATCATCGCAAAATCCGACAGGCGATCGAGGGGCTCAATACGGCGTCATATCCACTGGCCGAAAGGTTGATGGACCATTCGTTGCAAGAAGCGCTGAAAAATAAGAAGCTGTCCCAGATTCCCTAAGAGGTGCGTGCATGGAATTAGACTGGACCGACACTGAAGACATTGCCTTGCTTTTAATGGAACAGCATCCGGACGTGGATCCCCTCACGGTCCGATTCACCGACCTTCACAAATGGGTGAGTGCGCTGCCTGGTTTCGTTGGTAAGTCGGAAAAGTCCAATGAGAAGATCCTCGAAGCCATTCAAATGGCTTGGCACGAAGAATATGGGGATGCAAAGTCCTAACCTTCTGATACCATCCGCTAGAGTTTGTCGAATTTAAAAAAGTCGGAGGGGGAAGCCTTCTCGGCGGCTTGTTGCGTGGGTTCCGTCCCCTTCACATAGACCTCTACTACGCTGGTCGTCGAATCGTCCGCCGCAAGTAAGCCCGTCGCGGGATCGATCTTGGCGTAGACAATGCCCTCCGGAATCATGAACGGGATGACCGGCAGCGGTTCGAGCGCCGCTTTCATGTAGCTCATCCAAATCGGCAAGGCCGCGTGTGAACCGGTCTCCTTCTCGCCGATCGACCGGATATCATCGAAACCGACCCAGACCCCTGTGACGAGATTCGGCGCGCCGCCGATGAACCAGGCATCGGTAAAGTCATTCGTCGTGCCGGTCTTACCCGCCAGGGGCCGTCCCATCCCCCGCGCCGCTACGGCCGTCCCTCGTTGGATGACGTCCTCCATCATATTGGTGATGAGATAGGCGGTCTCTTTCGACACAACCTCACGCGGTTCCGCCAGGTGATTTTCCAAAGATTTTCCGCTGGCGTCCACAACGGACTCAATCAGATAAGGCTCTAAGCGCATGCCTTGGTTTAAAAAGACACCGTAGGCCGCGGTCAGCTCCTGCACAGTGACGCCGGAAGAGCCGAGTGCCAGCGTGAGATCATGCGCCAATGCCGAGGCAATCCCGACTTTTTGCGCAAGATCAACAACGGAGGACACCCCTATTTTTTCCAGAAGACGTACGGTGGCGGCATTGCGAGAATGAGCCAGCGCGTCTCGCATCAGGATTTGACCATAGAATTTTTTATCGTAGTTCTCAGGACGCCATACCATGTCGGGATCGTTTTCGTTGTAGACCACGCCCGAGTCGACGAGCGGCGTTCCCGGCGATAGTCCCTTATCCACCGCGGTGGCGTAAATGATAGGTTTGAAGGCGGAGCCCGGCTGCCGGCGCGAAAGCACCGTTCGGTTGTACTCGCTACGTTTAAAATCATAGCCGCCGACCATTGCGACAATCCGTCCGGTCCGGGGATCGAGCGACAACAAGGCGCCTTCGACCTGAGGAGTTTGCTCGAGACTAAAGTGCGAGACAGGACTTGCCACCTTCTTCACGCCGACTTCGACTACGTCTCCGATCTTAAACATGTCCCCCGGAGATTTGGTCGACTCAGTGATTTTAGCCGTGTCTGTTGCACGGGCCTGCCGTCGGGCCCACGCAAGGTCGTCGACAGCGATTTTTCCCACTACCCCTTGGGTCGACACGATGACGCCATCACGGGTGATCTTCGTGACGACCCCTTCGAGAATGTCGCCCTCGCGGAGCGAACCCGCCCCTATCGTCCCCACACGTATCTCCAGCGGATTGTCACCGGTCGGCGCACGGCGCAACGGCCCCCGATAGCCCTGGCGTTTATCGAGTTGTCGCAGGCCCTCCTGAAGGGCAGTGTTCGCAGCAACCTGAGCCGATCGGGACAGCGTGGTATAGACCTGGAGTCCACCCTTGTACACCATCGTCTCACCGTACTCCGCGACGAGGCGCTGCCGTACACGCTCCACAAAGTAGGGCGCAAGGTCGTCCCGCACCAGCGGCCGGAAAGCCAACGCCTGCGCGATGGCTTGCTCGGCCTGCTTGGGAGTAATGAATCCCTGTTCAGTCATACGCTTTAGGACCAGGCTTTGACGCCGCTTGGCGGCCTGCTGATGATTGTAGGGCGAATAATCGGAGGGCGCCTTTGGAAGGCCTGCCAGAAACGCCGATTCCGGTAAAGTCAATTGGCCGACGTCCTTGTTGAAATAGGTTTGCGCGGCGGACTGGACGCCATAGGCCCCATGCCCAAAATAGATTTGGTTCAGGTAGAGCTCCAGGATCTGTTCCTTACCCAGCATCTGCTCGATTTTCAGAGCCAGCAGCGCTTCGCGAACTTTGCGTTCGAAATCTCGATGGGGAGAAAGAAACAACGATCGAGCTAGCTGCTGAGTGATCGTGCTGGCCCCTTGCCGGATTCTGCCGGAGAGAATGTTCGTCAGCATCGCTCGTCCAATGCCGACGAAATCAATTCCGCGATGCTCGAAAAATCGGGAGTCTTCCGTCGCAATGACGGCATTGACCAATGCTTTGGGAATCTTTTCGATCGGCACCAGGATACGGCGCTCGACGAAAAACTGTCCAATGACTTGTTTATCAGCGGAATAGACTCGCGTCACCAAGCTTGGCTGATACTCGTGCAGGCCGCTAATGGACGGAAGATCTCGTAGCAGGTACCAGACGGTGCCGGCGACGGCGACCCCGCTGACAGCGACGACGACAACCGTGGCGATGAAAAAGGTCTTTAAGAAGGGCCGCATCGTGAGGATTTCATGATACCCTGCCTCTGCTCCAATCACAAGGCGGATGAACAGAGCCGCGCAGGCTTTGCTGAAGACATTTCTCCATGCTCTAACGTTTACTCCTTACTCCCCTTTATGGTATTCTACATAGCCAGGTCGTCTGCCAACGGCGGGCGGCTTTTTTTTTTGTGATAAAAGGGCTTTAAAATGACGAGATTGACATGAGCATGCGCCGCACCGATTTACGCAACATCGCGATTATCGCGCACGTGGACCACGGAAAGACTACCCTCGTTGATGCCATCCTCCGGCAAACGCTCGCCCACCGAAACATTACGGGCATGGGTGAGCGCATCCTGGATTCGATGGACCAGGAACGCGAACGCGGAATTACCATTAAGGCTAAAAACGCGAGCGTCATGTACAACGGCGTGAAAATTAACATTGTGGATACGCCCGGACACGCGGACTTTGGCGGTGAAGTGGAGCGGACCCTCCGGATGGTCGACGGGGTGCTGCTGGTGGTCGATGCAAAGGAAGGGCCGATGCCGCAGACCACGTTTGTGCTGCGCAAAGCGCTTCAACTGGGACATAAGGCCGTCGTCGTTGTAAACAAGGTCGATCGCCACGATGCGCAGATCGAAGATGTGGTCAACCGAACGTTCGATCTCTTCGCCCACCTGGGCGCGACCGACGAGCAACTCGATTTTCCGATGGTCTACACCTCCGCGCTCAACGGAACCGCATCTCTCGACACCGAGAAACCCGGCGTTGATATCGCTCCGTTGCTCGACATGATCATTGCAAAAATTCCCGCCCCTCCTATCTTTCCCGACCGGCCGCTCCAAATGCTCGTGCTCGCGCTGGTGAACGATCCCTACAAGGGAAAGATGGGTATCGGCAAACTCCTGTCGGGAACGCTGAGCAAGCGGCAAAGCCTTATACGCATCAAGACCGATGGAACTCAGGTACCGGGCCGGGCCTCCGATCTGCTCATCTTCGAAGGGCTAGAGCGACAGGAGGTGGACCGCGTCGAGGCCGGAGACATCGTGGCGGTCGCGGGGTTCGCGGAGATCGGGATCGGCGAGACCCTCGCGGATGCCGAACGCCCTATAGCCCTGCCTCCAGTCGCCATCGATCAGCCGACCGT
>DASXSU010000030.1:0-26832 GCA_036505795.1 Nitrospirales bacterium
CACTGATGAAGTTCGCAGAGGGAGGACCAGAGCGGCCAGGCCTTGCCGTAGGTTTTTTGCAGCCGGTACGCTCGCTCGGCTACGGCAAGGGTAATTTGGGCCGGGTTATATACGACGCGCCGCAGGATCTTTTGCAGAGAACGTCGAGGTAGCATGTAGTAGGCGAGACTGAAAAGAAATCCCATGCGGAGCAACAAAAACCGACGCAGATGAGACCCGCCGCCTCGATTGAGCACACGCGCAGGAAAGCCGGAGATCAATACCAGGCGGCCAATTCGCTGGGGTCTTGTTATCGCCATCCCCAGGATGAGCCCGCAGCCCATAGAGCTTCCTACAAAATCGGCACGTTCGATGCCGACGGCGGTCAGAAACCCTTCCAACCAGTTCAGATACGCTGTGGGGGTGTAGGCGATGCGCGGCTTTTCTGACAGCCCGTGGCCGATCAAGTCGGGAATGAAAAGGGTGAAGCGTTTTCGGAGCGCTTCGATCTGGTGCTCCCAAATCCACATGGCCCCATCGTAGCCGTGCAGGAACACGACAGGCGGGCCTTCCCCGCAACGGACAAAAGTAGTTTTGTGGTCGTTTGAGCGAACAGTCTGAGGAGGGTAGTGATCGAGGGGAAAAGTGGAAATGATAGTGTTACTCGATGACGAGAAGCGTTTCATCCGGTTTGATGTCGTCACCTTCTTTCACATACAAAGTTTTCACCGTGCCGGCAATGGTGGCGTGCACCTGATTCTCCATCTTCATCGCTTCGACGATCAGCACCAATTCATCCTTTTTGACCTCTTGGCCCTCGGTCACCGCCACTCGCACGACTTTCCCAGGCATCGGGGTGGTGACGTCGCCGGGCGCATGTGCTTTGGGCCTTCGCGGAGCTTTCGGCCCTCCGGTTTCAGCGGCTTCAGGGGCGCCCGTCAAGACCTCGACCAACGGTTCCAGATGAACTTCCTCCAGCCGGTCATTGACCTTGATGTAGTACGGCTTGCTGCCATCGGCTTTTCGGCCAGACCCGGAAACCTTGATGTGGTAGCTCTCCCCATGCACCGTGACCTTGAACTCAAGCGGTGCCAGCTTCAACTCATGAGCCACGGCCGGTCCTTTAGTCGGCAGTGGCGCCAGAGGCTCCGGTTTGAGATCCCCGCGCTCCCGTTCCTCGAAGAAATCATTGGCGACGGCCGGAAAGAGCGCAAACGCGAGAACGTCGTCTTGACTTCGGGCCTTGTCTCCTGCCTCCCTCCGGGCTTTGGGCATTTCGGGCTCCAGGAGGTCGGCAGGCCGTTCTTCAATCACCCGCTCCTTACCCAAGGCCCGGCGACGGATGGTCTCATCGACCGGGCCAGGAGGTCTGCCGTAGAGCCCTTTGAAGTAGTGCCGCGTTTCGCTCGTGATGACCTTATAGCGCTCGCCCGTCAGGACATTCAGAGTGGCCTGCGTGCCGACGATCTGACTTGACGGCGTCACCAACGGGGGATAACCGAAATCCTTGCGGACTTGTGGCACCTCTTCCAGCACCATCTTCATTTTGTCCAAGGCGTTTTGCTCGGCAAGTTGTGCCGCAAGGTTCGAGAGCATTCCGCCGGGGATCTGCGAAATCAGAATTTCGCAGTCAATCCCGGCAAAGTCGCTTTCAAACTGGTGATATTTTTTTCTGGTGGCTCGTAACTCTTCGGCGATCGGTGCAAACGTGGCGAGATCGAGAAGCGTGTCGTAGGGGGTGCCGCCGAGCATCGCGACGAAGCTCTCGGTTGGTGGATGAGAGGTGCCGCCCGAAAGCGGTGAGAGCGCGGTATCCAGCATATCGAGCCCGCCCAGGATTGCCATAAGGGCGCTGCACGACGCCATGCCTGACGTGTAATGGGTATGGAGATGAATCGGCACGTCGACCGCGGCCTTGAGCGCGCGCACCAAGGTGTAGGCATCCATAGGCGCAAGGAGTCCCGCCATGTCCTTGATGCACAAGGTGTTGGTGCCGAGGTCTTCGAGACGCTTGGCGAGTTCGACGAATCGCTTGAGCGTATGAACCGGGCTGGTCGTGTAACAGATTGAGGCTTCGAGATGTTTCCCGGACCGTCGAACTGCCGCCATCGCCGCTTCCATATTGCGGACATCGTTTAACGCGTCAAAGACCCGGAATACGTCCACGCCGTTGGTGGCTGCGCGTTCGACAAAGGCATTGACCACATCATCCGGGTAATGGCGATAGCCGACAAGATTCTGCCCTCGCAAGAGCATCTGTAGGCGGGTGCGCGGCATCGCGCGCTTGAGCGCTCGAAGCCGCTCCCACGGATCTTCTTTCAGAAAGCGCAGGCAGGTATCAAAGGTGGCGCCCCCCCAGGCCTCGAGCGACCAGTATCCGACCTTGTCCAAACGTTCGGCGACGGGCAGCAGGTCCTCGGTCCGCATGCGCGTTGCAAGCAGCGACTGGTGGCCATCGCGAAGGGCGACGTCCGTCAAGAGAAGTCTCTTGGGCGGCGCTGGCTCAAATTCAAAGGCGTTGTCCTGCGGCTTACTGCCGGTCTTGCCGGCCTTGAGCACAGGACCACGGGGAGGCAGAGAAATCCTGCGTGTCGTTTGCCGCGCTGCCGGCTTGCCCCTCGAAGATTTTTTCACCTACAGCCCTTCATATGCCACGATGGCTGCAGAAATCGCGAGGACCAGATCCTCCGGGTCAATCGACTCCTCGTAGTTGAACAAGTCGGGGTGGGTATCCAGATAACTCGTATCGAAGCGGCCGGCCTGGAAATCCTCATCTTCCATGATCCGCTTCATAAACGGGATGGTCGTCTTGATGCCCCGCAGCACGTACTCTTCCAAAGAGCGGTGAGCGCGGCTGACCGTTTCTTCCCACGTGCGGCCCCTAACCACAAGTTTGGCCAGCAAGGCGTCGTAATAGGGAGGCAGCGTGTAATCCTTATACACGGCGCCATCAATCCGGACGCCGATACCTCCCGGCGAGTAATAGGCGGTCACGGTGCCAGTGCAGGGCCGAAATTGATTGCGAGGATCTTCCGCATTGATCCGGCACTGAATCGCATGCCCCTGCAGGGTCACATCCTCCTGGCAGATCTCCAGCGGCTGACCAGCTGCAACTGTAATCTGCGCCCGCACCAAATCGATGGCTGTGATCTGTTCCGTAATCGTATGCTCGACCTGGATACGGGTATTCATTTCGATGAAGTAATAGTGATGATCCCGATCCAGAAGAAACTCGACCGTACCCGCATTGTCGTAGTTAACCGCCTTAGCAATGGCAATCGCCGCCTCTCCCATCTGCGCTCGCAATTCCTTGGTGAGGACCAGTGATGGGGCAATCTCAATCAATTTTTGGTGTCGTCGTTGGATGGAGCAGTCGCGCTCGCCGAGGTGAATGACGTGGCCGTGTTTGTCCGCGAGGATTTGAAATTCAATGTGGTGGGGCCCCTCGATGTATTTCTCGAGAAACACTTCCCCATCGCCAAATGCGGAGAGCGCCTCGCGTCGGGCTGATTCCATATGGGCGAGCAGGTCTTCGCCGCCGCGCACGACTCTCAGGCCCCGGCCGCCCCCGCCCATAGAGGCCTTTACCATGATTGGGTAGCCGGTGCGTTCCCCAAAGAGGAGGGCTTGGTAGGGATCTGTAATGCCGGCCTCCGTGCCCGGAACAATGGGTACGCCCGCCTCTTGAGCAATCTTACGGGCTTCCACTTTGTTGCCCATACGGGCGATGGCTTCCGGGGAAGGTCCGATGAAGGCAATGCCGGAAGTCTCACAGAGACTTGCAAACTCGGCATTTTCCGAAAGAAAACCGTAACCAGGGTGAATGCCATCCGCCCCGGCTCGCTTTGCCAGGTCCACGATCGCCTGCATGTCCAGAAACCCTTGAATCGGTCCGGGGATGAGATAGGACTCATCGGCTTTTTTCACGTAAATGGCGGTGGACTCGCATTCGGCATAAATGGCCACAGTCCGGATCCCAAGCTCCCGGCAGGCCCGGATGATCCGCATGGCGATCTCACCGCGGTTGGCGATTAGGATTTTCTTAAACATGGCGGTCGTCGCTATAATAAAAGGGCGCAAAGGGTAGCATAGGTACTGCAGCAAGTCGAGCAGGAGGCCGGGCGATGCAGCCCCACGGGCGATGCAAAGATCGTAGGATTCGACCAGAAACTGACAGAGGCTGTGGCAAGTCAGTCAGGCCGTGATGGATCAGTAGCGGTTACTTGGATGAGCTCCCGTCTTTTGCTGAGCTCCCGTCTTTTGCGGAGCTGCCGTCTTTCGCGGAGCCTGTGTCTGCGGAGCCGCTGTCCTTGGCCTGAATCAGCAGGATCTGCTGCGCACTGCCACCGACGGTAACTACATTGACGGGAGACAAGCCAGCCTTTAACTCGGGCACAATGGCCTCGACGGTGGACTCATCGATATATTTAAACGAGATTTTGGTATCAGAGCGAGCGCCGCCCCGGGTGCCGAAGGAGACATCTTGCAAGCAGTCCTTGCTCTGGAAATTTTCCCCTTTGATGGTAATTTTCTCGCCTGGCTTGACGGGATCAGGCGTAACCTTGGTGATCTTCGGTCGCAGGTGGGTCTCGCAGTTTGGCGCTTTGTCGACCTTGTCCCCAGGGCCGCCGACGGAGGGAACGTCATAGGCGCCGGAGCCCAGCCCGGGGATATTTACATCGGCATGGATGAGTGGAGTAAACCAGAGAAGTGAAACGCACGTGCCAAGGATGGCGGTGACCTTAGTCATTGTCGTATCCTTTCACTAGCCTGTCCCGGTTTGAAACCTCGGAACTGATCGTAGCATTGGTTTTTGCAAGGGATCAACATCGTCGAAGTCACCTCCGGGCCTTCTACGCCCTAGGATATTTTCTCCATCCGCCCAGCCCCACGGACGATAGACGGGACGTTTTCCCGTCAGACGCGCGCTTCACTACGGCGTCGGCTCATAATCCCCGCGTTTTCCAAACGGCGGGGGCAGCCTGGTTGTGGACTGCTCAATCCTCTGAATTGCTTGCTCGGCCTTGATATCGGAAGACTTGGGTTTGCGGTGCGGACCTTTAACCGAAGAGGCGAAGGATGAGATCTTGCGGAGAGCCTGCTTCTTGTAACAAAAAGGACAGTCTGTCTCGGAGGCAGTAAAGCTCATGGATTGTTGTTCCTCAAAATCTTTTCCGCAGGCTTCACAATGGTATTCGTAAATTGGCATGAAGACTCCTTCTTCGTATAGCGCTATTGCTATTATAGAATGCCGCGCTTCTGTAAATCCACCGCCGCTTGACACCAGCCAGACGCCTTCGGTACTGTGCCTACCGGTAGGGTGTGCCACGGACAAAAGCGGCTGTCCTCGCGGCGAGGACCCCTATCCCTGGGGTCGGGGATAGGGCGGGTGTCACGGGGCAAAGGACCGCGTCTCGACGCCGGGCCGAGGCGGGCGGGTGTCAGGGGTCATTGAGTCTGTCCGGGGTACCCCTTGCTTTTCTTTTGCAAGGGGTCGATGACTCCAGGGCGGGCGGGTGTTAGGGGCAAAGGCCGCGTCTTGGCGCGGCCAGGGCGGGCGGGTGTAATACTGTAAGGCTTGGAGGAGGTTTCGGAAGATGCCGATGTTGCTGCACAAATTCAAACTGCCAAACGGGATGATGCAACAGGAGCGGATTGAAGATGAGGACCGCATCCAGCGCTACATGCGGCTGTTTGAAAAAGAGGATGTAAAGAAGCTCGAAACCGGCAAGCCTGTTTGGATTGAAAAGGATGAGTGGCAACTCATTCCAGACTGACGCCGATTCTCGGCCATGGCGCAGAAGTTTGCAAAGGGTCGCTGGGTCAAGGACGGTTTCCTAGACAATCGGGTCCCGGGCCGAGTGGTCGGCCGAATCAACTTCGCGGCCATCGGTGCGGTTGAGTTCTTCTTACGCGGAGATTTTAAGGGAGAGATTCACGGCCGGCTTATTACCTTCCGCAATCCGGATTTTGTCGACGATGACTTAGCTGCGCAGGTCTTAGGAGATATTGAAATTCCCCAGACCGGTAACGTCAGCTTAATGTCTTTCGACCCTCACCCGAATCTAGCTCCCCATCCTTACTTCGAATGGTTCTCGGAGCGGGAGAACCATTATCGCATTGAGCTGTCCGACGGCGCCGCGCGTATCGCCGGTCCCGACGAAGAGCAGGCATTGAGTCCCGATATTGCCGCCATCACTAACCGCCTGGTTTCCCCCAATGGAGTCAGAGTCGATTAATCGGCGATCGCTGGCTTTATCTTAGCAATCAGATGGTCCAATTAATCGACTCTGCCGCCTTCATAAGTCGTTCTCATTGAGACACCTCCCCAGTCCCTCTCGTTCCGCAAAGAAATAGGCATAGTTCAGGGCTGCGAGATTCGCGACGCGTTCCTCTGCCTCTTGACGGGTATCCGCATGAACAATCTGGATCCCGTATCTCGCCGTAATGGCGGCGAGGAAATCCAGCAATGCATTTGTGTGGTATTGGCCCAGCCGCCCTCCAGCGATGCTCTGTTGGATCGTGCCTTCTATGACAAGAAACCGATTAGGGAAGCCGAGGAGTCCTTCTAGCTTTCGCAAAAATCCCGGGCGCTCGTTGGATGAATTCGAGACTATCTTATAGAGATCCTCCACTGGCAGCCGCTCCACACAGAATAGCTCGGGGGCTTCAGCAATGGCATAGTCGCCTGCCGGAAGTGTTTCTGTAATGGTCCCGGCTATTCGAACGAGACCGCGAAAGTCATAGGGGAGTTTCTCATTACTGTCCACGAGCATTTGAATGGCAGGCACAATGACTTTGGGTCGACCTTGCCGAGAGAGGGTAATGAGTGATTGCGGCCCACGGAGCTCCTGGCGTGGTCGTGGAGCGGGTTGAGGGCGCGGCGGGGAGGAAGGACGTGAGGGTTGGGCAGGGGAGGACGTGCGGGTGGCGGCATCATATCGTGTGCGCGCGATGGGATCACTGAGGATCTGATAGGCTTGATTGATCAGTTGGGTTCGGGCTTCCGCTTTACGTTGCAAGGTTGGTGAATGGTTAAAACGGTCCGGATGCCAGACCTGCATTTGTTCATGCCAGGCTTTTTTAATGTCAGCTTCCGTTGCGGTAGGTGAGAGTTCGAGCACTGCATAATAGTTGGCCTTCCGCTCTTCCCGCACAAGTCTCTCCTTCCTAGCGCAAAGAAGTGTAACGGACTATCATCGGGAGATTCTAGATTGAAATGCGCTGACAGGCCAAAACGCTGACCGACAAGAGAAACGGTCTTTTCGCGAAGTCGCAATTTTAATTAGGAAGATATACGGTTTTCATCGTATGATTTCAGTAACCATCTCTGATACTCGTCATTTCCTAGATAGTCTGGCCCATGTCATCAGAGCTAACAACCTCGCCGTTCTTTCTCGCTGCCATCATGTTGGGCACGCTCGGAGTGATCCTGATCCTTGCCGGGATTGTAGCTGTGATGCGGGCGAGACCGCTGCCATTTGCCATTTGGACGCTTGCCGGGCTGGTTTTGCTCTTGATGGGGGCGCTCGCGGCTGCCATCGCCATCGGCACTCAGGGCTATCTGGCGCTGACACGCGAAGACCTTGCAGCGAGCCTTTTTGTGCAACCTGACGGCTCCCAGCGCTTCGCCGCGGTGGTCCGTTTCCCTGACGGGCGCCAGGCAAGGTACGAGCTCGCTGGAGATGAGATCTACGTCGACGCGCACATCCTCAAGTGGAAGCCGCTGGCGAACATACTGGGTCTGCACACCGCTTACGAACTCGATCGTGTAGGGGGGCGCTACCACGCCATTGAGGAGGAGCGCTCTGCTGTCCGGACCGTCTATTCGCTCACGCATGACAAGCCTGTGGACCTGTTCGGCCTGCGCCGGCGATACGCATTCCTTAGTGTGCTGCTCGATGCGGAGTACGGCTCGGCCACGTTCATCCCCGTGACCGGGTCCGCTGAATTCGAGTTGCGCGTCTCAACTACCGGTTTGCTCATTCGCGAAGCGATTCCACACCCCGGAGTAAACGTGTTGCCTGTAAAGAAGACCGGTTGGTACGAAACAGTCGTGGAAACCTATAATAGTTTCATGGCCCCCAGCCCTCCTTGACGCTCCGTCGTTATACAGCGCGACCCAGAGCGCAGTGAAAATCTAACGTAGATCTTCCTTCCTCCACCTTGAATGCCTGGAATGTTCAGACCGACGCAAGGATCTGTGCTGTCAGGGGCCGCGATTGACAGCTTAGTGTTTCACTGTGCAACAATATCAAAGCCCCTAGAACGCTGATGTGGTTGGAAACAGAGCAGGGGATCATCGAGAACGACATTACATGAATGATCGATTTCTCAAAGCGTGCCGTCGGGAACCGACGGACTGTGTTCCGGTGTGGTTCATGCGCCAGGCCGGACGGTATATGCAGGAGTATCGCGAGATCCGCACGCGACACTCTATTCTGGAGGTATGTAAGACTCCCGAGCTCGCCGCGCAGGTGACCCTCCAGCCAATCGATCGTTTTCCCCTCGATGCCGCGATTATCTTTGCCGACATTCTCCTGCCGCTCGAGCCGATGGGCGCCCAGTTGGCTTTTCTCGCGGACGAAGGTCCTGTTATCTCTAATCCTGTCCGGGACCGAGCCGCGGTGGACGCCTTGAAGTCTATCGACCCAGGAGCCCTGGGATTTGTGTACGAGGCGATCCGGTTAGCGCGGAAGGCCCTGGAGGGACGAGTGCCACTGATCGGTTTTGCCGGCGCTCCCTTTACGCTGGCCAGCTATTTGATCGAAGGCGGCTCGTCACGGAACTTTATCGAGACCAAACGCTTCATGTACCACGCGCCGGAGGCCTGGCATCGTCTTCTGGACAAGCTCGCGCGTGTGATTGTCGGCTATCTAAAAGCCCAGATTGAAGCGGGCGCGCAGGCGGTCCAGCTTTTTGATTCCTGGGTGGGGGCCTTGAGTCCTGATGACTATCGAGAATACGTCCAGCCCCACGTACGGCTGATATTTGAGGGGTTGAGCGGTAGTAAGGTTCCCTGTATTCACTTTGGGACCGGCACGGCGACATTGCTCGAGCTCATGAAGCAGGCCGGAGGGACCGTGATCGGGATGGATTGGCGCATCCGGTTGGATGAGGCCAGACTCCGGCTTGGCGACGATGTGGCTGTTCAAGGCAATCTGGATCCTGTTGCTCTCTTCGCCCCTCTTCACGAAATCGAGCGCCGTGTGAATGCAATACTGGAGCAGGCTGGTGCAGGACCAGGATTCATTTTTAATTTGGGTCACGGCATTTTGCCGGGGACGCCCATCGAAAACGTTCAGGCAACCATCGATATGGTTCATAAGTTGAGTGCGCGATGAGTGGCGCAGGCGCATTGCTTCATTCATCCAAAAGCCCTACCGTCGCGGCACAGCGGGTAGGGGTGCTTCTGATGGCGTTGGGCGGTCCGGACTCCTTGGACGCAGTCGGACCCTATCTCAAGGAACTTCGAGGCGGGCGCCAGACTCCTGTTGAACTGATTGACGAGATCAAGGAGCGATACCGCGTCACCGGCGGGAAATCTCCTGTCCTGGCCATCACCAGTGAACTTGCCGGCAAGCTTGAGAGCCGGTTGCTGGCAGACGGGCTGTCGGCGAAGGTCTATGTTGGGTTCCGCCACTGGCATCCCTTCATGGGCGATGTGTATCGCCAAATGGAAAAGGACGGCGTCCGACGTATCGTAGGGGTGTGCATGGCGCCGCAGAATTCCCAGATGACCGTAGGCGCGTATATCAACAAGGTGGAAGAAGCGCGCCGGCAGTCCTCGATGGCGAGCGTGTTCACTTGTGTTCGAAGCTGGAACACCCATCCTTTGTTTATTGAGGCCATCGCGGACAACATCGAAGCCACCCGGCGACGGTTTTCCTACGATGGCAGCGTTCCGATTCTCTTTACGGCTCACAGCCTTCCCTCACGGATCGTGAAGAACCAGGATTCCTACCCTCAAGAGGTACAGGCAACGGTCGATGCTGTGGTCGCGCGGGTACGGCCTGAGATCTGGAGATTTGCCTATCAAAGCCAGGGACGTTCCGAAGAACCTTGGCTGGGGCCGACGGTGGAGGCGGTGTTGGAGGAGTTAGAGAAAAGCGGCCATCGGCAGGTTCTCTTCGCACCGATTGGGTTCGTGTCGGATCATGTCGAGATACTGTATGACATCGATGTCGAGTTCCAAAAGCTGGCCACACAGAAGGCAATGCGGCTCGAGCGGATTCCCATGCTAAACGCGACCCCGCCGCTGGTCGAGACGCTCGCCAACGTCGTCCAATCACATCTTCAGGAGACCGGCCCCTTCCCTCCGGCTTGAGGCATGCCGGCAGTCGCTCGTCACGTTGTCATCATCGGCGGCGGCATCACCGGGCTGGCGGCAGCACACGCGCTGACTGAAAGCGCCCGGAGAAATTCTTCGGGCGGCGCGGGGATCAGTTGCACGCTCATTGAGGCTTCCCCAAGGCTTGGCGGTAAAATCCTCACCGATCGCGCTGACGGTTTCGTCATAGAAGGAGGGGCGGATTCTTTTCTGGCCCAGAAACCGTGGGGGATCGACCTGTGCCGCAGACTCGGACTGACAGACAACCTCATGACCACGAACCCCGAGCATCGCAAGACCTTTGTACTCCTTCAGGGCCGGCTCCAGGAACTGCCGGAGGGAGTTGTGATGGGGGTACCGGGCAAGCTCGGGCCTTTTTTGCGAACCCAGCTACTGTCCTGGCCGGCAAAGTTTCGCATCGCGGCCGAGTTCTTTATCCCCCCAAGCTGTCATGCCGAGGATGAATCGCTAGCCACATTCTTTCGCCGCCGACTGGGGCAGGAGGCGCTGGACCGCATGATCGAGCCTCTGTTGAGCGGTATCTATACGGCAGACGCCGATCAACTCAGTCTCCTTGCGACTTTTCCCCGTTTCCGGGACATGGAGCTCAGGCACGGGGGCCTCCTGCGAGCGATGTTGGTTGCAAAGTGGCGAGAGTGGAGGGCGGGAGAAACCAGCGCTGCGGCGACGCCGTTCGTCACGTTGCGCGACGGACTTTGTCATCTGGTTCAGACGCTCGCCAAAAGGCTGGAGCGGACAACCGTGCTTTTGAACTCGCCGGTATTGGAACTGCGCCCGCAGGACGGGAATGGTTATGAGCTCATAATGTGTGATCGTTCGTTATCCGCCGACGCCGTGATCCTGGCGACACCGGCTTATGGTGCGGCCGGACTGCTTGCTCCGGTGGATCGAGTCTTGTCGGAGGATCTCGCGGGTATTCCTTACGCGGGCAGCGTGACGGTCTCCCTCGGTTTTCGGAAACATGACCTTGGTCATAAGCTGGACGGATACGGATTTGTAGTACCTCGCGTCGAAAATCGTCTTGCAATGGCCTCGACCTGGACCTCATCCAAGTGGGACCATCGAGCACCCGATGATGCGGTTCTGATACGATGCTACCTCGGCGGAGAGGGGCGGGAGGCCGTTCTCAAGCGAACCGACGCAGAGATCATCGAACTGGCGCAAATGGAGCTACGCTTAATACTTGGGATCCAACAGTCTCCCGTGCTGGCTCGAGTGTATCGTTGGCCTCGGGCCATGCCGCAGTACCGGGTCGGGCATCTTCAACGTCTGGAAGCGATCGGCGGCCGGCTTGAACATCTGCCCGGTGTTTTTTTGGCGGGGGCAGGATACCGCGGCGTAGGGATTCCAGACTGTATTCGAGATGGCATGGCGGCGGCAGAGAATGTCGGTCGCTATTTTGACAAGGTCATGCCGACGTTCGTATAGTGATCGGCGATAGTGAGCGGTCTCACACGGGTCAATTACAATGGCCGAGGTTCAGCCGACCACAGCGAAATACGAGGTCACCTTATCTGCCGGGCCTTTTCGCGAGCCCGAAAAGGATGTCCTCTCCTACGATTTTTTTGTCAACAGGAAAGGATGGATGATTCCGAGGGTCATGCGGGTGTTCGTCGATATTAAAGCGGAACTGGAGTCTTTCCAGAAAGGCATACTTGGAGTCACAGGCGGGTCACCCGGCCAACAATTAAAGCTCACGCAAATGCTGACGCGGTTGATTGCCGATCAGAAAATCGCGATCGTTCTGGAAGAAGGCCGGATCGAAAAAGCTTCGGAGGTGCTGGTCCCGGCCTTTACCGGCAACGACGCGTATCTGTTTCCGAAACTTGAGGCATGGATGATTGAGGCAAAAGAGAAGGTCCGCGCAGAAATTCGAACTACAGTCGGTCTCTAAGCCATTGAGCCCTTCACGCCGTTCTGACCGCCTGTCATCTCTCAATAGCCGCCCATGCGACCCCGATTGCCGAATGCCCCTGGCGCTTGTTCCGTCGCCGCTTTGGTCGCTTTCTTTTCTTTCTGGGGTTCGCCGTATCGATGAAGGGCTGGGGAGTCCCAGATCACCTGGTTCCCTGGAGCAAGGTTCGCGGCTTCCAGAAACTGCTGATGAGCCTCCTCTTTCTCGCCGAGTTGCGACAAGGTAAGACCTAAATTGTAGTGTGCCTCAGCGCAGGTCGGCCCGTTACTGGCCGCCTCGATGAATTTTGCCTTCGCGGCCTCGAATTTCTTCTCGTTATACAGGGCCATGCCGGCCTGATTGTCCGTCACCACGACCAGGGGTTTGCAGCCGACCGCCGAAATCGGCGGACGGACCGTGGGAGCGGATGTGAACATCGAGCATGCGGACAAGAGAAGGAGAACTCCGAAAGAAATAAAAGCTGAATAACGGTGTGGGCTCATCAAGGCTTTAAAAATAGCATAGAGATGAGAGTTGAGCAACCCGGAGGCAAGTCTTCAGTATTTGTGGACCACCGGCTGAGCCAACACTGCTTTGGTCCTTGCCCCCGCCGTTCGCGATTGGCTATGATTTACCCATGTCGATCGGACCGAACATTCAGGCCTGGCGCCTCTCTCAACGTCATTCCGTCACGGCACTGGCGCACAAGGCGGGCCTCTCTGAGAACACCCTCGAATCCATCGAGTCTGGGGAGTTGGATCTCACTGTGTCAGTCATGCAGGTGCTAGCCGCGGCCCTCGGAATTCCCGTCTCGTGGCTCTCTGTGGACCCCCGGCACGTGCAGCTTTTAACCGATCCCGACCAAGATGGACTGGATGCCGGCCGGGCGAATTCTGCCGACCCCGTCATCGAGTGCGTTCTGCGCGCAGCCCACGCGGATCTGGAGATGTATGCACTGCTGACGGCGATTCTTCAAAGCGGCGAGCCGAAACTGATGCGTGCCGCAGAGGCTAGCCTGCGAAGCCTCGCGAAACAGGCAAAGCAACCGACGGTCCCATGGCAATCCAGACCCTCCGGACATTTTGAGCCGCCCAGCGATTAATTCGTGAATCGATAGAGAGGAACCAGAGACGCGCCTAAAGATTGAAGTACATTTTCCGCAATTCACCCGGCCCCGTGACAATCAATGTTTCAATATAGCCTCGAAGCCGTTCTTCTTCACCGGCATCGATGTTCACAAACTCAAGTCCCAGTCGTTTTCCGAGAGCCGCTTTCACAACTGCCGAATCGATGTCGATTGGGATAGTGATACCGGGAGGCTTTAAAATGAGTGACACGACCGTCCCATGTTGCATACGGGTGGATGTCTCAATTGAGCAACCGCGAATAGAAAGCGCCGTGACAATTCCCTCCCCGCTGACTTGTTCCCCTTTAAAAAATATCGGAAAGTTAGCGCCCAGCCGTTGATATTCCCGCTTGTCATCCTGAAGGTCCGAGGCCCCTTTCCCCCAGGCCATAACCCAAAAGCGGTGAGCGCAAATTTGGCACCGGTAAGGCACCATATGCATTTCCATGAGGAAGCGGTCGATCGCGCCACTCGGTCGTGATTGCCGTACGTAATCCATGGCGCACCGCTTGCAGGTCATGGTCTCCACAGTAGCTTCTCCATATTAGGTAGAGCTGTGTAAAGCAATCCTCGTGCCAGGGCAGACTTGCCGTAGGTCCTACCCTGTATGTTGAAGAGTGCTCAGGTTTTTTGCCTCATCGGCCGAGAGCAGTCCACGCGAGCGCGCCACACTGCCTGGATAAGGCGTTCCTCAATTTTGGGGAGTCGACCACCGACTCGAGGATAACCGATGGGGGTTTCAATGAAGAAGCAGAGAACAGTTAGGGCTTCGGGACTTCCGGCTCCCAGAGGTCTGTCTGCAGGTGATTGTCGGGAGAGGGGATCACTTCGATCTCTTCTACCGTCATGTGATACACGCTGTCTATTTTATTGCTTTCGCGCTTATTGGGTTGACGCAGACGCTTTCGGGACGCCGAGACCGTCGATCGCTTCCTTGCGACTGTTGCTCGTTTAGTTCGGCGTTTTGGAGTAAGCTTACGAGACTTGACTCTTGACCTTGGTGAAGATCTGGAAGCCGATGTGCTGGATCGCTTAGAAGCGGGCTTAGATCTCTTCCGCGATTTCTGCCGCGCGGATTTCGGCGGCTGAGCGCGCGCTTTAGTTTTTGTTTTCTTCGAGGTCTTCCGCTTCGGACGCGACGGCATAGCACCTCATTATTCCTGCTGAGTAGGCATTGTCAAGAGGGAAGCCTAGGAGTAATTAAAGAAAGATGCCATCTAAAATCCCAGCCGTCACGCATAGCCAAACCGTCATCATTCATCCAAGCGGAGCAAGACGCAAAGTTCTCTTGTTGCTGCCGGCTATTTTCCTGTTTTGTTGCACGTCGAACCAGCCATTACCACCCAGTCATCATGATGTCGTCGTCGAAGGATGGGTGGGCAAATCTAAAAAACAGTTGATCGCATCAATGGGGCCGCCTACCCGGGAAACGACGCTGTCTTCCGGTGAAAGTACTCTGATATGGGAACGAAAGGACGGATGTTACATCACGTTCAACACCGACAAGGCCGGAATAGTGGAATCCGGCCATGACCGCTGCACAAAACCTCCGGTAACTCGCTGAGGCCATATACAGGTAAGGGAATTTTCTTCCCTCATCCGCAATGACGATTTTCCCTATGTCCGTTCTTGCATACGACAGACTCACCCCGTGTGTTAAGATGTCTGACGACAAAGTAGCCGGAGGTAACGCGTGGGTGACCATCGTAAGACAGAAAAAGACGGTAAGGATTCGAAGACACAGGGCGAGTCCCCATCGGTGGAACGAACAGCCGGTTCGCGGGAAAGCGATCCGCTGGAGTTGATCGACGAATGCCTGGCTGCCTTTCCTGACAGCGATCCTCGCCAAAAGATTCTCTACAAGCTCCGGCATCTGGTGATGCAACAGTCCGTACAGGGCCAGCAGCGTGAAGCCGAATTCAAAAAATTAAATGGGGTGGTCGAAAAGCTGACGGCCCCGGCGAATCGGATCGGCACGCTCCTGGAGCTTCCTGCCGAGGGTCTGGCGCGTATCGTGGTCGGCGGCGCTGAATACTACGCCAATATCGATCCGCGCGTGCCGGCAGAGGAGTTGAAAATCGGCACGCAGATACTGGTGAACGAGGCATACGCCGTGATCAAGACGCTTGGCTATGACCGCAACGGTCCTGTGCTGAAGGTGACGGAAGCCTTGCCGGACGGACGTATCCGATTTGAGCAGGACAGCGGACGGCAGGCGCTGATTCTCCAGCGATCGAGTGATCTGGCCGGTGTTGAATTAAAGGCCGGTGACGAC
The DNA here is from genome assembly GCA_036505795.1 of Nitrospirales bacterium. Taxonomy (GTDB): domain Bacteria; phylum Nitrospirota; class Nitrospiria; order Nitrospirales; family NS-4; genus NS-11. The sequence continues at coordinate 15,626 of DASXSU010000030.1, forward strand.
GTACGTATCGATCCCAGCCATCGGATCGCGATTGAAAAGCTGGAGGATCGAAAGGCCAAGAACCATGTGCTCGATGAAGTGCCCCGTGTCACGTGGGATCAGATCGGGGGGCAGAAGGCAGCGATCGAGGCCATTCGCAAGGCCATTGAGTATCCGCTGCTCCACACAAAGACGTTCGAGCAATTCAAATTCACCCAGCCGAAGGGTTTTCTCCTCTATGGTCCTCCCGGATGTGGCAAAACACTGATCGGCCAGGCGGCTGCGGCCAGTCTGGCGAAGCTTGTCAGCGAATCGACTCAGCCGGTGGGGAGTACCGGGGCCACGGAGAAGCCGCCCATCGCCGGCGGCTCGTTCTTGCACGTGAAGGGGCCGGAGATCTTGAACATGTGGCTGGGCGAATCGGAGCGCATCGTGCGCGATCTGTTTGCCCAGGCGCGGGCTCGCCGCCAGGAGGGAACTCTCCCGTTCATCTTTATTGACGAAGCGGAATCCATTCTTGGGACGAGGCGGTCGATGCGGTCGTTTAACATCAATAATACGTTAGTTCCGATGTTCTGCGCGGAGATGGACGGTATCGAGTCCCTGCGGGATGTCGTGATCATTCTGGCATCAAACCGCCCCGACCTCATCGACCCGGCCGTGCTGCGTCCAGGTCGCATCGATCGCAAGATCAAAGTGGCACGCCCCACGCGTGACGCGGCGGTGGACATCCTCAAAGTCTACCTCACGCCGGAGCTCCCCCTTGATCGAGAGCTGATCGCCGCGCATGGAGGCGACAAGACCATGGCGAGCGACGCTCTCGTTACAACCGTGGTGGACAGAATTTTCACGCGCACCGACGACAACCGCTTGTTGTCAGTGCGACTCCGCAGCGGACAGAATAAGGTCCTCTATCGAGGCGATTTGGTCAGCGGCGCTATTCTTGCCTCCATCGTCCAGCGAGCGAAAGAAAAGGCGATCGAGCGGGTGATTCACGCAGGCGATGACAGTGCCGCACCGGGGATCACGCTTGAGGACCTGTTGGCCTCGGTTCAGGAGGAGTATCGCGAAGGCGAGGTGCTACCGCCGGACGACGCCGCTGAAGAATGGCTGAAACTGCTCGACCATCATCCGGAACAGGTTGTAGGGGTCTCGTCCTTCCGGCGCGGCAGGCAAGCGGAAGAACGGTTGGTGGGGCAAATTATTTAATCGTCACGGGATCCATTCGAATGCGTGTATTTGGAATTGAGACCGAGTACGGAATCACGAGAAACGACCTCCAGGAAGTTGACCCGGTCGTCGAATCCATGGAGCTTGTGCGCGCGCATCTGGCCGGCTCGTTCGAGAAGACATGGGACTATAGCGGGGAGGATCCGCACGAGGATGCGCGTGGTTTTCGCGTGTCCGGGCTTCAACAGGACCAGGAGGAGGCGGAGTTCGCCAAGGTCGACGCCCATCGGCCTTTTTCGTTCCATGAAATGAAGAGCGATCTCGTCTTGCCGAACGGTGCACGGTTCTATAACGACCACACGCATCCGGAGTACTCCTCGCCCGAATGCCGAACACTGCGCGATCTGGTGGCCTACGATCGGGCCGGCGAACGAACACTCCACGAGGCGGCCCAGCGCCGAAATCGTACGTTGGGTGGCCCTCATGTGCAATTGTACAAAAACAATACGGATTTTCACGGGCACAGTTACGGGTGCCATGACAACTACCTTCTCTTACGGTCCATCCCGTTCGATGCCTTGGTGGCGGGCCTGGTGCCGTTTTTGGTGAGCAGGCAGCTGATTGCCGGAGCGGGGAAGGTGGGCATTGAGACGCAAGAAGGCGGGTTCAAAGCCGGGCGCTACCAGCTCTCGCAGCGCGCTGATTTCATGGAGACGGAATTGAGCGTGGATACCATGCACAACCGTCCGATTTTAAATACCCGCGATGAGCCGCATGCGGATCGGGCCAAGTATCGCCGGCTCCATCTCATCATCGGCGATGCGAATCTGTGCGAATACGCCACGGCGCTCAAAATGGGAACCACCGCATTGGTGTTGGATCTGATCGAACGGGGAGCCGCGCCGCGGTGTGAATTGGACAATTCTGTGGCGGCCGTGAAAGAACTCTCCCGCGACCCGGATCTTAAGGCGGTTGTGCGACGACGTGGGGGCGGCACCATCTCGGCGCTGGAAGTACAAGAATTGTATTGGTCGGCTGCCGACAAGGCGTTGGCCGGTTTGGATGAAGACACCGATTGGACTCTTCGGGAATGGGCACGGACGCTGGAGCTGTTGTCCGGCGACCGCTCGCAGCTGGTGGGGCGACTGGACTGGGTGACGAAGCTCTGGCTCTTGGAGACCTTCGCGCGGGAGGAACGGATCGGCTGGGATGACCCCTGGTTGGCGAGCCTGGACTTGGAATATCACAATATTGATCCGGATCGCGGTCTGTTTTACGGCCTTGAAAGTGAGGGCAAAGTGTTTCGGCTCACCACCGATGCGGATATTCAGAATGCCATGACAGTGGGCCCGCCCGACACGCGCGGCGGCATACGCGGGCTCTGTGTCCGCCGGTTTCGAGAGCAGATCCGGTCGATACAATGGGAGCGCGTGCAGTTCACGGGTGGGTTCCTGCCGAAAACGCTGGATATGAGTGATCTCTTTGAGCCGGCGGAGGTCCGGGAACTGAGTGCTATCTTAGAGAACGCGTCATCGCTGGCCGACGCGTTGAAAGCCTGGGGACGACGAAAGGAACAGTTGCAATGAATTCCAACACTGGATTTGACCGTAAAGAGCGCCCGTTCGATCCGATGCCGAAGCCGACGACCCCGTCCGAGGAGGGTGGCGGGCCGAAGCGCCCGGAGACAGGCTCGCCGGATAAGGACAATCTGCTGAAGCGGATGCGCAAGGTCGATCCCAAACAAGCGGAGCGGTATCGGCAGCGGACAGGTCAATAACGACGGAGAAAAAGATGGGGATGCAAGGCGATTTCTTACAGCTGCTGAAAGAGCAGGGGTATCAGTTGGGGACAGTCGCGCCGGTCCAGGATGGGCAGGAGCTGACGAGTGGGACGACGATTTTGGCCATGAAGTACCGGGACGGAGTCCTGGTCGCCGGGGACCGTCGGGCGACGATCGGCAACATGGTCATGTACGATCGGACGGACAAGGTTCTCGAACTGGATCGGCACAGCGTTATGGCAATCGCCGGTGTGCCGGCAACCGCGTACGAGATGGTGCGTGTGCTGGAGCACTCCTTCAAATACTACCGCCGTACGCAGCTTCAGGAGTTGAGCTTTGAAGGCAAGCTGCGGGCGGTGTCGAAACTGCTGAAGGACAATGTACCGGCCGCCTTAGCCGGGACCGGCGCAGTGGCCCCAATTTTTGCCGGGTATGACTTAGAGCAGGGAACAGCCAAGATATTTTTCTACGACATACTCGGGGCGGAATTCGAGGGCGTGGAATACGCAGTGTCGGGGTCGGGATCGCCGACGATCCGCGGGATCCTGCATTATCTCAACAGTTGGGGCGCTCAGCCGCTCCGCGAACTGTCCGAGGAAGACGCCACGATTCAAGCGCTCAGACTGCTGACTTGTGCGGCGGAGTTTGACTCGGCGACGGGTGGCGTCAATCGCGAAGCCGACTTATATCCGGTGCTGAAATTTATTACGGAAGCGGGAGTTCGGGTGGCGCCACAGTCGACATTGAAACCGCTGTTCGATGCCAAGGTGTGCCGGCATGTATGACGAGCCGTATCGTTGGGTTGAAGCGGTCAGCAATCGTCGCCAGTACCTTGACGAGCAATTCAAACAAGGCAGTCCTGTTGTTGCCCTGTCCTATGCAGACGGGATTGTGCTGCTGACGGTCAGCCGTGGCACGCCGAAGCTGTACGAAATTTATGATCGTCTCGGGTTAGGGGGCATGGGGCATCCTGCCGACCTGGAAAAACTGCGATTCAGTTTGCTGGAAATGGCGCACGTTGAGGGTTTTAATCGCTCGCCATCGGACGTGACGGGGGCGCGTTTGATGAAAAATGGTCTGGCCCCTGTGATTAAGCAGGCGTTCGAAGAAATTTACAAGGCGCCTTATATTGTGAAAATCTTGCTCGCCGAGATCGGGTTTAAAGCTGAGAAAGACACGTTCCTGACGATCAACTATGACGGGACTTTTGAGGAGACGGCAGGATGGGCTGTCTTGGCGGCCACGCCGGCGGTGCAACAGGACATGAGTGCGTATCTCAAACAGCAAACCGGGCTTATGTCGGCCTCGTTGGCCCGGGCTGCTGAAAGTGCCATGCAGGCCTGGGCTCTCGGATCGCTGGCTCAACAGCGCGCGGCTGAAGGCAGTCACGAAGAGTCCCGATCCTCGGGCTCAGAGGCGACCCCGTCGATTCCGGATTCCGCTGACCTCCTGGCGCATCTTCGTGAGACCGTCGCCGAGAAAACGGTCGAATGTGCGGTGATGGAACGCGGCGCCCCCGGGTCATCCAAATACCGTGCACTCAAAGCCGATGAACTCGGCCGCATCTTGCCTCTAGCGATGAAAGGCTGAGGTCAAGTTACCTCGATCTTCCCTGCCATGCTTAACAGAATCTTCGGGCTCGAAACGGAATATGGCCTGCTGATCAATCAAGACCAGCCTGATCATTCCCCCTCCTGGCTCGCCCATCGTATTCGGGATCAGGTATTCCATATTCAGCGGCGGGGTGTCCTCGATCTGCATCACCGCGGCCACGATGAGCCGCCGGGCAACGGGGGATTCCTCACCAATGCCGGGCGTATCTACCTGGACATGGGTCATCTCGAGTATGCCTCGCCGGAGTGCGGAAGCCTCACCGATTTGGTGGCCTCGGATCGGGCCGGTGACCAGCTTGTGCAGAGCGCGGTACAGGACGCCGGGTTGGCGGACCACGTGTCGCTGATCAAAAACAATATCGATCACGTCACGGATGCGACATTCGGATGCCATGAGAATTATCTGGTGACCAGGAAGTTTCCGTTTTCGCTCCGCGGTCTCAACCCTCTGGTGTCGTTCTTGATCACCAGGCAGGTCTACACAGGGGCTGGTCGCGTCGGCGCTGCCGCCACATCCGATGAATGGGTGCAGGTCGGCCATGTCGGCCAGCTCATCCTCCACCGGCCTGGACTGCGCGATTCCCAGACTCGTGCGGTGGTCCCGTTTCAAATCTCACAGCGAGCGGACCACATCGTCAACGATTTCTTTGAGTGGGTGCAGCAAAACCGCGCCATCATCAATACCCGCGACGAGCCTTTGGCAGACCCGAATCAGTATCGGCGTATTCACTTGCTCTGCGGCGACTCGAATATGGCGGAATACGCGACGATGCTGAAAATGGGAACCACGGGGTTAGTCCTGCAGCTCATCGAAGATGGGCATGAGCCGAAGGGACTGGAGATCGGAGAGCCGGTCGAGGCGCTTCAGAACCTCTCGCGGGATCAGCAGCGGCAGTGGCTGGTGACATTGGCCTCGGGCAAGACCATTTCGGCCATGGATATCCAGGAGCGGTTTTTAGACGCTGTACAACAACACTACAAAGGGCAGGACGAAGAGACGGATTGGGTCCTTGACCAGTGGGAGCAGGTGCTGACAGACCTGCGTGGCGAGTATGTAAAGCTTGTCGGGCGCGTAGACTGGGCGTCCAAGCTGTGGCTCTTAGAGACTTTTCGAGACGCTGAGCAGGTCGATTGGGACGATCCGATGCTCAAGAGCCTGGATCTGGAGTATCACAATCTGCATCCTGGGCGGGGACTGTACTATGGGCTCCTCGACGAAGGCCGCGTCCCGCGTGTCACCACAGACAAGGCAATTGAATTGGCCCAGGAACATCCTCCACGCAACACGAGAGCGTTCGGTCGTGGTGAAGTAGTGCGGCATCTGCTTGCCTGCGGGCCGGAGGTTGATACCCCTGCTCCCGGCGGAGAACAACATTTCTTGCCGGCCTATGTCATTAACTGGTCCGTTCTCCAACTACGGGGGCGCCCACCTTTTCCCATGGCGGATCCCTTCAAAACCTACGTTCAGGAAGCGCGCGCCTACGTCGGTGAGAAACCTCTAGCCACTAGAAAAAAAGACAGCTCGCGGCCGTAATTATCGCAGATGGTGCCGGGCCTCCTCCGGGCGCTAACCTTCCCCCTCCTCTGAATACTAGCCACGAATGTACGCCCAGGATACGCTCTGCCGAGGATCATCTGAAGGAGGCCAGCCATGAAGGGAACAGTTGTGACGATCAGTTTTTGTCTCATACTGCTCTTGCCGGAGCTTGTGTTTTCAGCAAACGATCCGATCCCATCGGGCGGCACGATCCAGGGGAAAATCACGCGTGTGTATTCTGATCGTGTTGATGTCGACACGGGATCAAATGCCATCACGTCCATCTATGTGGATGGCAATACCCAGATCAACGGATCCACACGCAACACCATCGGTCGAGTGCTCGGTGGCGTCATCGGCACGACTCACGATTTGAGGGCGGGCGATCAAATAACTGCGACCGTCACACGAAACCAGGAAGGGTTGATCGCGCAATCGATCACGACACAGGGGGCAACGGCAAATAGTGGGTCTGCGACAACGACGGCGCCACCAACGGCGGCGAACTCAGGCCGCGTATGCGTGCGAGACGAACGGGCAAACCAACAAGGACAGATTGTGTGCGGAGAACCTGTGCATTAGTAGCTCTTCTTAGGTTTCAATATTCCGAGCAGTTGGAAGGGTTAGGTCCCGCCATTGCCTTGCGAGACCTAACCCTTTATCCGCCTATGATAATGGTGACTACGGTGCGCTGCTCTTACCTTCTTACCCACTCTCTCGCCTTGATGACTTCCCCGGTGTCCTCTTTGACCTGGGTCTGATAGTTGTAATACCACTCAAAATTCTGCTTCTCAACAATGTTTCCGGCATCGTCCGTTTTAATGACGACGTCGTATAAGAAAATTCCGAGCGTGGTCTTCTCGGGAATGTCATGGAAGGAGGGGCCGTAGATTGTCACTTCTGCTTCGGTCCTCGGAGGAACGATGATGTTGCTGAGTTCGGCGTAGTCTTTGGAGCTCACCGAAGTATTCTTGCCACCGAAATTGTAAAGAACTACCGTGCCGGCGCCCCTAAAAACCCGCGGCATTTGATTGTTGATCTTGACTCGGAACGCGACTTTATCTGGATTGACTCTATAAACAGGAGTCGACGTGACCTCAACCATTTTGAAGAACTGGACCTTGCCACCTGTGGCCATTGATTGCGACATTGACTCGCCCGCAGTCGGCTGGACGTTTTGCGCGGTCTTTACTACAGCTTTGGAGCACTGAAAGGTGTTCGGCGCGAGTGAGACAGTGATGCCGCCTTTTCCTTGCAATTCCTTCGTTTGTGGCGAAGGTGCGATCGTCGGATAATTACAGCTCACCGTTATAACCGGGTTAGGTTCTTGCACCTTTGGTTGCGTCGCGCACCCACCCAACGCGCTAAGAAAAATGATTGCCAGTAGTGCCCTTGTCATCACACACCTCCTTGTGCCGTATCTTCATGGTCTGCATTTCAACTTGTGTACGTTAGTTCCACTACTTATGAGGATTGATCCTATGGTTTTCACCGACCCCTGTCTGTCAGGGAAAACCCTTTTTTTACCCCCGCTCTCGTATTCGAAAATCGGCGTATGGGAGCTATCTATTCGCTCATCACTGGTGATGCGTTCTTTCTCTCGCCACGGCGTCGGGAACCGTTTGGACCCTGACTGCTGATGGGATAGACTGGGCGCGATGGATACCGCCGCGCTCTACTATCCCTTTCATCTCTGCTCCCGTGAATGCCTTGGACATCTGTTGTCCCGATATGCGCGCGTGCATTTCCGGGACTACATGGCGCTGCAATTGACGCCGATGTGCGGGACAATGGCGTTCCCCGACCGAATCAGCGACCAGTATCCTGATCTCTATGCGCAGGGTCAGATTGTGCAGGGCCATAATGTGAGCGGGGCCATTAGCGCGGAGATGGCCGGGCGGATCGACCGCGATTTTGCGGATCGTGAGTGGCGGCAGATTTTCCACTCGGCGCTTTGTTCTGAACCTCGGTTCCGCCGAGGATTTGCCGAGCGCGGCGAGGACGCGGCCCAGTTCGCGTCGTGGCTGGACGACCAATGGGCGAGCTGCCCGATGTCGCTCGCCGAAGTCTGCCATATGTCCTGCCACAAACTCGATCCGGAGCGCGCGCTCGTATTCGAGTATGGGCTGATGCTCGTAAAAACGTCGGCGGCCCTGTGGCACACGATCGGGCTCTGCCAGCGCCTCGCGCTCGAGGCGGCAACCGACTCAGCCGCTCACGACCGGTTGATGCAGCGGATCCTCACGCGCGACCGACTGCCGTTGGCACTCTATCTCTGGCAAGAATCGGTTTAGCGATCTAGTAGTAGGCCAGCGTCTGCGCCTCGGCGGCCACTCTGATAATCATGTGGAACCTAGACGCCTCGTTGATGAAGTGTTTGGCAATGCGCGATCAGGTGCACATCGAGAATATGGGCATTCTCATCGATCGAGTAAAAAATCCGCCACTCGCCTACAGCATATTGAAGAAGGCCGGGAAGCTCTGAGGCCAGCGGGTTATGCCTGAGATTGCCGGCATTGGAGGCGAGCCATTTGGTCTTGTCGAGAAGCCGTTGACCTATTATCGGGTCAAGCTGAGCCAGGTCACTGATGATGTCGGGGAGGTAGGCGATTTTGTACCATGGCATGGTGGCGGGCGTCTACCAATGCAGGCCAAGCTTCTTGGCCACTTCCTCACCGGTCAGTCTTTCGGTTGAGATCAGGGAGCTCTTGAGACGCGCCCGGACGGAGTCGACAAGTTCCAGACCCAGATCAGGATCACCCAGCAGTTCGCGCAGGCGATCATCCACCATGGCTGTTACGAGCGCCTTTAGGTCTTGTGGTGTGAGATCCGATAGATTCATCGCAGTTATTCCTTGATTATTATTTTGGTTCGGGGATCTTGAGACCCAGATACGTGCCTGCGCTGATTCCCATTAATCCCAGCAGCGAGCCATCAAATGTGGGCATCGCCAGGACTTGCCAGACCTCGACGATAAAGATGATCCCCAGTGCGACAGTCCATGCCGCTATTTGGAATCGGTGGAAGCTGACCCCATTTGCGTCACTCAGTATATCAATCCACCAGTATTCGCTTACTGGGGCGGGGCGAACGGCAGCAACGGCACCGCCGGCACCGGCAGGAGGAGGTGGAGGAACAGCAGCATCCTTGCCTGCGTCAATGAAGGCCGATCCCACAACTGTGCCGGCGCTAATTCCCAGCAAAACCAGGACCGTCCCAGTGATGGTCGTGCTGAAGTCTCCGGTAATAATCCCGATGAATACATACGAGGCGATGATTAAAAAAAACCACCACGCTGCTTGAGTGCGGGATAGGCTGTACGGCTTTCGTGCTGCTCCCGCAAGGGCCGGTCCCGAATCTCGAAGGAGATCACTTTTGACGGCGAGAGCCAAGAACCCGGCGAGTAGGGCAGCGATGAGAACCATCGCAAATATGAAGATGCCGTGCGGTATTACATCAAGTAAAATTTCGGCTTTTGACTCCACGGGATATTCACCGTCGAGCCCTATACTCACCGTCGTGGCTCGAGCGTTCCATTGAGGCCGGCCCAGGATATGAGTCCAGATGTCTCTTGAGCTTTCTGTTCTTATCAGAGGAAATATCAGGAAAGGCTTATCGGGATGGGTGGGAGGGAATGGAGTGACGTCCTTTAAGGGCTTGCCGTCGAGAAAAAGCAGAACCTTTTTGGGTGGAGTCGTACAAGTCGCCTTGTTTAGCAGCGCGCGCAGATTATCGGCGGCCACGATTATTTCGTCCCCGAGCGCCGCCTTGGGCTCTTCCTTACCGCCCGTCTTTTTGAACGCTCTGGTCACTAATACCTTATCCATAGCGTCCGGTGAAGGGCAGGGAACTTTGCTGGTCGCATTAGAGGTCATGTCTTGGTCCGATCGGACAGGTGCATTCTGAGCTTCCGCGAGAGCCGTCAGAGAGCTGGGAACGACAAGCAAGCCAAGCACGATAAGAATGATGCTGTCCGATCTTCTTTTAATTCTCTGTGGCATGTTCTGCTGTAACCTCCTCTCTTACGATATGAGGTACTTTGACTCACGGAGGCAGCCTCTGGGAGAGCCCTAGCAAAATTCCAAAAAGATTATCCGGCAGGTATCCCCTGCAAATACGACGAGGTGCTGGCGACGAAGGTGGCTGAGCAATCAGGCACGGCCAGGGAACTAATGGTGGCGGTGCAGGTTATCGAACCTCCGACCCGCGGCTTATGAGGACTGTTATGTCGTTGCACAGTGAGACACAGCGGGCGACAGAGTACCATGCGAAGCGAAACGACTCAAGGGTTGGCCTCCAAAACCTCTTGACGACTTCACGGCTAGCGTTAGAACCTAATATAATTGTCTCATAACCGAACGCGGTATTGAAAATTGGGAGGACAGAAGAACCCTATAATAACGAACAACAATCTGTACGGACGATGGAAAGGAGAAATGTGATGGTACCTGTAACCAGACGTCAGTTCCTCCGATTCAGTGCAGTCAGTGCCGCTGGACTCAGCACATCGAGCCTATCGAGTCTCGCAATACTGGGATTCTCGGCTACCGAAGTGCTTGCGGAGGTACGCCAGTACAAACTGGCACGCACCACGGAGACACGCAACACCTGTCCGTACTGCTCGGTCGGCTGCGGAATACTCATGTACAGCCTCGGCGACAAGGCCAAGAATGCTCCGGCCGAGATCATTCATATCGAGGGCGATCCGGATCATCCGGTGAATCGCGGCACGCTTTGCCCCAAGGGTGCGGGCCTGCTCGATTTCGTGCACAGCCCCAACCGGCTCAAATACCCGGAATACCGCGCGCCCGGATCGGACAAGTTCGTGCGCATCTCATGGGATGATGCCTTCGAGCGTATCGCGCGTCTCATGAAGAACGACCGCGACAAGAACTTCATCGCGAAGAACGCCGACGGAGCAACGGTAAACCGCTGGCTCAGCACAGGCTTTCTCGCGGCCTCGGCCTCGAGCAACGAGTCCGGCTATCTCACGCACAAGGTCGTCCGCAGCCTGGGGATGCTGGCATTCGACAACCAGGCGAGGGTTTGACACGGCCCCACGGTGGCAAGTCTTGCCCCGACGTTCGGCCGCGGCGCGATGACCAATCACTGGGTTGACATCAAGAAT
>DASXSU010000031.1:0-151417 GCA_036505795.1 Nitrospirales bacterium
CCCAAGTCGGATCATCCTCGACCAGGATGACGCTTTCCTCGGGCGGGCGCCCGCTGGGCAGAATGCGAGTGCGTTTAGTAAATGTAGCCGGGCCCCATTTACAGAGAGAGCTGATATGGGCCGACCCTTTCTCGCCAAAGACATCGCAGGTGAAGTGGTTTCGCCAGGACAACAAGGTCATCTCCAGCTCGATCCGGGGCTCTGTGTGCCCTGAGCCGACCACGACATGATCGGGCGAACGGTTCTCGAAGCAGTCGGCTGAGAAGATGAAGAATTCCTCCCCGAGCTCCCCGAACCAGAACCGCGCGGTGTCCAGCAAATGCGAGCCAAGATCAGGCAAGACGCCGGCACCCTGATCTCGCCAGACCGAGTCGCGCACCAGTCTCGCCGTCCCGTTGCCGTAGAACATCCGGCAGCCGTAAATCCGGCCTAGCTCTCCCGACTCGAGGAGGCGCTTCATGCGCACAAAGTGCGGTTCGAAGCGATGGTTGTAGGCGGTATAGCACACGACCCCCTTGGCGCGCGCAATCTGCTCGAGCCGCTCAAGCTGCCGATTTTCGGGCGCCCAGAGCGGCTTCTCCACCAGCACATGCTTTCCGTTGGACAAAAGATATGTCAGCACTTCTACTTTGGGCTCGTCCGGAATGCACACAAGTGCAGCGTCATAGCCGGACAGCGGCATGTCTTCGACGGCTCGATATTCCGCCTCTTTATTGACCGGATCGACGGCCGCGACGAAGTCATGTCCCGCAAATTGACGTCGCTTGTGGCCCTGCACGCCAAGGCCGACGACGAGAACGCGAAAGGGCGCCTGGTTCACGCGAAGTTGGCGCGCCGTTCGACTGCGTCGATCTTCGCCCGAACGTCGTCCGCGCCTATGGGGACGTTGCCGTCGCGCTCACACTCGCAGGCCGCTGCAAAAGAGCCAAGAATCGACGCGATCGCCTCCGAGCCGGTAGCCAGCATGGCGAGCGTGGCGTAGGCCAGCAAAGCGTCCCCGGCTCCTACCGCATCCTCAAGATTTTCTGTGAAGCTGTCGACCACAAAGAACGAATTCAGCGCTTCATGGTCGGAATTACGGCAGGTAAGCACACCGCGATCGCCAAGTTTTAAAATCAGGGTCTTGCATTGGGCCGCATCATACAAAGCCGAGGCCAGGGGACGGATGCCTGAATCTTGATCTGCAAGCGCGAATCGCGCCTCACGCTCGTTTGGGGTGATGAGATCGAACCCCGTGAATTCAGTGATGTTCCCCCAACGGCTCGCCACTTGGCTGTCGGCGACTTTGTATATTCCTTGTGGTATTGCTGAATTTAAGGCCGGAATCGTCCGCCGGTTGAAGATGCCGTGACGAAAATCACTGAAGACGACCGCGTCCGCCGACACCTCCCCAATTGAGGCGATCATTTGTTCCAGGATGGAATTCGAGATCGACGAGTTGTCGAGCGTGTCAATTTTGAGCAGGCGGTAGCCTCCGGCGATGATCGCGTTTTTATGCGTGGTGGGGCGGGTCTTGTCGATAAACGGCCGGCAATCTACGCCACTCTTCTTGAGGTTGTCGATCACAAAATCCTTCAACGGGTCATCGCCAAGCACTGTTGAGAATACGATCTGGGCCCCCGCTGAACTGAGATGCTCGGCAACAATAGCCGCTCCCCCAATATAATCCGTGCGGCCCTCATAGAGCACACTCATCGTCGGCGTTTTGGTCTGTCCGCCAATAAGTGCTGTTTGGGTATACGAGTCCACGATCGTATCGCCGACCACATGGACGCGAAACCCTTTCAGCTTGCTCAGCGCGTCACGCAGCGAGCCAAAGGTGAGGCCTGCGTCATCCATGACAGTCAGGAGTTTTTCTATCTTCAGGCTTGGTGGGGCGGATTCGATGAGCCGCGAGGAGGAGTAGACGACATCCCCCGGAGTAAAGATGAGTTCGCCGCCATAGCTCGCCAGCACATCGGCTTCCTCCTGGGTCTTCTGCGGCATGCCGGCGGCAGCATATTCGTACCCTTTCGCAAAATAGTCCGGTTGGAGCGCCGCGAGGTTATCGAGCGGGGTCTGGTTCTTGTCTATCACCACATAATCCACCATCTCAAAAGCGGCGAGATTCAGGGCGCGCAACTCCTGTGGGACATGGGGGCGATACGTGCCCTTGCCGATGTGGCGGTCAGCGGTAAGACTCGCCACCAGAATGTCGGCTTTACTTTTCGCATAGAGGAGGTGCCTGACATGACCTGGATGCACCACGTCGAATACGCCATGGCACATGATGACTTTTTTGGCCCGCGGCCGCTTACCGACGATTCTGGCCAGTTCCTCGACAGTTTTGACCTTCCGGCGATATTCCTTTGATAACGTCGGTGTCATGCGTGCTTCTCCGATCCCAAATAGTTGAACCAGACTTTCGTTGCCTCGCTGATCGAATCCGGATCCCACAGCGGCGCGTCGCGCCAATAGTCGATCTGGGCCAGTACACGTCCCACGCCTTCTTCAAAAGAAATTTGTGGTGCCCAAGCCAATTCCCTGGTGATCTTCGCGATATCAGCCCAGGTGCGCTCAGGCTCTCCCGGCCGTTTAGGCAGGTGCACGACGTCGCCCCCGAGGAGTTCCACCAGCCGATTTACGCTCTGTGGATTACCGGCGCCTAGATTCCACGTTTCGCCGGTGTAGTCGCTCTCCGCGGCTCTCAGAAAAGCGGCTGCCACATCCGTCACATACAGGAAGTCACGCCTCTGCGTCCCGTCGCCGACGACGGTGAAGGGTCTGCCCGCCAATTTCTGGCGCAGGAAGACTCCGAAGACTGCTCCGTAAGCGCCCGAGGTGCGCGAGCGCGTGCCATACGCGTTGAAGATTCGGATCGAGTTGACCGGCAGGCGATAGACCTTGTGCCAGTGGAAGGCTGCTGTCTCGCCTAAGTATTTGCTGAGCGCGTAGGGATATTGGGGAGCAATCGGATGATCTTCGCGGGTCGGCACCGCCGCCATGCCATAGCACGACGAGGAAGCCGCATAGATCGTTTTTGTTACTCCGGCATGTCGCGCCGCCTCAAGAACATGCACGGTGCCCTGTACATTCGTCGCCATATATTCCGTCGGCTGCTCAATTGAAGGCACGATATCGCCGATCCCGGCGAAGTGGAAAACATACCGAGCCCCCGCGAAAAGCTTGTCGTCGGGCGCAAGGGCGCGAACGTCGCGCTCATCGAGAATGACCTCAGGATTCGCCTGGTGCTGAGCCAGATTTGCCGCTCGGCCCCCGACGAGACTGTCGATGACGCGGACGCGGAAGCCATGCTCGACGAGGAGATCGACCATATGACTGCCGATGAAACCGGCGCCTCCGGTGACGACGGCCAATGGTCGCGCGGCCATCACGCGACCCGAATGCGCTTGAGCACTTTGACGTTGTGGTAGCGTTCGTCGGTCATGCTATCCGGCAGCTTTCCTGCTCGGAAGGCCATGGACAGATCCCGAACGGCATCCTCGATTCCCCGCTTCGGCTTAAACCCGATCTTTCGGGCAATCTTGTCGGAGTTAATATGGTAGGAACGATTGTCGTTCGTTGGTGTAATCTGGATCGGAATTTCGGGCTTTTCGGGGAACTGCTGCTGCACGACCTGCTTCACCATCTTTGCGATCTCCATGATAGTGTGGTTTTGGTAGCCCGCGTTAAATGTTTCCCCGGCGATGTCGACGTCCGGCACTTCGAGCAGCATTTTGTAGAGATCGCACATATCCTGGATATGCAGATTGGGCCGCTTCTGCCCGCCGCCGAAGACGGTAATCTTGTTGTTGTTGACGGCATGGTTCGTGAGGATGTTGACAGAAAGGTCCAACCGCTGGCGGGGACTATAGCCACAGATGGTGGCCGGGCGGATGGCAACGCACACAAAAGTTTTCGACTGATGCTTGAAGAGAAGTGGCTCACACATGCCCTTGAACTTGTTATAGAGCGTCAGTGGCACTAACGGATGCTCTTCGGTTACCTCAGGAGCATCAGATACGCCATAGACGGAACTTGACGAGGCATAAATGAAACGCTTCACGCCTTGCTCCTTCGCGGCAATGACGAGCGGTTCAAAACAGTCGTAGTTGATCGTCTGACTGAGCTGTTCATCGAGCTCAAACCCGGCATCATTTGAGATGCAGGCTAAATGGATCACGGCATCCATTCCGCGACAGGTATCTCTGAGCTTCGGAGTGTCACGGATGTCGGCCTGAATGAGCGTGAGGCCCGGAGTCGGTTTTAGTTCGCAGCCGTAGTACATGGTGTCGTAAACGGTGACCTTGTAGCCGGCGTCGAGCAACTGCGGAACCAGCAGCGTACCCACATAACCAGAACCGCCGGTGATGAGAACATTCTTCATGCCGTGGAGCTCCTTATAATGAGAGCGGACCTGTCAGATGGCGGCCGGCCGGCGTTGGTAGGGAATACTATACCCGGCCGTTGTCGCATCCTTGTGGAACATCTCAACCGTCTCGAGTGAGTAATCGCTGTGATCCTTCCCGAGCAGATGCAGCTTGTTCAGGATGTCGTTCGTGGCGGTGATAATATGACAGCCGATCTCATTCGCCTGGACGATGTTCAGCAGCTCTCGCGGGCTGGCCCACAACAGCTCAGCCTTCGGCCGGCTTTGCAATAGCTTCAACGCGTCCCTCATGATAGGCACCGGATCCATTCCAGTGTCGGCAATGCGACCGGCGAAAACCGAGACGATGGCAGGGGTGTCGCCTACGAGCTGCTCGGCAATATCACGGACCTGTTCCAACGTCATCACGGCAGTGATATTGAGTTTCACCCCGGCCGAGGACAGCCTGCGAATCAGCGGACCGGAAAACCTTCGCTTGGTATTGCTCACCGGGATCTTCACATTGACATTGCTGCCCCAGGAGGCAATTTCCATCGCCTGGCACTCCATCTCCTCAAACTCATCCGCAAACACCTCAAAGGAGACCGGCCTGTCCGGCACAACGGCAAGCACCTCAAGAGCGAATGCCTTATAGTCGGCGATACCAGCCTTCCGCATTAGTGTAGGATTTGTGGTGAATCCCTTGATCCAGGACTTTGCGTACATTGTTCGGATGCCACCAATATCCGCTCCATCGGCAAAAATCTTGATATTCATTCCTTCCAGCTGCCTCATTCTCCCTCCTCTGACACGATGGGTTTCGTCCTAGGCGACTCAGCATGCCGGAGAATGATTGTAGCGGCCTCCCCTAAATCAGCACAGGTTGCGTCGGGGGTTTCTCGCAATGGCTCGGCATAACCACGGTCGATAAAGATTGTGAAGCACCCGGCGGCTTTGCCGGCCCCTACGTCCCGCCAGCGATCCCCAACCATGTAACTGCTCGCCAAGTTGATCTTGTGTTCTTCCGCAGCGGCCAGCAGCATGCCGGGTTTCGGCTTGTAGCATGTGCACTGAGCGCTGTCGAGTTCCCAACACACCTTGATATCGTCAATCGGCAATTCCTCGAGAAGCCGAGCATGCATCGCCTCGACGACCTCCCGTGGCTGGGTTCCCCTTCCAACATCGGGCTGATTGGTAGCGACAATCAATACAAACCCGGCTTCCTTCAACCGGAGAATGGCTTCGCTGACGCCCGGTAGAATTTCAAAGTCAGCCAAAGAGGCGGGTGGATAGGGCAGGCCATCCCGCACGACGCTGCGGTTAATAACCCCATCCCGATCAAGAAAAACGGCTCGCATTCGGACTCAGCACTGAGGCGCTTTGACTGTATTTTCCCACTTCGTCTCAGCTAGCTGCAGCTTCGGGTGCGAGACAAGGCAATGCCACGCGACAGCGTGAAAGGCTTCCGTGTGGGGCGTCACGCGCGCGGCGTTGACGGTAGGAATGACCAAGACGGCATCACCCATTTGCTTTGTGTATCCGCCATCGCGACCGACGACGCCATAGATTCTCAATCCCCTGCGCTTGGCTTCATCGACCGCGCGGACAAGGTTGACACTGATGTTCTTGGCAGCGTTTCCCCCGCCGACCGAAAAGACAAAGACGGCATCATTGTCATTTGCGCGACTAACCCCGAGCCAGGCGGCAAAAACCGTTTCCCACCCTTCATCATTGGTGCGTGCCGTCAGTTCCGCAACATTATCCACGGGTGTGTAGGCCTCGATGCCGCAGAGCTTCCGGAAGTCATTGACGGCATGGCTACAATTCGCCGCGCTGCCGCCGACTCCCAAGAGAAATAGCCGTCCTCCTCTCGCGCGTAGATCCGCGAGCCCTTCCGCAATACGCTCAAGCATCTCGTAATCGATGCGCTCAATGATCTGACTGGCTTCAGCGAAATATTCCGACGCGTGAGATGCCTTCAAATCCAATGGTTGCCTGTTAAAGGATTAGACCCGTTGGAAGCCTGTCGAGGTTCTAACAGGGGCCTCTCGTGGAGTCAAGAATTTCTCACTGCAACGAGCCTCGTTGCAGACTGAATCTTAGAAAAAAGCGCTTATCTTTCCAAGGTCATTGTCCCGACCACGTGCTCTGCGAACGGCAACGCGGACGTAAATGCCGGAGACACTGCATTCAAGACATGGGTTGAGCGGGGTCCAGGTTCTACCACAAAGTCATTCAATAGTTCGGCAGTGTGCGTATTGACAAGCTGTGCGCGAATGCCAGCAGACTTTCCTGCCACCAGATCGTCTGGTTGAAGCCCTCTCACTAGGCCGGCCGCTTCACGATAAAAACCTCGCTTCGGCATTTTGCCGATCTCTTTGAGCGCGAGGGACCGAAAGTGATCGCGATTTTTTGACAACAGCCGAACCATATACTTGACCATGGTCACAGCATCGCTCGCATTGGCGCCCTTGAGCCCCGAATATTGTTCGCGCCCAAGAAGCGGTAATGCGGACGGCCCGACGATCACCTCATCGTTTGGCCGCCTCGTGAAATGAATTCCGAGGAACGGGTTACGGAGATCCGGGACCGGGTAGATATTCCCTCGAACCCGAATGCGCGACTGGGGTCTGAGTTGGTAAAATCTTCCCAAAAAAGGAAGGATGCGATACTGCCGGCCGACACCAAACTCATGAGCAACACGATCGGCAAACAACCCGGCGCAGTTCACCAGATGCCCATAGGCGATACTGCCTCGCGTGGTTCGTGCGAGTCCGAGTTTGTCGGAACGCTCCCAAGCGCAATCGAACGCGAACAGCACTCCTTCTTTTTGTGCGTCTTCGAGCAGAGCACCCATCACGGCTTGCGGCACAACGACCGCCGTATCCTTTATAAAGAGCGCCTTTTCAGTCGTCTGCGCAAACGGCTCGAGTTCCTGCAAGGTGTGCTCATCAATGATATTGGCCTCAATGCCGTTTGACTGGGCACGTCTGTGTAACTCCTCCAGCGCCGGCAAATCGTGACGGGTTTGGGCGACGATCACTTTACCGGATTCGTTAATCGGTAGGTTTTTTTCGCGACAGTATGCGCGCATCCGCTGGTTGCCCGAGACGCATAAGCGAGCTTTGAGCGAGCCGGCTTGATAGTAGACGCCGGCGTGCAAGACTCCGCTGTTCCGACCACTGGCGTGCAGACCCGCCGACGGCTCCTTGTCTATGACCAGCACCCTTCCACCGTATCGACGATGCAACTCCCGTGATATTGCAACACCGACCACGCCTGCCCCAACCACTAGAAAATCACAGCTATCTAATCTACCGTCGGGCACCTAAATAAGCACCTCCCATTTTCGTTAATGCTAGTACAATGACACGCGGGCCAGTGATTCCGGGTCACCCATTCAGCATTCGGCAAACAACCCCGCCTGTTACATCTGCGTGTTCGCGTAAACGGGCACCACGTCTCTGGCATCAATCTCGACGGCCGCGGCCTGCTGGATCAGATGCACGGCGATCACGAGACGGTGCCGCTTGTCTTTGCGAACCAGGACTCCTTGCACGCCTTCCAAAGGCCCTCGAATCACCTCGACCGGCATGCCTTCTCGAAGATAGGGATATGAGTCGTATTCCAGAGTACTCGTAATCAGGACCTTGATCGCTTGCATTTCCTGCTCCGGAATTGGTTCCGGTCCGCTTGCGTTACCAATGATGTCGACGACACCCCCCACTTTCAGCACCGCCAATCTGTCCTGCCAGGAAAACCGGGCAAAGCAATATCCTGGAAACAAAGGCCATTCAATTTCCTTTTTTCGATCCTTCCACTGATTCAGCCGTTTGATGGTCGGAAGGAGTTGCTCAACCCCGAGCGCAACGAAGCGATCGCGAACCTGCTTTTCGTGCCGGGATCGAGTGCGTATGGCGTACCAGAGGGGAATTCCGTTCAATTCAGGCACAGCTCCGCCCTCTCACTTACAGACCACGAAAAAATTTTTCCTCCCTGAGTCTCCGAATACGTATAAAGAGACAGCAGAGAAGAACTGCCGCGTGACCACTACCGGGTCACAAGGCCATGATCTTCGCTTTCGGAACCCCTTCACGTAGAATCAGGGCGTGAATTTCTTCCCTTTCGACCAGGTCGGCAATCAGCAGCGCGTCGTACTCCCAGTTCGCCAAGTTTTTTAAGGTCCATACCGGATAGGACAGAAAGACCTGGTGCTGCTTACCATCGACAAAACCGACCAGTGTCATATTCATCTCTCGTAACGAGAGATAGGCAAGCTCTGCCAATTCCCCTGTTCCATAGATAACAACGCGCTTGCCCCCCGCTTTCGACAAATCTGCGAGCCGGTACTTCAAACGGTCCCGAACATCGCGGTAATAGGATAAGGAATATTCCATGTACAGATAGGTGAGACGGGACTTCTCCGCCACGCCTCGAGTGGTTAAGAGATATTTAATACGGTGATGGGGAATGGTGGTAATCTTGATGTAGCCCTTTCGAATAAGCCGCTTGACATAGAGATTCGTCAGACCCAAAGCCACGCCGAGGCTTTTCGCTAGTGAGCGCTGTGAAACAGTGCTGTCACGAGCAACTTCGTCAAGTAGCCGTAAATCCCGCTGATCCTGCAAGTGCATGAAAACCCTTACGTCTTACGTTGAGTGTTCACGATTTGAACATATTTACAAATGCCGGATCAAGTAGAAAGTGGGGACCGATTATGGTTGGTGAATCCGCCTGCCGCAGCAAAACGCTTTCTGTTGATCCCCAGAATGATTTGTGCAATAAAGCCAACCGGGCAGTCGGGGTTTGTGACGGGAACATGATGAAGAACGCCGGCATCATTTTATGGCTTTTTTACGGCCTGACGGCTCTTGGAGTCGCGGGCTGTCAGCATCAGACTCCTGCGTCTGAGCAGCAATATCGTCAGGAAGTCCGTTTCCGTGGCGCCTGGGACTATGCCATTGGTCGTCTCTCCTACGATGAAGTCCTGGAGTCATGGGGCCCTCCAACTTCTCTGCTTAGTGGCTATTCCCCGCAGGGCGGAACATTGGATTCAGCGCCGATTCTTGCCAATTGGCACTGGAACCATTCGCTTCCCGACATCGCCCCGCATTTTCCCGACGGCAGCCTCAGGTTCGGCGAGCAGATGGAATTAGTATTTGATCGGGAAACCAAGCGACTCATAGACTGGAAATACTGGGCATGGGGACCCACCTCACTTTTGTATAGGCACGAAGACAGTCAGAAAGCTGTGCTACCGACCGGCGGGATTTCTATTACTCAATGATCGTAGATGCGAGTGGCGGAGCGAGGCGGAGTCATCCGATCCGATAATATTCGCGATACCAGGCGACAAACCGCGCGATACCGGTCTCGAGGGGCGTCGCCGGCTTAAATCCGACATCCCGCACCAGATCCTCCACGTCGGCATACGTCTCGGGCACGTCTCCCGCTTGGAGGGGCATCATGTTCTTCTCCGCCTTCCTGCCAAGTTGCGTTTCCAGGACTCCGATAAACTGCAGCAGATCGACCGGCTGGTTATTGCCGATATTATAGATCTTATACGGAGCTAGGCTGCTACCGGGATCCGGTCTCTCCCCGGACCAACTCGTGTTGGGAGTCGGCGGTCGGTCTAACAGCCGCACCATCCCCTCCACGATGTCATCGATGTAGGTGAAGTCCCGTCGCATCTTTCCAAAGTTGAAGACATTGATCGGCTCGTCATTGAGGATGGCCTTGGTGAACAGGAACAATGCCATGTCGGGTCGGCCCCACGGTCCATAGACCGTAAAAAACCGCAAACCGGTGACCGGCAGTCGATACAGGTGGCTGTAAGCATGCGCCATCAATTCGTTGGCTTTCTTGCTGGCCGCGTACAGGCTGATCGGATGATCGACATTGTCATGGACAGAGAAAGGCATGCGTGTATTGGCGCCGTAGACCGAACTCGATGAAGCAAAGATGAGATGCTTTGTCTTGAAGTGCCGGCAGCATTCTAGAATTTGCGCAAAGCCCACTAGATTGCTGTCAATGTAAGCGAACGGATTTTTCTCGGCATAGCGCACGCCTGCTTGCGCGGCAAGGTTGACGACAATATCGGGAACCTGCTCCGTAAAGAGCTGGCGCATCCCGTCGCGATCAGCAAGGTCCAGCCTGGAAAAGGTGAAATTTGGCTGGCGCTGTAATTGAGCCAGCCGCGCTTCCTTGAGCGTGACATCGTAGTACTCGTTGAGATTGTCCAGGCCAAGAATCTCATCGCCGCGGGCCAGGAGTCTCTTTGCCAGATGAAATCCGATAAAGCCCGCTGCGCCGGTAATCAGAATTTTGGCCACGCGCGTCTTCCCGCCTCTACCAGATTGATTCGTTGACGTGGCTCAATGGCTGGAAAGATGAGCCCTTACACCTTTACGGGGTACCGGGGTCATACGGCACTTCGGTAAAGATCGGTCCATATTTAGAAATCAATCCCTTACACTCCACCGCCTCGCTTGCCAGTCGCTCCATATTGTCGCGCACGATCTTCGTGTAGAGCTCTTCGATCTTCGACGGTCGGGCTTTGTACTCCCGGACTCCGTACTGATCAAGAGATGGCATTCGGCGCAGGATATTCGCGTTCGGATGCTCGCCAGGGATCATCTCGATATATTCGTTGGCCCACAATGGCGGCTCTTTGCTGACTTGTGTCCAGTGCGGCGTGATGCAGTGAAACCCATGCTTATCAAGTTCCCCCCGAACCAGCAGAGGCCCGATCTCCTTACCGAGAAAGTTCAAATCACAAGCGGCGCGCGCTGAGGGCGCGAGGCTCTCGAAAATTCCTTTGCGGCAGATCAAACTTTTCGGATCCTTGGCGAGGGTAAAACACGGCCGCCCGTCACGCTTGCGAATTGCCTCCCAGCCGTTCGCAGTAATCCGTGAGTCTTCGGGCAGAAAGACCCAATAATCGCCGGCGCAGTTGGCATCGCAAAGAAGATAGTTATACCCCACGTTTTTGGGAACTGGGTTTCGAATGACCGGGATACCGAGGGACGGAAAGTCGCACCCGTTCTGGATAAGCGTTAGTTGTACTCCGGTCTTTTGAAGGGCGGCCACCTGGGCGTGAAGGAAATAGTTGTGATGCTGAAGCTCCGCGTCGGGATCATTCGGAAAGACGACGGTCGCACAGATGAAACAGTGAAGCTTCATAGGAGCCGTTTTCGAAAGTATGCAATCGTACGCTGCAGACCTTCATCGAGGCTCACCTTCGGCTCCCAGCCGAGGAGCTTTCGCGCGCGCGTGATATCCGGGCGGCGCACCTTCGGATCATCCGCCGGCAGCGGCTTGAACTCGATAGGAATCCCCGTATCAATCAATGCTTGCACCTTCTGCGCGATTTCTAAGACCGAAAGTTCCTGCGGGTTGCCGATGTTCGTCGGATCATGGACGGATGCCGCACTGCGCTGGTAAATAAACGTCCGGTCGGTGCGCTCCTCGTGCGTCTTGTCCGAGGGCACCAGCAGCAGCCGGGTGATCCCCTCGATCAAATCGTCCACATAGCAAAAACTGCGCGTCTGGCTGCCATCGCCGTAGACTGTCAGTGGTTGCCCGGTCAAGGCTTGCACGATAAAGTTGGAGACGACGCGCCCATCCTTTGGCCGCATGGCCGGCCCATAGGTGTTGAAAATGCGCACGATCCGCGTATCGACGCCGTGATACCGATGGTAGGCCATGGTCATGGCCTCGGCAAAACGCTTGGCCTCGTCGTACACCCCACGGGGACTGATCGGATTGACATTGCCCCAATATTCCTCCGGCTGCGGGGAAACCAAGGGATCGCCGTAGACCTCGGAAGTGCTGGCCAGCAGGAAGCGTGCGTTCTTGGCCTTCGCCAGCCCTAAGGCCTTGTGTGTTCCCAGGGCGCCGACCTTCAAGGTCGCGATGGGAAACTCTAGATAGTCTTGCGGGCTCGCGGGCGAGGCAAAATGCATCACCGCGCCGAGGGGACCGGCCACATGCAGGTAGTCGCAGACGTTGTACTTGACGAAGGTGAACCGTTCATGGCCGATGAGATGCGCGACATTGTCCATCCAACCCGTAATGAGGTTATCAATGCAGATGACCTCGTGCTCAAGGCCGATCAGCCGCTGGCACAGGTGGCTGCCCAGAAACCCAGCTCCGCCGGTGACGACTACGCGCATGTTTATCCCCGTTCGACCAGCGCGTGCCCGTATCGAAGCTGTTCGTACCGCTCGATCATGGCGTCCTGAAAGTCTGTCCACCGGCGCTGGAACCAGTTGCCCCGGACGGTGCGACCCCATTTTTTTTGAAAGTACTCCGAATTTTTTGCCGGATAGCTCTTGGTCTCGAGTCGCTTGATGGCTTTCTGCGTGACCATACCAAAATGATGGATAAAGGCTGACCCCGTCACGGCTGCGCTAAAGCCGGCCTTCTGGGAGCGCCACAGAAAATCGATGTCTTCGCAACCTCCATACACAAACTCTTCGTCGAAGAGTCCGATGCGATCAAACACCTCGCGTCGGATGAACATACAGGGTCCACGCAGTCCTCGACGAGTGGCGGCCCGGCACGCAGTCGTGAACTCCGCCGCGTAACGGTCCAGTTCATAATCTAGGGGCCCTTCACGCATGGCTGGGCTCACAATACCACATCCCTTTTCCTCCATGAAACTTAGGAGGGCCGGCAACCATCCCGGCGTCAGAACGATGTCGTTGCTTAAAATGCCGATCACGTCGCCGCGACTGGCGCGAATGCCCTGATTCCATCCCTTAGCGCATCCGAGATTCGTCACATTGGTAATGACCCGTATGTCCGTGCCCTTGAGATATTCTGACGTGCCGTCGGTGGACCCATTATCTACAATAATGAGTTCTCCGGCCTTGTCCGGCAACCGTTGGATGGACTCCACGCACTGCATCGTATGCATGAGCTGGTTGTAGACCGGGATGACGAGGCTGACGCGGTCGAAGGTGATCACACGAAAACCCTTTCGATCCTCGGATGAGGACGCTGCAAGGCGAAGTCGTAGGCCGCCTTGAGTTGCTGAATCATGCTGCTATGGGAGAAGAGTGAGCCGACACGCGCGCGACCTGCTTTTCCCATTGCGCCAGCACGGGCCGGGTCTCTCAGCAGCGCGATCACAGCCTCAGCCAGGGCGGGCGCGTCACCGGAAGGGACCAGTAGTCCTGTTTCACCGTTGTTCACGATCTCCGGAAGGCCTCCCGTGAGCGTCGCAACCACCGGCCTTTCCATGGCCATGGCCTCGAGGACGGCAATTCCAAACCCTTCCATCAAAGCCGGATGTACATAAACGGTAAATGCGGCAAGAAAGTCATCGACCGCCGCCTGGAACCCGGCAAAATGCACGCGGTCTTCGAGGCCGAGGGCGGCGACTCGAGCCCGTAACTTGCGTTCGTGGTCTGCCTCCCCCGTTCCGATCACGAGATAATGTGCGGCCGGAAAGGCGCTGAGGATACTCGGCAGAGCTGTCAACATGACCTCGTATCCCTTGCGTGAAAAGAGGCTACCAACCGTCCCCAGAAGCGGAGCGTCGGCAGGGATGCCAAACCTCGCCCGAACCGCAAGGGTTGTGGATTCGGCAGCAGCACGTCGAAGCTCCAAACCGCTGTACACGGTCTTCACCCGCTCAACCGAGATTCCCCCGCTGATCAAGGCATCTTGAATTCGACGGGACACCGCGAGTAAGAGATTCGCCTTGTCCAAATCATACTGCCGGACTTTCGAAGGCTCGATCTCCTGCCGGACATGCGCGATAACAGGAAGGCCGGTATCGGCAGCCGCCCCGAACGTTTGAGGCATCCACCAGATGTCATTGACATGCAGGAGAATCGGCTGCACCTCGCGAATGACTTTGCGTAGCTGGCGCACTGAGTACGTCCGCTGTACGTAGCCCAGGAATTTGCGCCAGGGCGGCAGGACGACGGTATGATGTTCGATCTTCCTGCCATCAAGTTCTCGCACAAAGGGCCCTTCTGCCGGACAGGCGACGACCGGGTGATATCCCAGGGTCGGAAGATCGTCCAGGATTCGCAGCAACTCCCGCTCGGCACCGCCGATTTCGGTCACCCCATGGATGATTAAGAGCTTAATCACTCGATGGCTTAATTGACAAGTGAATCATTCGGCTTCCTAATGGCTCCTACACGATAATTAAACAGGACCGCCGCACAGTCTTGTTCTCTCGCAAAATCCGTAAAGGCGCTATTCCAATCGGTGTCATCTGACAACAGCAGCCCTCCGGGGCGAAGATACGGCCAGGCAGCCTTGTATTCTAGGAGCATATGATCGTACGTATGCAAGCTGTCATGAATGAAGATGTCGATCCTTTTCAGTTTCCGCAAAAGTTCAGGAAGCAACTCTTTGGCATCTCCAAGATGCAGGTGCCAGCGGGCTCTGAGACTATTCGGAACGAGCCACCCTGTTTGTCTCTCTCGAGCCATCACATCTTTCTGGCGGGCCCCATTGCCCAAATCCACATCTTGGTTGGGAAGATCAATAGAATGAAGTACGCCATGACCATTTCGCTGCATCGCGAGCAATATGAATCGTGACGACAGGCCGTCGCAGACGCCGGTTTCAAGGATGACATCGGGATTCATAAGGCGCACAAGGCCGTAGTACACGATGGGGTGCATCGGCATGCCCGACAACCCATCGAGTTCTTGAAACAGTGCCTCCTCGCACTCGAGCTCATATAACACCGCTTCTACGCGCTCCTTGTCTGCGCCGGTGAGTTCCGCAATTTTCTCAAATCGGCCGATGTAATCAATCCAATGTTGCCTCAGACAGGTGAATTTCTTCGGGTGACGATAGATAAAGCGCAGCGCAAACGGCAGAAATGAGCGCAGGATGAGAGCGGGTCTCATACTGTTTTCAGTTCCTCTCTGACGGTCTGCCAGACTTCATCCAGGCTAATCAATCGCATGCAATTTTCGTCCCCTCTCAGGCAATCGGGATGAAAACAGCTGCGGCAGTCAATCTGTTTGTACAAAGTCCGGTGCCCCATCCCCCATGGGCCCCAGATGGCCGGATTGGAAGGACCGAAGAGGCCGACCACCCTGGTCCCGACGGCGGCGGCCATATGCATCGGCCCATTGTCATTGGTGATCATCAGTGCGGCGCGCTCCAACACTGCTGCAAGCTCCTGCAGCCTCGTCTTGCCAGCGAGACTCCGGCACGGACTTGTCATCGACCGCGCAATTTCCTCTATGACCTGCCGATCCTGCTCGCTCCCCAAGAACAACGCCTGCATTCCGCTCTGGGTTTGAATACGGTCAGCGAGGGCAGCAAACCGCTGTGCGGGCCATGCTTTGAACCACCACCGCGCCCCGGGGTGAAGACAAACAAATGCTCTCTCCGGCTCGACCTGCACTTCCTGGAGCAAACGTTGCGCAGCCTGTCGGGCATCACGGGTGACCGTAATGTGCAGAGCCGGCATACCACCAGCGAGTCCAAGAGCTGCAACCGCCGCCAGATGATAGTGAGTGGTGTGCATCATGAATCGGTCGGCCTGTACGATGTGAGTATAGAGGCGTCCTCGCCATCGATCCTCGCTGTTGTAGCCCACACGGGCCGGCGCACCGGAAAGCCAACTAAGGATCGCGGAACGGTCGCCGTCAGTGAGGTCCACGACCACATCAAATTGTCGCCGACGAAGGTGTGCCACCATCCGCCACTGCCGATACATCATTGTCCGGTCGACCACCAACAGCTCATCAAGCGCCGGATGACCCTGGACCACGTCCTCAGTTCCCGCGTTTACCAGCATCGTGATCCGCGCTTTGGGAAAGCCTTCCCGCAAACGACTCAGCACGGGCGTCGACAGGACGACATCGCCGATATAGCGGAGCTTGATGACGAGGATGCTCCGGGGATGTTCAATGTGCATCATGTGTGGACAAGGCGGGACTCGGCCTCCGTCGCGAGATCGGCATATACGGCTAAAAGCTCGCGCGCCGAGCGGTCCCACCCGAAACTCTTCGCGCGGATCGGCCCTCGACGATGAAGCTCTTCGCGGACATCCGCGCTTGAAAGAACTTTTGCAATGGCGTTTGCAATCGCCTCCACGCTGGTTGGGTCCACAAGGATCGCCGCATCGCCTGCCACCTCCGGCAGCGCCGAGGTGTTCGAACAGATCACCGGCGCGCCGCATGCCATCGCCTCGAGCACCGGCATTCCGAATCCCTCATAGAGGGATGGGAAGACAAAGGCGGAGCAGGACGAGTAAAGGGCCCGCAGATCCTCTGTCGGCACATGACCGGGGAACAGGACGGCCGATTGCAGCTTGGTTTGATGGACCGTTTTGTGCAGCAAGCCGCTTCCGCGATCCACTCCTCCCACCACGACCAAGTGAAATCCGTCACGAAGTCCTGGAACTCGGCCAAACGCTTCAAGGACCCGCACAATGTTTTTGCGCGGCTCGGCGCCGCCGGTGGCAAGAATAAATTGCTCCCGCACAATACCGCAGCGGGCCTTCACCGAGTCAATTACAAATTTATCTCCGATGGGATAGAAGTCTGCACCCGCTCCATTGCTGACAACGGCGATCCGATGGCGCGGAACACCGTATAACTCCGCGATATCAGAAGCCGTATGCTGAGAGACGGCGATCACCCGTGAGGCTCGAAGCGCTGTTCGTCGGCCTCGGCGAAAAGAGGACTGCTGACCGAAGAGCTTGCGTGACGGCTGAGGGATTCGATCCAGCGCCAAGTCATGAATTGTGACCACCCCACCATAACGTCCCCATCCTCGAAGCTTGTAATTCATCCCATGAAAGATGTCCACGCGGTCCCAGCGTGCCCGGCTTCCCATGAGCCATGCGGGGCAACGAACGAGTTTTGCATTGGAAAACTTGTCCAACGCGGCGACATCAGCATCCGGAAGAGGATGTGGGGTATACAGATAATACTGATGCTCGGGAGATATCGCGATCAGGGCCCTGACAAGTTGTTCCACATAGGTCCCGACGCCGGCCCGCGTTCCCACAAGAGGGCTGACGTCCAGTGCAAGTCGCATTGCCTCACCTCGTTGAGCCCCATGATGTCACGTCACCCGCGTGCCGCTGCCGGCGCCGGTCGACGATGTCCGCTTTAGAATGTTGCCTGGCATCTGTCCTTGACCCATCGAGTGCTCATAGCGAACGGCCGGGGCCGCGGTATTATAGGCAATTCCGAGCGCGCCGCGGACAGTTGCCTCCAACCAGTCCCGCAGCCGTACCAGTTCCTCGGCGCTCAGGTAATCTGTGTAGACGTACGACGTATACTCGCCGGGAATGCCCTTGTAATATTCCGCCACTTCGCGGTAATCCACTTCCAAACTGTGCAACTGGTCTCCACTTTTCGGATAGGTGTAGGTCCAAACTCCGGGTTTGGTCTCTACCGCCTCGTCGAAGTAGGGCGTTCCGGGATAGGTCGTAATCACGCTCGTATCGAAGTCATCGGGTTTCACTTCGAGCAACCAGTCGGCCGTCGCGCGAATCGTCTCTTCCGATTCACCGGGGTGTCCGACCGACATTAACGCCTTCACCTTGAGATGGTGCCGCCTGGCGATGTCCATGCAGCGCGTATTGTCGGCCCGAGATGATTTTTTCTGAATATTCGTGAGAATACGCTCGTGCCCGGATTCAAAGCCTACCAGAATCCAGCGAAACCCCGCCCGGTACATCGCCGCCGCCTGCTGATCGGTAAACAGCTCGGCCTTGATGAAGCCGCGGAGTCGAAACTCTACGCCCAGCTTCTCTTGCGCCGCGGCGATCAGGTCCATCAACTCGATGATCTTTGGATTGACGTTGAGTTCGTCGTCGTAGAGCATAAATCCGGTCATGCCATAGGTCTCGTACAGCTGGACCATCTCGCGGACAATGTTCTCCGACGTCCGCATCCGGATGCGGCGAAGAAATGGACTCATCCGACCGCCGCAGAATCCGCAGCCGAAGGGACAGCCAAGCTGCGCGATCATCGACAGGGCGCGCACCCCATCGATGCTATAGTGATAGCTATCCACATCGATCAGATGCCGGGCGGGAAAGGGTAGCTCCGTGAGCTTCTTATTGGTCAGGAAGTAGTCGGACTTGGGATCATCCCCATCCACCAACTTGGGCGCGGTGGGCTCCAATGCCTCGAACACTGCCAACTCTCCGTCTCCCACCACCATCACATCAAACATGCCCTCCAGCACTCGGTAGGCGGTGGTCGCACGGCCATCGTGCCCGCGTTTCTGCTCGTATTTATACGCCGCATGAATCAAGGTCACATGGGGACCGCCCAAAATGATGCGCGCCTCCGGCCGGGTGGCGCGTATCATCCGATAGATCTTTGTCGCGGCGGGCATCTGCGGAGTCGTCGCCGTCAACCCATAGCAGGGGGTGGGCCGAGCGCTCGCATAATCCCGCACCACCTCCTCATAGTTTTCGACTCCGGAAAGATCCAGCATCTCGACCTCAATGCCTGCCTGCTCCAAGACTGCAGCGACCTTCAAGATGCCCAAGGTCATGAACACGCGTTCGTCCAGAAGGAAGATCGACGGCGGGGTGATCAGACAGATCCGTTTGATCATATCATCCTCGCGCACACATTCAGAAAATACTCGGCGCGCCGTTCGCAGGTATGATACTTCAACAAGTGCGCCCGCCCTTCGTTCGTAATGAGTTCGCGTTCCTCGTTCTCCTTCAGATAATACCGGACCAACGTCTCGAGATCACGCAGGTCAGGGCGACAGAAGACTGCGTGCTGCCTGTCTACAAAATCGTGTGGGATGAGGGTCTCGGGCGCGTCCGACAGGAGCATCGCACCCATCCCGACGATCTCGAAGTATCGCAGCGAGGCGGTATGTCCACCCCCACGCACGTGCAGCGCGATCTTGGAGGCTGCGAGCTCACGGTAATAGGCCGTCGGTTCTTCCTTCTGCTGCTGATCGGCCCTAGGAGCCGGGCCATCGTCGAAAACCTTGGTCCATGCTCGCCGAGATCGGCCGGCCTTCAATTTATACTTGCGGTCGCCGGGGCTGGCGTACACGGCGCCGGAGAATCGAACCCCCTCCAACCGAGAGAGTATCGAGACCGCCTTTGTCCGACGCGGATGTGAGGCACGCCCTCGATATGAGACATCGATGTCCTTCCTGACGGAATCCACGGCCGGCAGTGTCTCCATCACCAGCGACAACGGCAGGGGAACGGTGCGAGCGAACAGACCTCGATCCCCGCGGAAGGTCCATAGCAGCGCCATTTGATCCTTCCAAGGGCTGCGGATCTTCCAAATATAGTCACGCTTGAAGTAGATTCGCAGCGGATAGCGGGCCAGCAGGTCATGACGGATATGCTCGTCGTCACTGCCGTCAATAAAGACCATCGGCGGAAACGGCACCTTCCGGTAGAGCTCCGCGCATTCGTCAAAGCATTCCTGACGAAACGACGCAAGGCAGACCAGGTCGAAATACTTGTCTCGCAAGCGGTCAACAATCTCTTCTCGTGTCCATGCCCGTCCAGGGGTTGGAACCAGACACCAGGGAACTCGCGCAGGGTCATGCAGGCTACCCTTATAGGGATAATCCACCACCGCACCGTCGCCCAGGATTCTGGAGAGACCCACGTAGAGGGGGTCGGACACATAATCCAAATGATCGCTCGCGAGAAACAAGATTCGCATTGTGGAGGCGCTTTATCCCGGTTATTCCAGCCTGCAATTATATCTAGGTTTGTCTCCACGGAGAATAGCAAATTGCGGAGCATCCGTGGGTTAGGGCAACTTTTCAATAAAATCGGTCATACGGGCCTTTACATACCCGATCTGCTCATCCGTGAGGTTCGGGGAGACGCCCAGGAAGAACGTAGACCGGGTCGCCGTCACAGCATTGGGATAGTCGTACGGATTCCCAAGATGGCTATAGGCCGGATGAAAAAGCAGGTTGCCGGCAAAGTAGTTTCGCGTCTGGATCTTCGCGCTCTCAAGGTATCTCGTGAGCTGGTCCTTCGTAAACCGGTCCGTGATCACCGTCACAGGAAACCCGAACCACGAGACGTCGGCTTTGGGATGCACTTTCACAGTTCGAAATAGGTCCGGGTACTGACTGAAAAACGCTTGGTAGACCTCGAAATGCGCTTTTCGCTGTTTGTGAATGCGCTCGAGCTTCTGGAGCTGCACGAGGCCGATCGCCCCCTGCAAGTCCAGCGGCTTAAGATTGTAGCCCATTTCGGTGAAGACATACTTATGGTCAATGGTCAAGTCCGGGATTGCCGGCAACCAGGCATCGAAGCGATGGCCGCAGGTGCCATTTTCCAAAAGATTTGCTTTGCCCACGCAATAACAGTCCCGCCCCCACCAGCAGAGGCTTCGCAGGATTTTTTCCAAGTCGGGGCTGGAAGTCGAGACCATGCCCCCCTCTGCCGTCGTAATGTGATGGGCGGGATAAAACGAGCACGTGGACATGACTCCGAAGCCACCCAGCGGGGTGCCCGCCCAGCGTGAACCTAACGCGTCGCACGTATCCTCCAAGAACAGCAGATCATGCTGGTGACACATTTCCTTAACTCGATCCAAGTCCGGTGGGTTTCCCAGGACATGGGCGAACATCAGAGCTTTTACATTCGAGTCGAGTTTGGCCTCCACCTGGTCTAGATCTAGGTTCAACGTCGCCAGTTCAATGTCCACAAAGACAGGTCGGTACTCGTTTTGCAAAATCGGCGCAACCGTTGTTGGAAAGCCTGCCACGGGTGTGATGATCCCGATGTCATGAAGATCATAGGATCTCTTCGAGCGTAATGCCGCGACCATTAATAGGTTGGCTGAGCTACCGGAATTGCACATTACAGAATGTACGTGGCCCACATGCTGGGAGAACGAGCGTTCGAAGTCCCGGACTTTTTCTCCGCTGGTCAGCCACTTACCTTCGAGCAGCGTATGGATGGCTTCGGTAACCTCTTCTTCGTCCCATACCGGACCCCCGTACGGAATTGTCGTCTTTCCGGGAATGAACTCCGCGTTCAGCCCGTAGACGCTCGTGATGGGCCAGTACTTGCGAACGAGGTTAAGAATGTCCGGATTCATAGCTCGCCACAGTCATTCGGAGGCCTTGTTCGATATCAGTCTTTGGCGCCCAGCCCAATGATCGGATCTTGCCCGTGTTTGCGGAAAAGTTACGAATGCCCACGACCTCATGGAAGCGCGGCGGCGGAATGGACCGAAGCTCGGAACGCTTTTCTGTAAGGCGATGCAAGCAGTCAATCATCTCCTTGAAGAGGAGCGGCGTTCCCGATCCCACCAGATAGAGCTCCCCTGCCGGCGCCCGCGCGGCAACCGTCATGAGCGCCTCGACCGCGTCTTCGATGTAAAGATAATCCCGGAAAAAGTCGCCGCCATCATACAGATCGATCGGCTCTCCATTATACGCCTTGCGAATCAGTGTATTGAGTGCCGCCTTCTTGGGGTTATCGAATGCCTCCCCGGGACCGTAGACGTTGGTCAGCCGGCATACATTGACATGAATGTCATAGAGGCGGCCATAAACTTTGCAGAATTGTTCGGCACAGAGCTTCGTGGCAGGGTAAAGCCCGAGTGGCTCGCAACGACTGTTTTCATCAACGGGGAGACTCAGGGCGTTGCCGTAGACAAAAAACGTGCTGACAAACACCAGCTTCGGCCTGGAGGCCTTACAGGCCTCCAGCAGGGCAATAGTGCCTTCGCAGTTGGTCCGCACATCTAAATATGGATCGGTCAGAATGTTGTAGTTGTCTACGGTGCTGGCGCAGTGGAAAATCAGCTCTATCCCCTCGCAATCTTTCGCGCTCATGCTCTCCACCGGCCCGGTGGAGAGGCGAACTTTCTCGGGGCGGGCAAGACGCGCATACCCTTTCTCAGATCGCGTGCGCACCGTCACGTTGTGTTCAAGACACAGCCGGTTTGCCAGCGCCGCGCCGATAAAACCCAGTCCGCCGGTTATAAGCACATTCATGGGGACACGGGCCTGGATTGCGAGTTGAGCTCCCAAAGCTTTGCATATTTCACAAACGTGTACATGCTCGCGAAGACACAGATGAGAAACCCATGCATGCCCGCACGGAACCCTTGCCGCTTCACGTAGTATTTCCAAAAGGTATAGAGCGGCCTGATGGTGAGATCAGACCAGTACACACGCTGTTTGGATCTACCCCGCTCCTTGGCCGCCAGAGTCGTGAAGTTATTGAATTTGCGAAAGTGATCCTCAATGGTGCGTTCCGTATAGTGATCCAGAGGACAACTAAGATAGGCCGCCTGCCCTTCAAGCATGAATCTGTTGTGAGGCTCGGCATCATCAAGGCGACCGGCGCCCCTGCGAAACAACCGCATCTGATAATCCGGATAGCATCCCGCCCATTTTACCCACTTGCCGTAGTAATAATTCCTTCGCGGGAGGGAATAGCCGGCAGGACTCCCAGGGGAAGACAGGATCGTTTCCATCTCCCGCCGCAATTCATCGCTGATCCGTTCATCCGCGTCCAGGATAAAGACCCAATCACACGTGGCCTGGTCAATTGAAAAGTTTTTTTGGTCCCCGAATCCCTTCCAAGGTCGTTGATAAATCCGTGGCGTAAACTGCCGACAAATCTCGAGCGTTCGATCCTGGCTGAAGGCATCCACCACGACGATCTCATCCATCCATTTTGCCGACTCGAGACAGTCTTGGATGTTTCTTTCTTCATTGAATACGACGATGACGCAGGAAATCGTTTGCCGCCCTGCAGGCGAGACGGCCTCAGCCACGGAAGCCCCGCCGCGCGATCTCCGGATACAACCGCCAATTAAGCCAGCGATTTCGCCGTGGGGCCAACCGCACACCCGACGCCACCCGTGCTTGCATGACGCGGGGATGAGTTCCCCGAAATTCTTTCAGAATCGGGTAGTCTTCAAAATCGAAGGCGTCCTGATGGTAGAGCTTCGCTTCGGAAGGGGGGGGAGCATCGCCGTGATAGACTTTCGTCTGCTCCTGCTTCTTAGCCAACATGATTTTCGGGTCCTTGACCCAGCCATAGTGAAAGATCCGAGCCCCCGAGAATGCGAGCCACTCAGGGGGTCCGCTCTGAACATATTGCCCCGTTGCCTTCAGATGAAACCCGACCGCATCGCCACACGATTCCACTTCTCCGTTATTGCGTATGATCCGGACCGCCTTATGATAGAACCAGGGATTGAGCGACCAGTAATCCCCCACGAAGTGCAGGTAACGAAAGAGGAGCCCTCGCAGGGCAGGACTGTCTTGAGCCAACTCCAGCGCCTCCAGAATTCGTGGCAAATCCTGCTCATGGATCACTTCATCGGCCTGTAGATAGAACGCCCACTCACCGGTGCAGTGGGACAGGGCAATGTTCGTCTGCTGAGAGTAGATGAGGCCATCCTTTCGAAGGCTCTCATCCCAGACAGATTCGATGATCCGGATTTTGGGATCCCGAATCGACCGCACCAATTCCATCGTTCCATCGTCACAGCGGCCGACGTTGACCACAAACTCGTCGACGATCGGAAGAATCGAGGTGATCGACTCGAGCAGCGGATATTGGTAGCGCACGGCATTGCGACAGAACGTAAAACCGCTGAGTGTCATGCCAGGGGCTGCTCCAGAAGCTCGGTATAAAGCTGCTCCAACTTCCGCGTGAGTTTCGAAGCTTCGAATTGCTCTCGCGCTTTCTCATACCCCTGTTCTCCGAAGCGCTTTCGAAGCGGTTCGTTCTGCAGAAGCTCAATTACGGCATCGGCATATTGCCACGCGTACCGGACGACGAAACCGGTCTGGTTATGCTCCACGACCTCCGCCTGCGCATTGCATTTTTTCCGCTGGGGAGTGGCAATCGTCACGACCGGGAGCCCACTGGCCATGGCTTCTGCGAGCACCACTCCATAGCCTTCGCCAACCCGAGCCCCGTGGATATACACGTCGAGCCCCTGGTAGAACTCGGCAACTCCTAACATCGGCTCAGAGCATTCGACCCGATCTTCGATCCCCAGCTTCCGAAGATGCGCCCGGACCCGTG
The DNA here is from genome assembly GCA_036505795.1 of Nitrospirales bacterium. Taxonomy (GTDB): domain Bacteria; phylum Nitrospirota; class Nitrospiria; order Nitrospirales; family NS-4; genus NS-11. Next base: position 24,360 of record DASXSU010000031.1, read on the forward strand.
GCGTCACCCCCCGAAATCGACAGCGCATCTGCGGCGCGTATCGCCAGACCTTCGGCAAAATGTCGACACAAACGGGATGCCACTTCTGATCGTCGGCGCGGCTACAGCGACCAATAGTCCAGGCGAATTCCCGGCGTACCAGCGGGAATTCGACGAAGTCGATCGGCCCGTAGAGGACTTCGTAGCGCTTTCCATGGAACCGGCCGTACTTGCCGAGGTAATCATCCCGACACCATGCAGAAAAGAAAACATGAGCATCGATCTGGGGATTGCCAAGTGGATCGACGGCATCAAACACATTGGTCTCCACAATCTTGGGCCAACCCCGATGTTTGAGAGGCAAGGTGCCAGGTTCATGATCGCCAGCCCGATAGACATGATAGACGTCGATCTTCAGGTCTCGGATTAACCGGTCCAGATTGGGCGGCTCTACGATCACGGCAACCCCCAGGCGCTCGAATTCGGACACCCGCGATCCGCCTAACCGCAACCCACAGACAAAAACCTCAAAGCGAGATCGGTCCAGGTACTTGGAAAAGATTTGAATTGTTTTCTCTGTCCCGCCGATACCGAGCTGGTTACAGGCCATGAGAATTCGAATCTTCCTCATGCCGCGCCAGGGGCTACGCCACTCTTAAGCCCCAACGACGGACCAAACCTCGGAATAAATCCCAACCACGCTGCGCACGTTAAACCCCTTCACTGAGGCGCGCCCGATAGAGCTTCTCATAGTATGCCCTAAACTCGCCGGCTTTGATTTTCTTCCACCACTGAGGATTGTCCCGGTACCAGAGTACTGTACTCTTTAACGCGTCCTCAAAATCCTTACCGCAATGCCAGCCGAGCTTGTGCATCTTCCCGCAGTTGAGCGCATACCGGCGATCATGACCGGCCCGATCCGTAATATGTCGAATCAGTGCAGGGGATTTTCCCAAAATTGCGAGGATCGCTTGCGCCACTTCGATATTCGTACGCTCGGAACCGCCACCGACATTATAAATTTCTCCGGGCGTCCCGTGATCAAGCACATGCGCGATCCCGGCGCAGTGATCCTCCACATAGATCCAATCACGCTGCTGAAGACCATCCCCGTAGAGCGGCAATGCTTGGTCCTCCAGCGCATTGGTCACAAAAAGAGGGATGAACTTTTCCGGGTACTGATTCGGGCCAAAGGTATTGCTGCCGCGAGTGATCAGAACAGGTACACCGTACGTTGTAAAATAACTCCCGACCAGAAGATCGGCCCCTGCCTTGCTGGCCGCGTAGGGGCTACGGGGAACCACGGGATCGGATTCTGCCGAATGGCCCGTGGGAACATGGCCGTACACCTCATCAGTGCTGACCTGGAGATATCGACGAACGCCGGCCGCGCGGGCGGCTTCCAAGAGGACGGAGGTGCCGATTACATCCGTCCTTACAAACCCTGCCGGTTCATCAATTGAGCGGTCAACATGTGTTTCAGCGGCAAAATTGGCAATCGTGTCGATCCGATGTTCCTTGATGAGGTTTTCCACTGTCGCAGTGTCGCAGATGTCGCCCTGCACAAATCGGTAGCGAGCATGCGACGCCACATCCTGGAGGTTATTCAGATTGCCGGAGTAGCGGAGGGCATCGAGATTCACGACTCGCTCAGCGTCATCTCTCTTCACCAGAAGCCGCACAAAGTGCGACCCGATAAATCCGGCTCCGCCGGTGACCAAGATCCGCATCCTCAGGCAATTCCCTTCATGTTGGATTGCATCCGCTGAACCCTGTTCGGCACCGGTCTGCGCGGACCAGCGTTTGTAGAGGATAGTCAATCATCGGCTTGCTATACACCGGCAGCAAATGTTGTTCACCGTCGTCAAAGGAAAGAGCCGGGTGCCAAGGCCTCCTGTGAGAATCACGCCTTTCATCGGTCGCGGCGACCGCTTGCTGAGCGCGTTCGCTCCCACAACTTGGCGTATTTGACGAAACTGTAATACGCATACAGGACAGCTAGGATGAGGCCCGGTGTCCGGTCCCGGAACCCTTGCCGAGCGATGTACATCTTGAAAAACATAAACAGAGGATGAGTCACGAGTTGATGGACATGGAATCGTCTGCCTCGTTGCGCCATCTGGTCTGCCATCAAGGTAGAATACCTACTCATTTTGTGCAAGAACTGCCCGAGATCGCGAAAAGGCACCTGCATGACATGGCCGTGAAAGTAACCGATATGGCCCTCCACCTGATAGCCTTCGTGGACGAGATCTTCGCGGTACCGCAACCGATGTCTGTTGAAGAACTGCGGTTGGCGATAATCCGGATACCAGCCGCCATGCCGGATCCAGCGGCCGAGAAAGAGATTCTTCCGAGGGATCAGATAAGCCTCGTAGCGCGGTCCCCGCAATAACTCCGCTTTGATTTCGTCTCTCAGCTCAGTCGTCGCCCGTTCATCGGCATCGAGGCTCAACACCCAGTCGTGCGTGAGCAACTCCAGCGCGCGATTTCGAAGTTTGCCGAATCCTTCAAAATCACATTGGTACACCTTTTCCGTAAATTCCCGGCAAATGGAAATCGTACGATCGGTGCTGTGAGAATCCAGCACGACGATCTCATCCGCCCAGGTGATGCTGGCCAGCGCATCCCGAATCTTATCTTCCTCATTGAACGTGAGGATGTATGCGGACAGTTTAGACACGTGCTACCGCGAGTGAGGCTAGGAGTTTGGCCATCCTCTTTCGACCTGGAAGAGAAATGATTTGATCCCCGATTCCGTGGGGCTTCACAGGCAGATTCTTCACGTGACAGGGATCGCCTCATCGATAAGCATCACCGGGATATCATCCTTGATCGGATACATGAGCTTACAGCGAGGGCAGATCAGGCCATCGCTCTTCTCATTCAAATGGATGTCGCCCTTGCACTTCGGGCACGCGAGAATCGCTAACAACTCCTTATCAATCGGCATTGCTCCCTCCAGCCATTACACCCGCCCACCCCAGGCGCGCCAAGACGCGCCCCTTCCCGTTGTCACCCACCCCTCTTCTTCATCATCCCTCCGACCCGCTCGCCAGAACAGCGCCTTTTTGCCACTGCTTTGTGCTGGCTTGATTCGAATCCCGCACCATCCGGAGTGCCTGATGGAATACTTGCTCTGAACTGATGGACGTCAAGCATTCTAGCGCGTTCGGATTTACGCAACGCCGGCTGAGACAGGGGCTACAGGGAATCCCGCTTCGCAGGATCACATGCCCCGCTCCGTAGGGCCCGGTTCTGCGTGGATCGGTCGGGCCAAAAAGGGCTATGACCGGAGTGCTCAGGGCTGCAGCTAGATGCATCGGACCCGAATCGTTCGTAATCAGAAGGCATGACCGTCTCAACAACGCGATCAATTCTTTGATGTTGGTCTTTCCTACCAGATCAATGGGTGATGTCGTCATGTGCCGGACGACTGCCCGGCCCGCATCGGTTTCTGCCGGCGCTCCACTCACGGCCACCCGAATCCCTTCCTTTTGAAGCTGATCCGCCACCTGCGCAAATGAGGCGGGTGACCATTGCTTGGTGGGCCATCGCGCTCCTGCATTGATGGCCACCAACGGGATGCCTGGCGAGACGCCCGCTGAATTCACTAATTGCTGAAGCCGTTTGTCGGCAGCCGTATCCATCGCCAGTGGAAATTGCAGTTGCTCCGATTCCTGTGGCGGCGCGCCGAGGGCACGAGCAATTAGCAGATAGCGATCCACGGCGTGGATCGTCGGATCAGGCACCCCGACTTTTTGCGTGTAGAACCAGGGACTCCCTTCGCGCCCGCTGGCGAAGCCGATCCGCGTCGGCGCATGAGAAAGCCACCCCAAGATGGCGCTGCGCAGAAGCCCCTGGAGATCGACCACAAGGTCGAACTGTCCCGCCCGGACCGCACGAACCGCCTCCGGCCACCCGGCTAAAGTTAAATCCACAGGCAGAACGCGATCGATCGAGGGATTCGCCTCCAGCACAGCCGCCCATTGTCGTTTCACAAGCCACGTCAGCGCCGCCGATGGGAATCTTCGCCGCAGAGCGGCGGCGGTGGGAAGCGCGTGCACGATATCTCCCAGCGAGCTGGGCTTCAAAAGCAGAATGTTGCGAAAATCAGCTTGCATGCCGGGTCCTTGAGAGGGACAGGCTCTCTTGAGAGTCGGCGGCGGCCGAATTTTGCAGCACCCAATCAACCGCTTCCGTCAAGTCCTTCGCAGTATAATCGGGCGACAAATCTTGCGCGACCATCAAGACCCGCTCCTCTTCGGGACGAAAGCCGCTCAGGACAAAAATGCCGAGCGCACCGACATTGCGCGCCAAGGCGATATCGAGAGCGCGATCCCCGATCACAAAGGAACGCGCGGCTGTCAACCCGAGTTCTTGGCGTGCCTGCGCGACCAACCCTGAGGCCGGCTTTCGACAACCGCAGCCTTCATCCGGACGATGAAGGCACGCGTAAATTCCGTCCAGCCACGCGCCCGACTCGGCGAGCAAATCTTGGAGCCTTTGGTGGATTGCTCCAAGCGCCTCGATCGTGATGATGCCTCTCCCAACCCCGGATTGGTTTGTGACTAAAACAGTTTTGAGCCCCGCTTGGTTCAAGCGTGCGACGGCGCCGCCGACTCCAGGGAGCAGCCGCATCGCCACAGGATCGTTCAAATAACCCGGGTCCCAGTTCAACGTACCGTCGCGATCCAGAAATACAACGGGGGCACTATGGCTGCTCATGCCGGCTTCCGCTTCGTGGGGCGATGGAGTATCCTTGCTGATGGAGAGCGAGCTTAACGCCAACGGTGAAACGCCCGCCTCCTGCAGTTGCCGCACAGCCGCCGAGTATACCTGTTCGGTCTGTATACCGCGCATGCACCGATGATCAATCGGACACTCCCGTAGCAAGCAGGGCGAACAGTCCACCGGGTGGCGGACCAATTCATGGCCGCTGCCGAACGGTGCGGTCGTGCGGGGATCCGTCGGCCCAAAGACCGCCACGACACGGACACCGAGCGCGGCGGCAATATGCATCGGCCCGGCGTCGTTAGTGAGGAACAGCCGGCACTGCTTTACCAGCGCCATCAATTGCCGCACCGTTGTATGACCCGACAGGACGGTGTGAGGAGAGGTGAGCATTGCGGCGATGGCGCGGCCCAGTGCTTCTTCACCACGACCGCCGAAGATGAGCACATGAGCCTGGTATTCGGCGGCAAGACGCTCCGCGAGCTCGGCATATCGCTCCGGCAGCCACCGCTTTGCGGTTCCATAGGTGGATCCCGGATTCACACCAATAATCGGTTGTTCCGATAATACGCCAAAAGACTGGATGCGTGCCGCCGCCTCGCGGTCCTCTGGAGCAGTCGTATAGAGAACGGGTGCTTCCGGCGTTATGGGAAAGCCCAGTGGCCGCAGCAATTCGAGATAGTATTCGACTTGATGGGCCTGGAAAAGCGCGGAGGACCGCGCCACGCGATGAGTGAGAAGGAATCCTCGCCCATCCGTCGGATAGCCATAACGGTAAGGAATACCGGCCGCGGCCGCGAGGAGTGCCGCCTCAAACGCATTCTGAAACAGGACCGCCACATCAAACCGGCGGGACCTGAGCAACCGGGCCAATCGCCATTTCCCGCCTATTCCAGCATGCGTGCCCGGATTCCTGTACAGGATGATCTCGTCAATGGCCGGATGATTCTGAAACAGTTCTGCGACGGCGGGTTTGGCCAATAAGACGAGATGCGCGTCCGGAAAACCCCGCCGCAGCGCTTTGAGCGCGGGAGCCATCATGACTCCATCGCCCAGCCAATTCGTTCCCCGGATCAACAGTCGTTTCACCGCCCCGGGACGAATCAATTCTGTAAAACGAGTCGCTCCCATTCCTTCCAACCCTCGAGCCAGTTTACATCGATCCGGAGGACCCACATCCCGCTCAGGGGGACAGAATCACGCAACAATTGCAGCTTCACCGCATCCTTCTCGGTCGTGACCACATGATCTGCCCGCAGACTCCCGGCGACCTTTTCGACCCTTCGAATATCTTGAATGGAATACCGGTGATGGTCCGGGTAGATGCAATGATCAATGACGGTGGCGCCGAGACTCTCCAGCAGGCGGCGAAACGAGTCTGGATTACCGATCCCGCTTAAGGCGACCACCCGCTCGCCCTTCAATGCGTCCGGCGGCTTGCTCTCGGAAGCAGCGCCGATTTTCTGCAGGGATGTTGGGATGAAGTCTGTGACACAGAGAGGCATTGACGGCGCCACATGACGAATCGCTTTCAGAACGTCAGCCAAATCTTCAGCCTGGCCGGCTCGGGTGACGAAGATGAGCGAGGCCCGCTTGAGCGCGGACAGTCGCTCCCGGAGTCGCCCTCGCGGAAGCAAGTCGCTGTTCCCAAAGGGGGCTGTCGCGTCGAGCAGCACGATATCGATGTCCCGTTTCAATGCAAGATGCTGAAAACCATCATCGAGTACGAGCGTATCGACTTTAAAGCGATCCAGCAAATACCGGCCCGCCGCATAGCGGTCCGCCCCCACGACAACGGGGACGCCGGGGCAGCGCTCGGCGATCAGTAACGGCTCATCTCCGGTGTTCTCGGGGTCGCCTTGGATTGACCGGCCGTCTGAGACTTCGAGGATATCCGATGTTGCCCGTCGCCCATAACCGCGGCTGACAACGCCGACCCTGCGGCCATTGCCGCGTAAGGCATTCGCCAAGGCGATCACGACCGGAGTCTTACCGGTTCCGCCCGCCGAAAGATTTCCGATACTGATGACCTTCACCGGCAGCGCGCGCTGCGCGATCAGGCCCGCTGCGTACAAGCGTTCCCTGGCGAGCATGCCGAGCCCGTACAGATGCGACAAGGGGACTAGGGGGGCGAGAGCCCATCTCACCGGCGATGACATTCCTGCATTGTCTCTCGTGATTCGTGAGTATTGATCGTATAGGATGCTTCCCATGAATAGTTAACAATGACCCTTCGATTTCAACAGCTCGACTATGAGCTCCGCATTCTTCCCCACCGTTCCTTGGTTCGCTCGCACGATCTCCTCGGCCGCACGGCCCATCTTTTGAAGCCGGGCCCGATCTTTCAGCAGCCCACCTAATGCCACGGACATTTCCTCACCGTCTTGAACCTGGAGGGCACCTCCTTGCGACACCAACAACTCCGCAACCTCGGCAAAGTGATCCATATGGGGGCCGAAGACCAGGGCTTTGCCGCACGAAGCGGGCTCCAAAGGACTATGGCCGCCGATCGGCACGAGGCTGCCTCCCACAAACACCAGTGCCGCCTGTCGATACACCCCTGCCAACTCTCCGAATGTATCCAGGAGAATAATGCGAGGACCTCGCAGCACTTCCCGATGCTGATCGAGCGCTGTTCGCCTGAATACGGCAAATCCTCGTGCGCGAGCGATCGCCTCCAATGCCTCCACGCGCTCCAGATGGCGGGGAGCTAAAACAAGCACCAGGCCCGGTGCAACATCAAGCAGTCGGCGATAGCAGTCCAGCACGGCCTCCTCTTCAATGGGATGGGTGCTGCCGGCAACAAATAATTCCTCATGTGCCTGCAGTCCAAGCTCGATCGGCTTCGCCGAGAGCCGATACGGAATTTGATCGAACTTGAGATTCCCCGTGCGGACCACGCGGCTAGGATCGGCTCCGAGGGCCACGATGCGCTGCACGTCGCGGTCAGTTTGCATAAGCGATAGCGAAAACAAGCTGACGATTCGCGAAAAAAATGGCCGGAGCCGCAGGTAGCCCTTGAAGGAATCGGTAGAAATCCTACCGTTCACCAGCACGCACAAAATCCCGCGATGTGCTGCAGCCTTCAGAAAGTTAGGCCACAACTCCGTCTCGACGATCAGGATAAGCCGCGGGCGGATCACTCCCAGTACCTTTCGGACGACCAATGGGAAATCCAGCGGAAAGTAGATGTGTTGCGCGAGTCCTTCGAGCCGGCGCGTCACCGTGTCTTTTCCGGTCTCAGTCACGGTGGAGACAACCACGCGCTGACGCGGATCACGCCTCTTGAGTTCTTGAACAAGCGGGACCACCGCATTGACTTCACCCATGGACACTGCGTGTATCCATATCGTGTGGCCATCCGCACAGTCCTCGGCCAAATGTTCCGGCAGCCATCCGAGGCGTTGCGCAAGCCCTCGACGGCAGCGCTTCTTTGCCAGAAGAATCCCGAGGATGACCGGCGAAGCCAGCGCCAAGGCGATATTGTAGATGCCAAACATGAGGCTCCCGAGGAGATCCCATGTCTTTCGCGGCCCTTCAACCCCTAGGAGCTGGTCCGCCTCGTCGCCCAGTTGGTTCAGCGCGATTTCCAATTCCACCCGCTTCGCCTCGATCTGCTCTTTGTCGGCGTCCTTCGAAACCCATATCGGCCTGCCCCAGAGGAAACATGCGCGACTGAATGGCATCGGCACCTCAAATCGATCCCAGCTCCCAAAGAGTTTTTTTTTGAGGCGGCAAAGGTGATGGGGAGGATCGGCAACCCTGTGAGCTTCGCCAGTTCGATGACCCCACCCTGTGCGTGGCGCCGAGGGCCTCGGGGGCCATCGGGAGTCACGACCAGATCCGTTCCTGCTCGTCCGGCCCGTACCAACTCTCTGAGAGCCCGGCTTCCTCCACGCGTTGTTGAGCCACGCACCGTTCCAAAGCCGAACCAGCGCAATATCCGCGCGATCAATTCTCCATCGCGATGCGCGCTGATCAGGATCTTCACGCCCGGCCCTCGGTACGACAACGGGATCATCAGTTGGCGACCGTGCCAGAACGCCATGATGATGTTTTTGCCCTCGTGCCATCGCGTGTCGACTCTTTCCGGATGTATCGTCCGTAGACGCAGGGTCGCGCCGAGTCCGCGAATGACGACATACCCCAATGCCGGCAGAAGCCATAATTTAAGGCGGGGCCACATGGTCAGGGTTTCCCCCGTTCGCTCGCTTGTCGAAGCCGAGGCATGCTCGCGCAGGCCTTTAGGTTTTGTCTTCATCGTGGAACTGCATCTGATAGAGCCGCTTGTAGATCCCATGGGCAGCGAGAAGATCTTCGTGGCGGCCGATTTCAGCCACACGCCCACGCTCGAGCACCACGATGCGATCGGCTCGTTGTACCGTAGAAAGGCGGTGCGCGATGACGAAGGTCGTGCGACCTGTCATGAGGTTGGCCAGCGCCATTTGCACCATGCGTTCGGATTCGTTATCCAGCGAGGACGTGGCTTCGTCGAGGATGAGGATCGGCGGGTTGCGCAGCAACGCCCGCGCGATCGCGAGACGTTGTCGCTCTCCCCCCGAGAGTTTGACGCCGTTCTCGCCGATCAGGGTATCGTAGCCATTCGGAAGCCGCACGATGAAGTCGTGCGCAAAGGCGGCTTTTGCCGCCTCGACGACGGCTTCAGCGGTAGCCATGTCATTACCATAGGCGATGTTATTCCGAACACAGTCGTCAAAGAGAAGCGTCTCCTGAGAGACTATTCCGATCCGGCGCCGCAAGGCCGACAACCGGATCTCGCGGATATCGACACCGTCAATGAGAATCGCGCCGCTGCTTGGCTCATAAAACCGCGGAATCAGATTGACGAGCGAGGTTTTGCCTGCACCACTGCTTCCGACCAACGCAAGAAGCTCACCCGCTTGAATCGCCAGCGTAATCTCACTGAGCGCCGGCGTATCAGCGCCATCGTATTGAAATGAGACCGCTCTGAGCTCAATGCCGGTTTTCACCCCGTCGAACTCCCGCTGGCCGGTGTCCAATGCCGCCTCGGTCGGAACATCCACCACGCTGAAGACCCGTTCGGCGGCCGAAAGCGCCTGCTGGATCGTGTTGTTCGCGGATGCGAGTCGCTTAATCGGCGTGTACATCAGAAAGACCGCAGTGAGAAAAGAGAAGAATGTGCCGGGTGTCATTGTGCCGCCGATCACCTGCGATCCCCCGTACCAAATAATGCCCGCGACCCCCATGACGCCGACCGCTTCGAGAACCGGAGACGTGATGGCGGACACCTGCGTCGACTTCATGTTGGTGCGAAAGTAGGCTTCATTGAAACGTGCAAAGCGCTGAGATTCAGCGGCCTCCTGCGTAAATCCCTTGACGATCCGGATACCCGTCAGTGTCTCTTGCAATGCCAACGACATGTCGGCAGTCCGCTCCTGGCCGCTCGTTGCGATTCGACGCAGGCGGTTCCCGAACCGGATCATCGGATAGACCGATAGGGGAATGGCTACGATCGCAAGGAGCGACAACTGCCAATGCTGGTAAAAGATGACGCCCATCAGAACAAGAAACGTGAGACTTTGCTGAAAGAGATCTTTGAGAACGCTGGAGACCGCATTTTGAATCCAGTTCACATCGTTGATCACGCGCGACATCATACGGCTCGATGGGTTCTTGAGATGAAACGTAATCGGCAGGCGCATCAAGTGGCCGAAAAGCTGCTGCCGGATATCCGTAACCACGCGGCTGCCGACATAGATCATTAGATAAGCCTGCCCGTAGCCGGCGAGCCCTTTTAAAACCGAGACCAGCATCAGTGCCACGGGAAGCAGCATCAGCCAGGTGCCATTCCTGTTAATGAAGACCTCATCCAAGGCGGGCTTCACCAGCCAGGCATAAGCCCCGGTCAACCCGGCGACGACGCTAGAGCACAGGCCGGCCGCCAGCAAACGGCCCCAGTACGGTCGCATGTAGCGCAGCAGGCGCAGGTACGTCTTCATTAAATGGGGACCTCTTCCGGTCCGAGGAGCTTGATGATTGTCTTTGCAGCGCGTTTTGACGCTCCCGGCTCCCCGAGAAGCGCCCGCACCCTGACCATTTCAGCCCGCATGTCATTGCGGTAACGGTCGTCTTTCAGGATTCGCCGTGCCTCCGCGGCAAGACGTTCGGGGCTTGCATGCGTCTGAATAAGCTCGGGGATGAAACTCCTGCCGGCAATGAGGTTGGGAAGTCCGATAGAAAACATCGGTATATTCGGCCAGCAGACCTGGCGGGCGGCCAGGGATGCGGGTGTGCTGGTCAGTAGACGTGCGATCAAGTACCCCAGCCACGCCATCTTGTAAACGATGACCATCGGCGTGCCGATAATGGCCGCTTGTAAGGTGGCAGTGCCCGAGGCGACGAACAAAAGATCCGACGCCGCCATGACCTCGTTGGGGTTTCCAGTGATCTGCCGGACGTCTATTCCGGCACGGTCGCACATGAGTTTAATTTCGTCTCGATCCACGGTCTCGGCGACCGCCAGAACCATCCTAATAGGACCGCAGTCTGCGTTCAGAGTTCGCGCGGCCTCCAGCATCAACGGCAAGAGAGCTCGCACCTCGCCCATTCGACTTCCCGGCAGGAGGCCAAGGACACGCTCCTGGGGCTGCAGGCTATACGCCGCGCGAATGCCATCACGATCATACGATGGCGCCATCTCATCCAGGAGCGGGTGGCCCACGAAGGTGCACGGCACGCCGGCTTGCCGATAGAGCTTCTCCTCGAACGGCAAGATGACCACCGCATGGTCAACGCGGCGCTGCATCCATTTCATGCGACCCGGCCGCCACGCCCAGAGCTGGGGCGTGATGTAGTAGACCACACGGCAGCCCGCGCGCTTGGCAACGCGAGCGAAGTGAAAATTCAAGCCGGGCTGATCTATCAGGACCACGAGGTCCAGAGGCTCCCGGCGCAGAAACCGCCGGATCGCCAGGATACGGCCGACTAACACCCGTACTGCGCCCGGACCGATGAGCCCGATCACGTCCAACTGCGGGATACCTTCCAACATCTGCACCCCCGCCGCGCGCATACGGGCTCCCCCCACACCCTGAATAGATAGACTGGGATCCGATTCCCTCAAGGCCTGCGCCAGGTGAGCTCCATGGAGATCTCCGGACGCTTCGCCGGTGATGATGAGAATGCGTTTCGTCATCGCTGGTCCGGCCGTCCTATTTGAGTCATGATGCTCTCGCTCAATCTGAGTGCCGCCATCCCAGCTTCGCCCGACACCAGCGGAGGCGTTCCGTGGAGAATGGACTCCAGAAACGCCTGGAGCTCCAGCTTAAGGGGTTCCTGCCCATCACCGCGAATCACCTCTGTGATGATCTCGGAGTGGCCTGTCGAGCCGACAATGCGCCGGCCGATCTTCGCGGTTTGCGCGAGCAGATCGACCACCAGAAAACTGTTCGATTCGTAGAAACGGATCTCCCTGACCTTTTCTTCAGCCAGCCGGTTGGCGCTGAAAGTCGCCATACAACCGGTCTCGAACAGCACCTGAGCATAGGCCACATCGGTCGTCGGCGATACGAGAGACACCCCCTGCGCATCGACGTGTCGCACTCCGGCATCTAAAACGGAGAGCACAATATCGAGGTCGTGGATCATTAGATCGAGCACGACATTTACGTCCGCGCCGCGCGGCGTAAACGGCGCCCACCTTCGGCAGTCGATCAGTCGTGGCGCTTTAATCACTCCCAGGCTTGCCCGCAAGGCCGAGTTAAAGCGCTCAATATGACCCACCTGGAGGATCAATTTTCGCGCCGCGGCCATCCCCACCAGATCTTCCGCCTCTGCCGGAGTCACCGTCATGGGCTTCTCGACCAACACGTGGAGGCCGGCTTGCAGGCATTCCCGCGCGATCTGATGATGAAGAGGCGTCGGAACGGCGACGCTGACCGCCTCGACCTGGCCGAACATCTCCCGAAAATCCGGGAACGCCCGGCAACGATGCTTGGTGGCAATCTCTTTCGCGAGACCGGCATCGGCATCGACAACTCCAACGAGGTCCGCCTCCTGAGCCTCCGCGTAGACCCGGGCATGGTGCTGCCCTAATGACCCCACCCCGATGACGCCGACCTTCACGCGATGCATCAGAAGCGGTTATCCGTTAATCGTTCATCGTGCATTGCAATCCGATACAAGATTCGAGCTTCCCTATGCACATTATGGCTTCGCATTTGACGACGCCACTCCAAGGACCGCAATTCCAGCCTTATCCGCCGCGGCAATTGCTTCCGCTCGATCCAAAAACAACGCGTGGCCGGCTTCAACGGCCAAGACCGAGGCACCACTCTTTGCCATAACCTCGATCGTCATTGGTCCAACAGTGGGGAGATCAAACCGGCGGTCCTGTTGGGGTTTGAATCGCTTGACGACGACCGCGCCACCGTTCGCCAGGGCTCCTCCCCGCCGGATCGCCTCATCCGTGCCCTCAACGGCTTCAATCGCGACGACGACGCGATCCTTGACGACCACGCATTGCCCGATATCCAGCTTCCCGACGGCCTGCGCGATTTCCCACCCGAAGTCGATGTCTCGCCGCTCGCTTTTCGTCGGCGAGCGCCGAGTAAGAACGCCCTCTTCCACCAGCAAGCCCTTTAATCCGAACGTTGATTCGCGAATCCGGATACCTTCAGCTTCAAGTTCCGACGCAAGGGCGCGCAAAAGCATATCGTCCTTTCGCCCATTCATGCGGCGAAGGAGCGTGAGGGCACGGAAGTCCGGGCGGATCGCAAACAGATGAGTCTTTTTGACGCCCCCAACCATGACGGCCTGGCGCACGCCGTCCTGCTTGAAGGCCTTGATCAACTTTCCGAGATGGCCTATGGAGATCCAATGAATGCGGTCAACGTGTTCCTCGAGAACCGGGTCTGTCTCGCCGAGCAAAGCTACCGCGGACACACGGTATCCCAGCCGGCGGGCATTCTCGGCAAACAGTCTTGGGAAACGTCCGTTGCCGGCGATGAGCCCAAGCCATGCTCCCGTCGTTGCCTCTGGGTCGTTGTCCGCGTGGTCCACTACAGGGTGCCTCGGAGACGCCACGGCGATCAGTCATCCTCGCGTTCATCCATGCCCTTGCAAACCCCTCGCTTGGTACTGTCAATAAACGCCAGGAGCTCTCGGACGTCGCGTGAATCAGCAAATTCATCGCGAACCTGTTTGACAGCTTCGGCAAAGCGCAGGTTTGAGCGAAACAAGGCGCGATAGACGCGCTTGAGCAGACGAATGCGGTCGTCTGAGAACCCATGGCGTTTCAAACCGATCGTGTTCACGCCGAACAGCCGCGCGCGGTACCCACCTGCCGCTCGCATAAACGGGGGCACGTCCTGACCTAGCGCCGAGCACCCGCCGACCATGCTGTAAGCCCCGAGCCGCACATACTGATGAATGCCCGAGAGCCCGCCGACGATTGCGTGATCGCCAATCGTGATATGTCCGGCGAGAGTGGCGGCATTGGCCATCACGACGTGGCTACCGATATGGCAATCGTGCGCGATATGGACATAGGCCATCAAGACGTTATGGTCTTCAAGGCTCGTCACGCCTCCGCCAAACGTCGTTGCCCGGTTGACCGTGACGAACTCACGAAGAATGTTGTGGTTGCCGATGCGAACGACCGTTTTCTCGCCTTTATACTGTAGATGCTGCGGTGGGGCGCCGAGCGAGACGAATGAATGGATTTGGCAGTCTTCTCCAATAGACGTCCACCCTTCGACGACCACATGCGCATCAATGCGTGTCCTCCGTCCGATACGCACGTGTTCGCCGATGATGCTGTAGGGCCCCACGGTGACTCCCTCGTCCAATTCGGCCTTGCTATGCACGACCGCTGTAGGATGCAGGCGGGTGCTCATGGTTCGCCCTCCGGCGTGGAGGTCCCGTCCGTAATCATCGCCATCAATTCCGCTTCGCACACGAGAGTCTTGTCGACGTACGCCTCGCCGCGAATCTTCCAATAGGGATGGCGAGCCCTCAGGACGTCCACTACAAAACGGAGCTGGTCCCCCGGTTCCACGGGTTTTCGAAACTTGGCCTTGTCGATCCCCATAAAATAGACGAGATTTGGGGCGCCTTCCTTGGAAGGTTTGGTGGACTTGAAAGCGAGAATCCCTCCTACCTGCGCCATGGCTTCGATGATGAGCACTCCGGGCATGATTGGGCGCCCTGGGAAATGACCCTGAAAAAACGGCTCATTGATCGTGACATTTTTCAGGCCGATCACGCGCTTGCCCACCTCTAAGTCCTCGATCCGATCGACCAACAAGAAGGGGTATCGATGAGGCAGGATCGCCTGGATTTCGATGTTATCGAGGCGGATGCCTTGAGTGACTTCGTTGCTCACTTTGTCCCCTTATCTAGCTCCTTGATGACTCGGTCCGTGATGTCCAGTGAAGGATGGCTGTAGACGACGAGCGCGCCTGCGCCGTTATCGCCTTTTTCCACGACGAGACTGAGCCTCTCCTTGTCAGCGATGGCTTTGACGATCTGCTCGAGGCTCCTGTTGAATTCCTCTAGCACTTCCTTCTTCTTGTTCTGAACTTCCTGGGTGAGCTGGTTCACCTTTCGCTGGTACTCCATGTAACGCTTGCGGAAGCTCTCTTCTTTGTCTTTCTTCGCTTCGGCGCTCAGCACCGCGCTTTGCTTGACCAGGTCTTCCTCTATTTTCTTCAGTTCCTCTTCTTCCAGATCGATGATCTTCTGCCGGCTCTTCAGGTATTCCTGGAGTGAATCCTTGATCTTCTTGCCGTTCTTTGTCCCATCCAGAACTTTTTGAGGTTCCAGCACCCCGATCTTCAAATCTGCCGCCACCGACGCACCAGCCCATGCCAATGCTAGTATAGCGGCAAGGATCGCCATTCTGCAGCCGTTCTTCATGCTTGTATCCCTTCCCTGTGACACCGTGGCAGCCCTTCAGAAGAGCGAGCCGATTGAAAACTCAAAGACTCCAGCGCGTTCGCCCTCTCGCCGATCGAGATTGATCCCGTAGGCTAAACGTAGCGGCCCAAAAGGAGAAATCCAGCGCAGCTCCACGCCCGTTGCCCGGCGCAGATTGAGGTTCAACGCCTCGCCATCGTTGAAGCCTTTGCCGTAATCGAAAAATAGCACCCCTTTTACTTTCACTTCAGGAACCAAGGGAAAAATGAAATCGAAGTTAAAGATGAGTTCTTTGGTGGCTCCCAGGATGCTAAAGTTGTCGCTGGCCACAGGGCCTGCTCGCCCGAAGCTAAAACCTCGCATCGTTTGAATGCCACCGACGAAAAACCGCTCGCCCACGGGCAGTGGCCTATCTCCACCATAGCTGTGGGCGACTCCCAACCGCACGCGCGGCGAGAAGACCGTGTCCCACACAACGGGGAAGTATCCCACGCTGTCGCCGATGAGTTTATAGAATTCGTTGTCGCCTCCCAGGATACTGCCGGCGAACTCCGCCGTCAGGCCATGCCGGGAGCCGCTTTTCGGATCAAAATAAAAGTCGCGGGTGTCGCGAGCAATCCCGCCCACGATGGCCTGGGTGGTACTAGACCCGAGTTGCTGCTGGATCAAAAGCGGGAGATCAGCAATTGGCGTTGTGGTTGTGACCCCTCCGCCTCCAAGAAAAAAGCCGGTTGGGGCATCAGCACTGATTGTCAGACGTTCCCGAATCAAGCTGACATTGCCGCTGAGATACTCTGAGAACCATTTACCGAGGACGACGTCGCCGCCTATGCGCCTCTCGAAATAACTGATGAAAAATGTCTCTCTGGCGTACAGGTCGATCTGCCCCGAAATCTGCTGGTCAAAGAGGTAGGGCTCACGAAAAGTGATGACGCCTAACGACCGCCGCTGTCCGAGTTGTCCGCGAATCTTCAACAACTGCCCCCGGCCGAATAAATTCCCTTCCGTGACATCCGCGACCAGCGACAACTGGTCGAGGGAGCTGAATCCTCCGCCAATGCTGAATGTGCCGGTTGATTTCTCCTTCACCTTGATGTCGAGATCGACCGTGTTCGGGTCGAGTTGCTTCGGAATGATTTCCACGGTTTCAAAGTAGTTAAGATTATTCAAACGTTGAAAGCTGCGCTTCAGCGCGGCGGTATCAATCAACTCGGCCTCGTTGAGCCGCAGTTCGCGACGGATGACTTTGTCGCGGGTCTTTTCGTTCCCTGAGATATTGATATTTCTCACGTGAATGAGGGCGCCTTCTTTACTTTCGAAGATCACTGTGGCCGTTTGTGTCTCCTGGTCGGGACGCACATCGGGGTTCACTTCGGCAAACGCGTATCCTTTGACGCCGTACAGGTCGGTGAGGCGCGTCACCTCGTCCCGGACCTCCGCCATACGAATAACCGATCCCTCTTTAAGCTTACTCCCGCTTCTGAGTTCGGACTCCGTGAAGAGAGTTTGTCCTTTATAGTCTGTCTTGGCAAGTTTGAACTGCGGACCTTCGACGACCGGAAACCGAATCGTGAACCATTTTTTATCGGGGCTGAGGTCCACCGAAGGGGTGCCGACTTGCGAGTTCAGGTAGCCTTCGTCGAGATAGACCTGTCGCACGCGTTCGACGTCGTTGGAAAGTTCTTCCTTCTTATATATCCCGGAGTCGTCGAACCACGAAAAGAGAAGACTGTATTGCCTGGTGAACAAGGGCTTTTTCAGTTTCTTCACGGGAATA
This sequence comes from Nitrospirales bacterium, assembly GCA_036505795.1. Classification (GTDB taxonomy): domain Bacteria; phylum Nitrospirota; class Nitrospiria; order Nitrospirales; family NS-4; genus NS-11. Next base: position 41,749 of record DASXSU010000031.1, read on the forward strand.
GATTTGGCCCCTTCGAAGGCCACTGTCTTGACTCGCGCTCGATCCCCCTCCTGAATAAAAAAGGTCAGGGTTTTCTTCTCGGTATCCAAAGTTTTGATTACCGGGATAATGCGGGCATTATAGTAACCTTCCTCTTCATAAAGGACGCGCAATCGCTCCACGCTGTCTTTCACCTGCTGCTGATCCAGAAATGACTGGTTACGGACGGCCAATTTCTCCCTAAGCTTTTCATCTTTAATCTTCTCATTGCCGTCAAACACAATGTTCGTGATGAACGGTTTCTCCGTCACAACAAAGATGACCGCAACGCCACCGGGCACCGGCTCTGTCTCCACACGCACATCTTCGAAGAACCCCAACTGGTAGACAGACCGGATTTGTTCCCGGATCGCCTCTGTTGAAAACCGTCCTCCCTCCTTCAACGTAATTCGTCCACGGATGGCGGGTACTTCTATGCGCTTATTGCCTTGGACCCGAATGGATTTAATCAGCGGCCCGGGCTCTTCTGCCCAGACATGTCCCCCCACGGCTGCTGCCAGTAGAGTCAACAAAAAACCTAGCAGAACTACGCAAAACTTTGGGAGGACGGTGCTGGCGGCGTTTGTCTTGTGGTATGGTGGGGTCAGAAAATGCACAAGTCGTTCCTGCTCCCCGGTTTGGTTCCATTGACGCCTCGGACGAAGAGACGAAGGCTTTTCAAAGAGGGCCGTAAAAATGGAGAAATTGTACAGATTGACCCCTTGGAAGTAAAGAGAAAAAGCTACCGCCCACAGGCCCGGCGGTTCCTTGACTTTGGGGGGGGCGGTCCGTAGAATCCGTTGATCATGTCATCTTCGAATGTCACGAAAGCGGTCATTCCGGCTGCAGGGCAGGGGACTCGTTTTTTACCTGCCACCAAGGCCTCTCCGAAGGAAATGCTGCCGCTTGTGGATAAACCCCTCATTCAGTATATCGTGGAGGAAGCGGTCGCATCTGATATCCGGGATATTATCGTTATCTCAGGACGAGGCAAACGCGCCATTGAAGATCACTTCGATGTCTCCTATGAGCTGGAAGAGATGCTGAAACAGGCGAACAAAGACGATCTGTTAAAGGAGATTCGCCGGATCTCGGAACTTGCCAACTTTTGTTATGTTCGACAACGGCATATGCGAGGCCTGGGCGACGCGATTCTGTGCGCCCGTCACCTGGTCGGCAACGAGCCATTCGTGGTGATGTTGGGAGACGAGATCATCGACGCTCAAGTGCCGGCGATTGCGCAATTAATGGAGCTCTATGAACGATTTCAGGCGCCGATTATCGGCGTGCAGGAAGTTCAACCGGATGAGGTCTGTAATTACGGAATTATCGCTTCGAAGCCGGCTGGCGACGGCATTTTTCATGTGACCGATCTGATCGAGAAACCCTCAATAGCCGAAGCTCCGTCGCGCATGGCGGTCATCGGCCGTTATGTCCTCACGCCGAACGTGTTTGCCGCCCTTGCAAAGACGCCTCCAGGCAAGAATCAGGAGATCCAACTGACCGACGCCCTCCGCATGGTCGCCAAGCAAGCACCAATGTATGCGTGTATTATTAAAGGAAAGCGCTATGACGCCGGCGATAAGCTGGGCTTCCTCAAAGCAACCGTGGAGTTCGCCCTGAGAAGTCCGGAGTTGGGTGAGCGCTTCGCCTGTTATCTGAAGCAACTCAGTCTTTAACACATCACATGGCCGAGCAGACCCCGCAGACTCAGGCCGACCCTTCGCAGGTCGAGATTCCTGAATGCCTCGCCCTTCTTCCTATACGTGACATCGTGATGTTCCCGTACATGGTTTTACCATTATTTGTCGGCCGCGACATGTCGATCAAGGCCATTGAGGCCGCCTTGGCGGGCAACCGCATCATCATGCTGGCCGCGCAACGCTCTTTGGACGTTGAGAATCCTTCCCAGCAGGACATCCATACCGTGGGTACGGTAGGGATGGTGATGCGCATGCTGAAACTCCCTGACGACCGGATCAAAATCCTGGTCCAAGGATTGGCCAAGGCCCGCATCGTGGAGTTTGTCCAGAACAGTCCCTACTTCGAGGTGCGCATAGAGACCCTGATTGAAGAGAAGCCGCAAAGTTCCTTGGAGGGGGAAGCCCTTTTGCGGACGGTGAAGGAGCAACTTGAGCGGCTGGTGAGCCTCGGCAAAATCCTGATGCCGGACGTGATGGTGGTCATTGAAAACCTGCAGGATCCCGGCCGGCTTGCCGATATGGCGGTTTCGAATCTGGGACTTAAAGTGCAAGCCACGCAGGAGATCCTCGAGCTTCATGATCCGGTCGTGCGCCTCCGCCGGGTGAGCGAACTGATTGCTGCCGAAATCGAAGTGCTCTCCATGCAGCAAAAGATCCAGGCCGAGGCGAAGGGCGAGATGGACAAGACGCAGCGGGAGTACTTCCTTCGCGAGCAATTGAAGGCGATTCAGAAGGAACTAGGAGAATTAGACGAGCGGGCCGAGGAAGTGGCGGAATTTCGGCGTTGTATCAAAGACGCCAAGATGCCTGAAAAAGTTCTCAAGGAAACAGAGAAGCAACTCAAGCGCCTCGAGAAGATGCATCCGGATACGGCCGAAGCCGCCACCGTACGGACCTATTTAGAATGGATGGTGGAGCTGCCTTGGAGCAAAAAAACCACCGATAACCTTGACATCAAGATCGCGGCGAAAGTTCTCGACGAGGACCATTACGACTTGGAGAAAGTCAAAGAACGGATCCTTGAATATTTGGCGGTCCGCAAAATGAAGGAGCGGATGAAAGGACCTATCCTGTGCTTTGTGGGTCCTCCCGGCGTGGGGAAAACCTCTCTGGGGAAGTCCATTGCGCGGGCGTTGGGCCGAGAGTTTGTACGGATTTCCCTCGGAGGCGTGCGCGACGAAGCCGAGATCCGAGGGCATCGTCGGACCTATGTTGGCGCGCTCCCGGGACGAATCATCCAAGGTATCAAGCAGGGGGCTTCCAACAATCCGGTCTTCATGATGGACGAGGTGGACAAAGTAGGTGCTGATTTTCGCGGGGATCCATCCGCCGCGTTGCTCGAAGTCCTCGACCCAGAGCAAAACGGCGCTTTCAGCGACCACTACCTGGGCGTGCCGTTTGATCTCTCGGACGTGTTGTTTATCACCACCGCCAACCTGAAGGATCCGATCCTCTCTGCTCTGCGCGATCGTATGGAAGTGATTGAGATTCCAGGATATTCCCAGGAAGAAAAACTCGGAATCGCCAGGAAGTTTTTGATTCCGCGGCAACTCGAGGAGCACGGCATCAGCGACGCACATATCAAGTTCACCGATCCGGCGATCGAGCGCATGATTTCCGAATATACCCGTGAAGCGGGGGTGCGGAACCTTGAGCGCGAGATCGCCAATGTCATGCGCAAGGTGGTCAAGAAGATCGCCGAAGGCGAGCTGGGGTTATATGCGATTACTCCGGCTGTTATTCCCAAATACCTCGGTGTCCCGAAGCATGAGAATGAAGGTGAGGAGAAAAAGGATTTAATCGGGGTCGCCAAGGGCCTGGCCTGGACGGAGTGCGGAGGCGACATCATTCATATCGAAGCCACTCTTATGAAAGGCAAAGGTATTCTGACGCTCACCGGGCACCTTGGGGATGTCATGAAAGAATCGGCACACGCCGCGCTGAGCTATATCCGGTCCCGGGCGCACCAGCTCAAGATCAATCCGGAGATCTTTGCTCGCCATGACATTCATATCCACGTCCCCGCCGGAGCGATTCCAAAGGACGGCCCGTCCGCCGGCATCACGATGGCGACGGCTCTGGCTTCAGCGTTCACCAATACGCCATTGCGGCACGATATCGCCATGACGGGCGAAGTCACGCTACGGGGACGCGTGTTACAAATCGGCGGTCTGAAAGAAAAGATTCTCGCGGCCAAACGCGTGGGCATCTACACCGTGATTCTGCCGGAGCGAAATCAGAAGGACTTGACCGACATTCCGAAACACCTGTTAAAGGGAATGACCTTTGTGTTTGCGGATACGATGGAAGAGGTCCTTCGAGCGGCCCTTCGACGCTCGCAACCTCATGCGAGCCGGGTCAAATCCGTCAAAAGCTCGAAACCTGTCAAAATGTCAAAACTGGCCAAATCGTTAAAGCGAGCGCCGGCGCGGCGTCCTGTAGCTGCTGTCGCCGGTACGCGTCGCTGATGGCCGAAGACCGGGTAACGTCGAATCCACACAAAAGGTTAAGCAGGTCTGAGGGGGCATCAAAGCCGGTGCCGACACAGTCCCTCTCAGAGTTCGAGCTCATCCGGTACTTGCGCCGGTTGAAGCCGATCTCTCCCTGCCCCTCGATCCTCACAGGCATCGGCGACGACGCCGCCGTTATCCAACCCCGGCGGGGTCACGTTCTTCTAGCGAGCACAGATCTACTGACCGAACAAGTACACTTCGACTTTGCCTACATGACATATCGCCAGGTGGGATACCGGGCGGCCGTCGCGAATCTCAGCGATATGGCTGCAATGGGGGCAACCCCGCGATACGCGCTGGTCGCGGTCGCCTTTCATCCAAAGACCGCCGTCCGGGACGTCAAAAGCCTTTTCACCGGGGTGTGGGAGGCTTGTACACTGGCTGACACTACTGTGATCGGCGGCGATACCTCATCGTCTTGCGACAGCGTCTTCGTCTGCCTGACGATTTTGGGAGAAGCTAAAGCAAAACAGGTGCTTACGCGATCCGGGGCCGGCCAGGGCGACGTCCTGTACGTCACGGGGACCCTCGGTGACTCGCGCGCCGGCTGGGAGATCTTGCGTCATCGAAAAGTCAGTTTCCCGTTGAAGACAGATCGGGACAGTGCCTATCTGTTGAAGCGACACATCAGGCCGACGGCGAGGTTAGCGGAGAGCCAAAAACTCGCGGCAACCGGAGTGGCCAGCTCGGCTATCGATCTTTCTGATGGTCTGGCCGGAGACGTTCGGCACCTATGTGAAGAGAGCTCAGTGGGCGCATTGCTAGATGTGCGGCGATTGCCTGTCTCACAATCGCTCGTCAGCTATGCCCGTACTCAGCATAGGAATCCCTTGGACTATGCCCTTACCGGCGGCGAAGACTATGAGCTGTTATTTACCGTGCCCGTCAAAAAGGTCTCTCAGGTTGATGCCTTGATCCATCGCGGGCAACTCTGCGCAACACCCATTGGGCGGATGACGGCGCCTCGGGAAGGCCTACGGATCATCTCCGCGAGTGGAAAAACCGGCCCCCTCAAAGCTCGCGGCTACGAGCATCGTATCGGACTGGATGGTGGGCGCCCATGACATGGTCGAGGATTAAAAAGACCGCTCAGCACGTACTCCACCTGGGAGACCCTCCCAGCCGGACGGCGCTGGCATTTGCGATCGGCGTGTTCATCGGTTTCTCGCCGCTATACGGCCTGCATACCATAAGCGTTCTGCTGTGCGCATGGGCGTTTCGACTCAACGTCGTCGCGATGCTGGCGGGCTCCTTTATCAACAACCCATGGACGGTGCTTCCCATCCTGGGAGCCACCATGTGGGTCGGGCTCCGGATTTGGCCCATTGACGCTACGCCGCCGTTGGATTGGGCCGATTTCACGTTTCAGATGCTGGGGCAGCAATTCCATCATTTCCTTCTTCCCTTCGTCCTCGGTAGCACGCTGCTCGGGATCCTGGGTGCGCTGCTGGCCTACCCGATCGTTCTCAAGATCCTCCAACGCTACCACGAAAACCAACGACGTCTGAGCAGTGCTCTGGCCGGTTCTTTTCGAGACCACACAAAGTAGTATGCTTGCGCCTCCTATGGGCGCGTGCTAGGATTTCGCAGGTGAAAACTCCGTTAGCCCTCGGTAAACTGCATTACGACGGCTTGGCGCTTATCGCCGATCCGATCCACGAATACATTACGTTCACCGCACCTTTCTCTACCCCGGTCGACACCGAAGGGACCGGTGCCTCGGAAACCACTGAAAAGGATTTGATCGACTCCCCGTGGATGCAACGTCTCCGTTACATCTTTCAGCTCCAGAGCGCGCGCTGGGTCTATCCCTCGGCAGAGCACAGCCGATTTGTGCATTCCCTTGGGGCTATGCACGTGGCTGGCCGGTTCGCTCGGCACCTCTACCCGTTTTTGCAGAAGGCCACGCGGGAAGTTCCGTCCGCGAACTATATAGAAGAACTTCTTCGGGTCACCTCGCTTCTCCACGATATCGGCCATGGTCCGTTCTGCCATTTCTTTGATGAGAACTTTCTCGAGCAATTTCATCAGACGCACGAAAAGCTCGGGCAGATCATCATCCGGGAATATCTCGCCAAGATTATTCGCGGCATCCGCCGAAGTCCGACGGGACCGTTTGAGACCGGGGAAGAACTGGATCCGGATCAAGTCGCCCATCTGATCCTCAAGGATAAAGGCAAGGATAGCTCCGGCATGCCGCGGTGGCTGACCTTTCTCCAGCCGGTGATCTCAGGAAGTTATACGGGCGACAATCTCGACTATGTCTTGCGGGATTCTTATATGTGCGGGGTCGCGGTGGGGCCCGTTGATCTTACGCGCCTGATCCATTACACCTTGATCACTGAACAGGGGTTCACCATCCATAAGACCGGCCTGCCCGCGCTCCAGATGTTCCTCAACACCCGTATGTACCTCTATTCCAATGTCTACTACCACCGCACCACGCGGGCCATCGATATCCACCTGCGTGAAATCTTCGGTGAAACCATGAAGCTGGTGTTTCCCGAAGACCCGAGTAAAAAGATGGACGGATATCTGATGCTCACGGATTGGTCTCTTCTCGAAGAGGTCAGAAGTTGGGGCAAGGCTCAGCAAGCCAACCGCCGAAGGCTCGGCCAGGAGTGGGCCCATATTCTCAACCGCAATGTGAAGTGGAAGATGGCCTACAACACAGTCCTCAGCGATAAAGAACGGCCGCGCGGGATGGACTTTCCAAGCCCGGAGTATTTTGAAAAACAGATTCAAAGGGAACTGCCCGCGTCCCTTGCGCAGTTGCCCTTCAAGGTCGACATGGCCCCTCAAGATCCGCGCCCTGACCCGAAAGACATGCGGGGGTCGCCGCTATATGTCTTTGACCCGGCCACGCAAGAGATTTCAACCGAGCCGCTCGCGGAATTTCTTGATCTTCTTCCCACCAGATTGATTCAGTTCCGCGTCTTTGCACAGAATCATGATACTGATAGAGAGTTGGCGCATGCAGCCTGCGCCGTGCTCAACAAGGCTCCTTCCGGCAGCATCTCCACCAACGTCTAATTATCTTCAGTCACCCTGATCTTGTTGAAGGGTCTGCGGTGAACTGAACTTTCCGCTGAATGGTGAGTAACCCTAATTAACAAAGAGAAAGTCGCCCGTCCCCTTTCACTTCAAGGTAGGACAAGGCCACCATTTGCTGACTTCCGGATTGATTGAGCTCATCGATGAGCCTAGCTCTGGCTCTTCCGTTCGAGGTTCTCCACGCGCTCGTTGAGGTGGTGATAGGAGCTGCGGATCAAGGCATGCGTTTCGCGAAAGCGTTCGTCGATCCGGACCTGGTCCTGAGCATAGCGCCCTTCGACAAAGGTGGCAAACCCTTCGGCCACAAGCTTGACTTGATGGCGAAGGTCTTCGATCAGGATGCCATTATGACGCTTGACCTCGTCAAACCCCACATGCATCTCGCCGCGCATCCCTTCGAACTTCCCTTCGAATTCCTCCCGCAACTCTTCGAAGCGCTGGTCAATTCCCGTAAAGCGCCGGTCAATTCTCGCAAATCGCTCATCTAAATATTGAACCAGTTCCTGATCCATTACCGCCGCTCCGCCGTGAATAAAGACTAGACTCCGGCATTATTCTTGTCAATGAGACACGGGAGCCGCAAATAGGTTAAACCAGACGTGAACCGGTGAAGGCGGTCTTCGGGCAAGCCGGGTAGAGGCGAATCTGCAAAGCTTTAGGGCGTGCTCTCGATCGGCAGTCTCGTCAGCGAGAAGGGATTGACACGGGAGCCATTCAGCCAAGCTCCCCAATGCAGATGCGGGCCGGTTGCGCGGCCGCTCTTGCCGACAGTTCCAATAATCTGGCCACGCTCCACCCGATCGCCTTGCTTTACTTTCGCCGTTTGCAAATGCGAATACATAGTGTAGAGGCCCAAACCGTGGTCCAGGATCACGCTCCTGCCGCTAAAGAAATGGTCATCGACCATGCGGACAATCCCATCGTTCGTGGCTCTGAGCGGTGTGCCAAGAGGCGCGGCAATATCCTCACCGGTATGCTGATTGCGCGGCTGGCCATTTAAAATGCGCCGGCCCCCAAAAGCCCCCGTCATCACGCCATCTACCGGCACCACGAACGGCTTCACCCAGAGGCGCTCCGGTTCGGAGCTTCCGAAGACCAGCCGGATTTCCTCGCGCTCCCTGGCGATTCGCTTCAACGCGGCGGCGTCCGGATCAACCTGACCTTTCGGCAACGTCAGACGTTGCTCCCGGAAATCCTCTGCAGCCACGGCAATCGGAAACACCTGCTGCCGGCCGCCCTCAGACGAGGTGAACTCAACCAGAAGATCCGCAGTCCCCGGGGGATCAGCCATGTCGATGCCCACAAGGGCGGCAAATTCATCTTCCGAAATTTTGAAAAACGGGATGCGGCGACCGAGTAGCGTCCCGAGAGCCGATATCGGGTGATCGTCGACCTTGATGCGCAGGTAAAGAATTCCCCCTTGTTTCCCGGACAAGGAGAGTGAGTGACCGACAACTGGGGAAGGGCCACTCTCTGGAGCAGCCGGACCGCCAATCGGGGGAATGTCGACAGACGCGGTTGCGAGAGCAGCGAGCGATAGCACCCAGGCAATAAGAGCAGGGAGGACCACGTCAGCGGAAGGCGCGCTGGCCTCCGACTTGTGAGAGCAGCTCCTCCACCCGTCGGTTCGTGGCACTGAAGGGGTCCATACAGAGAATCGTCTCTTCCCAATAGCCGTTCAGTTTGAGATAGGTCCAATCCACCGTGTACGATCGATTCTTCGCCCGGGCAAAGCGTATAAAATCGCCGCGGACCTTCGCCCGCGTGCTTTGGGGCGGGGTCGTCATCGCGCGCTGGACGTCCTCTTCCGGCACGAGCTTCTCCACCAGCTCGCGTTTTTCAAGGAGGTAATATAAGCCGCGCGACCGTTTGACGTCGTGGTACTGCAGGTCCATCAGCATAATGCGCGGGTCGTCCCAGCCGCACCCTTTTCGCTCCATGTACTGCTGCATTAACTGCTTCTTCACCACCCAATCCACCTCGTGGCAAAGCTGCATGGGGTCCTCTTCCAACCGGTCGAGCACCCCCGCCCACCGGCGCACAACGTCGGCCTCTACCGCGTCCTCCTCAGTGGACCAGAGATATTCCATCGCCCGCTCAAGATAGATCCGCTGAATCTCGATCGCGGTCAGCTCACGCCCATCTTCCAACTTGATTTTTTTCTTCAGAGTGGTATCGCGCGCAATCTCCCGGATCGCCTTCACCGGATCGTCGAGTTCGATACCATTGACCGTAAATCCGTCCTCGATCATCGACAACACGAGCGCCGCGGTCCCCACCTTTAGATATGTGGCGTGCTCGGACATGTTCGAATCGCCGACAATAATATGTAGCCGCCGGTACTTCTCGGCGTCGGCATGCGGCTCATCACGGGTATTGATAATGCTCCGGGACGAGGTCGTGGAGGAGGACGTCTTCTCGTGAATGTGCTGTGCGCGTTGAGACAGGCAGAGCTGGGTCTTGCCGGAGAGCTTTAACACCTTGCCCGCGCCCGCGAAGACCTGCCGGGTCACAAAGAACGGGATCAACTGCTCCGTGACCTTCCAAAAGTCCACGTCCCGTCGCATCAAAAAGTTTTCATGACAGCCGTAGGTATTACCCAACGAATCGGTGTTGTTTTTGAAGATATAAATTTCACCGGAGAGGCCTTCCTCGCGCAAGCGTTCTTCAGCCGCGGGCAGGCAGGCTTCCAGCAGCCGCTCACCCGCTTTGTCGTGGATCACCAGATCCATGACGTTGTCACACTCAGGGGTCGAATATTCGGGATGGCACCCGGTGTCCTGATAAAATCGGGCCCCGTTGACCAAGAACGCATTTGAGGGCCAGCTATTTGGAATCAAGCCTTCGAAGATATAACCGAGGACTTTTTCGATCGGCAGGTAGATCCGGCCGTTCGGCGAGAAAATCAGGCCGTATTCGTTCTCAAGACCGAAGATGCGCGGCTTCATGAAGACGCCAAGAGCGTTCGCAGCTCCGAGGGAGCAAGCCGCCGGAAGGTCCGGCCCTGTCGGTTGCGATCCAGCACGGCAACTTCCAACCCATCAGGTCCTAATTTTTGATTTGTCACGCTGTCCAAGGCTTCGACGCTCAGCTTTAGAGCGTCCCGTAAAGAAATGGTACCTGCTGCTGAGCGTCCCTTGAGAAAGGCCAAGAGATTTTCGAACTTGCCCCCGATCACCGCGATCCCTCGCTCGTCAATGATGCTGCCGTCAAAAGAGATTCGGTACATCTCGTTGCTCTTTTCGCCTTCCCCGACCTCGACCACCAGAATTTCGACCTCCAACGGCTTGGGGTCGGTACTGAAAATCGATCCGATGGTCTGCGAGTAGGCATTCGCGAGAGACTTGGCGGTCACGTCCTCGCGACTGTACATATAGCCCTTCAGGTCCGCGTGCCGAATCCCGGCTTTCCGGAGAATTTCATACTCATTGTACTTGCCGGCCCCTGAAAAAGCGATGCGGTCGTACATCTCGGAGATCTTATGAAGGGACGCGCTGGGATTGTCCGCAACCAGGAGAATGCCATCGGCATTTTCCATGGCGATGATGGACCGGCCCTTGGCAATACCCTTCTTGGCATACTCGGCCTTATCGGCCATCATCTGCTCAGGAGAGACGTAGTATGGTAATGCCACGGCTACCCCTTCTCCCGGCGGCTTGCAATCAGTGCCCGACAGGCGTCGGCGATCTGCGCTTCCTGAAGATCGCGGACCCCTTCTTCGGTGATCATTTTGATGGTCGGATAGATTCCACGGATTAAATCCGGCCCACCCGTTCCCACATCTTCTTCCGCCGCATTGTAGAGCGCCTCCACGGCTACCTTCAGCGCGTCGGATTCGGGGAGATCCCGCCGGTAGAGCAGCTTCATCGTATCCCGAGCGTCCTTGCCACCGGAGCCGACGGCGTAATACTCGATTTCCTCGTAGCGTCCGCCCGTCACATCGTATTTGAAGATCCGGCCCTCTCGGCGCTTCAGATCGTACCCTGCGAAAATCGGCACTACCACCAAGCCCTGAAAGGCCATGGGCAGATTGCCCCGAACCATCTGCGCCAGCTTATTTGCCTTTCCCTCGCAGGAGAGAATATCGCCTTCCAGTTTCTCGTAATGCTCCAGCTCAATCTGAAACAGGCGGGCAAGTTCGAGGGCCGGTCCCGCCGCTCCAGCGATGGCAACAGCTGAATGCTGATCGGTCCTGAACACCTTGTCAATTCGGCGAGAGGCCACCTGAAAGCCCTCGGTCGCCTGCCGATCGCCGGCGATCAGGACTCCGCCCCGGAATCGGATCGCAAGGATCGTCGTGCCATGCGGGACTGGCGGCATGCCGGTTGACGTCGAAAAGGGGGTGCCGGGCGCCGAACGGGATCCGGGCTCGGCCAAGGGGGAGCCCAAAGAACCGGGGCGGCTGTTTACGAGAAAATCGTAGAAGCTTGACCCTGGATTATCGTCCCTGTGCAGCGGCACGGGGCGGTCAGGCCTTCAACTTGGTCAAGAGAGAATCGACCGTATCGGATTCGTCCAGTAAGCCTTTGGTGAGCGATTCGGTCCCGCGCGTGGGTTCCATGAGCGGGACTTTCTTGATGGCGGCATTGCCGATATCGAACAGCACCGATGTCCAACTTGCGGCATAGACTTCCTGCGGCCACTTCTTCACACAGCCCGCCCGAAAATAGGCGCGGGTTTCGGTTGGCGCATGGCTCTCCGCACGGAGCACCTCGGCATCCGACACAATCCGTTCGATGTGATGCCCTCGCTCGAGCGTGAAATACAGCCCTTTCTCCGGCCGCACATCGTGATACTGAAGGTCCATCATCGCCGCACGAGGGTCATCCCAGCCACACCCCTTCCGCTCGATGTAGGCTTCGATGAGAGACCGCTTGGCCGTCCAGTCCAGTTCGCGCACCAGATCACGAGGATCGTGCTCAAGCTTATCAAGCGTCTCTTCCCAGCGCACCATGACCTCCTTGACCGGGACAGTGAGCTCATGGCTGGCATAGAAATCCTGCGCGGCCTTCAAATAGGCACGCTGAATGGCGATAGCAGTCATGGGCTTCCCGCCGCTGAGGCGAAGGTCCGCCTTAACCGCGAGATCCCTGGAGACCTGCTTAATCGCCTGGACGGGATCTTCGACGTCGATCGGCGGAAGGGGCCAATCGGCTTCGACCATGTCGAGAAGAATCGCCATCGTTCCGACCTTCAGATAGGTCGAACATTCCGCCATATTCACATCCCCGGCGATGACATGCAGACGACGATACTTGGCCGGATCGGCATGCGGTTCATCCCGGGTATTGACGATGGGGCGTTTGACCATGGTGTTGAGATCTACGAGCGATTCAAAGAAATCGGCTCGCTGGGATATCTGATACTGACACGGCGCGGTTTGATTCTCGGCCCCAATCTTGCCGGCCCCTGCGTAGATCTGGCGGGTGACAAGAAACGGAAGCAAGGCGCGCACGAATCGTTCGAAGGCTACTGTCCGGCTCACAAGATAATTCTCGTGATAGCCATAGCTATTGCCTTTTCCGTCCGTGTTGTTCTTATAGACGAGGAACTTTCCTGGTCCACGCACCTGTTCAACACCGCGAAGCGCCGCGGCGACGATCCGCTCCCCCGCCTTTTCGTAGGCCACGACTTCCCTGGCGGTCACGCATTCCGGGCTGGAGTATTCGGGATGTGCGCCGTCGACATAGAGCCGACCGCCGTTTGCGAGAACTTTGTTCAGCAACCGGTTGTAGTCCGGACCGGGTCGCTCTCTCTCGCCCTCGACTTCGAAGCCCCGAATATCAAGCAGTGGGTTCTCATTCTCGTAGTCCCACAGAATTTTCGGGGACGGAAAATGCGGGTAATGATTGATTAGAAACAGGGAATTTGAAACGGGGTCGGCGGCGTCCGTATCGCGGGTGGCGATGCCGAACTCAGTCTCCGTCCCCAGGACTCGCTTGATCATCATGCTGCCGTCTCAGGTGAATACAAATCAGAGATAATGGCCGGTGGTGACGGTCTCAATCCGACGGGACTCGTTGGAGCCAGCCGTAATGGTACGGACATGGACGATCCTATCGGCTTTCTTCCCGGCGATCTTCGCCCAATCGTCTGGATTGGTCGTGTTCGGCAGGTCTTCATGTTCCTTGAACTCGTCCCGTACGGCCTTCAGAAGGTCCTCGGCCTTGATGCCCCGTTCTCCCTTGGCCAACAGGCGTTTAATGGCGTATTTCTTGGCACGCGACACGATCCCTTCGATCAAGGCCCCGCTGGCGAAGTCCTTGAGGTAAAACGTCTCCTTGTCGCCGTTGCCGTACGTGACCTCCAGATACTGGTTCTCTTCGCTCAAGGCGTACATCGATTCGACTGTTTGCGTGATCAGACGCTCCACGGCTCGTGTCGCATCCTCCCCATCCTGTGTGAGTTCCTGAGCATGCCAAGGAAGATCGGCGGTCAGGTATTTCGAAAAGATATCCTTCGCCGCCGCTTTGTCCGGGCGGTCGATTTTTATCTTCACGTCCAACCGGCCGGGACGGAGCACGGCCGGATCGATGAGATCCTGCCGATTACTGGCGCCGATGACAATGACGTTTCGCAACCGCTCCACGCCGTCGATCTCGGACAAAAATTGGGGCACGATGGTGGACTCCACATCTGAGGAAATGCCGCTGCCACGCGTGCGAAAAAGCGCGTCCATCTCGTCAAAAAAGACAATGACCGGGAAGCCGTCGTCCGCTTTCTCCTTGGCCTTCTTAAAGACTTCGCGAATCTGGCGCTCTGATTCCCCGACGTATTTGTTGAGAAGTTCCGGTCCCTTCACATGCAGGAAGAAACTGCGGACTTCTTTCGACGTCAGATGCCCGAGTTTGTGCGCGATCGAATTGGCGACCGCCTTGGCGATCAGGGTCTTGCCACAACCTGGAGGACCGTACAGAAGCACCCCCTTAGGAGCCCGCAACTTGTGTTCCTTGAAAAGCTCGGGATGCAGAACCGGCAACTCCACGGCATCCTGGATCTGCTCGATCTGGTCGTGGAGTCCGCCGATGTCCGTATACTTGATGTCCGGCACCTCCTCTAGCACCAATTCCTCGACTTCGGACTTCGGGAGCTTTTCGAGCAAGTAGCCCGAGCGCGCGTCGTACAAGAGGTGATCGCCGACGCTCAGTCGCTGTACCAGCAGCGGTTCGGCGAACTCTGCAACCCGCTCCTCATCAGTCCGCAGCGTCACGATAGCTCGTTTTCCATCGAGATTGTCCTTCACGCGGACGACTTCGCCCTGCACATCAAACCCTCGGCATTCAATCACATTCAAGGCTTCGTTGAGGATGACTTCCTGGCCCTTGCGGAGATCTTTAACGCGAATGGATGGGTGTAGGTTGACCTTCAGCTTGCGACCGGTGACATAGACGTTCACCGTTTCATCGTCATTCGCGCCCGAGTAGATCCCATAGGAGGCCGGCGGAGCGGTAAGTTTTTCCACTTCCATCCGCATGGCCTCGATCCGAGACTTTGCTTCCTGAAGCGCCTCGGTCAGTCGATCATTCTGTTTGTGCACCTGCTCAAGCTGCGCTCGCGTCTGGCTCAGCCGGCGCACCTCTTCTTCGAGAGAACGGATCTGAACCAGGAGTTTCTCTTTGTCGCGCTGCTCATCGTGCATGCCGCCCTCCTCAGAGTGCTCATCGGACAGGCGCTCGGTTAACTTCTTCACGGTATTCCGAATCGAACTCAATCGCCCGGGAGCCTTCTTCATCGATGACGCCTTACTCGGTGCAAAAACGCCTCAACACTATTTAGATTCTAGCATCGCGTTCCTTGAGGGTCAACAGCCCCTCCAGCCACTTCCGTAGGTGGCCACTTCTCAAGTTCAGTCAAAAACTCTTTGCAGGCGCGCTCCACGTCACTCGCAGCCATCACACTCCCTACAACCGCGACGCCATGTGCGCCCGCATGCCGCACATCGCGTACGCGCGCCGGCGTGATCCCGCCGATGCCGAACAGAGGAAGCCGGCAGTGTCGTCGCGCTCGCTCGAACTCCGGCAGACCGATCGGCGGACCGAACGCGCGTTTCGATGGCGTTTCGAAGATTGGACCGAGTACCACAAAGTCCGCCCCGGCCGATTCGGCGCGGAGCGCTTCCTCGGCTGAATGCGCCGAAATCCCTATGATGGCGCTCTGGCCCATCAGGCGGCGCGCAACCAACGGCGCAATCCCGTGCGCGGGCAGATGCACCGCGCCGCTCCCGACCGTCATTGCCAGGTCGATCCGGTCGTTAATGGCGAGTCTCGCCCCCTGCGCCGTGGCCAGCTGCAACAAGTCGCGAGCGAGCGACAGTAATGGCCGTGTCGGGAGATCTTTTTCACGAAGCTGGATGGCGCGCACCCCTGCTCCAAGGGCCACGCGGCAAACATCAAGGAGGGATCGCCCCTGAACCTGGTGCCGATCGGTAATTAAATAGAACGAAAAATCAACCCTGTGCCCCATAACGGAGGTCAGCGGAGGATCAAGAGTACCTACAACATTCCCTCGATGGGACTGCTCGCGGTCGCGTACAGCTTCCTCGGGATGCGGCCGGCTTTAAACGCCAGGCGTCCTGCCCACACGGCATACTTCATGGCTTCCGCCATGACGATCGGCTCCTTCGCGCCCGCAATCGCAGTATTCATCAACACCGCATCGGCGCCGTACTCCATGGCCAATGCGGCATCCGAGGCCGTCCCGACACCCGCGTCAACGATGACCGGGACCTTGACGGCTTCCATTAAAATCTTCAGGTTGTACGGATTGCGAATCCCCAGACCCGAACCAATAGGCGCCGCCAGAGGCATCACGGCAGGACAACCAAGATCTACCAGGCGCTTCGCCACAATCGGATCATCATTGGTATAGGGCAAGACGATGAATCCTTCCTTCACTAAAATTTTGGCCGCTTCGAGCAAGCCCGCCGTGTCCGGAAATAACGTCTTCTCATCCCCGATGACTTCCAGTTTCACCATATCGGAGATGCCGGCCGCGCGCGCCAGCCGGGCATATCGAAGCGCATCTTCGACGGTATAGCAACCGGCCGTGTTCGGCAGGATTTTGTATTTTTTGGGACTGAGATAATCCAATAAATTCTCGGATGCTCGATCGGTAATGTTTACTCGCCGCACGGCGACCGTCACCATATCCGCTCCCGAGGCCTCGATCGCTTTTTGCGTTTCGATGAAATCCTTGTATTTACCCGTGCCAACCCATAGACGGGATCCGATTTCAACGCCGGCGATGGTCAGCACGTCATCCTTCATGCGATCTCCTTGCCTCCGCCCGCCGCCCTGGGAGTCATCGACCCCTTGCAACGAAGAGCAACGGGTGCCCCGGACAGACTCCTTGTCCCCCCGCCGCCGCCAATAAACCCGATCACCTCGACTCGATCCCCGTCGCGCAGGGCAGTCCCTTCAAAAGCGCGCCGATCCACGATCGTGAGGTTCACTTCGACCGCCACCTGATTACTTCGGATCTTGAGGTCCGATAAAAGAGAAGCGATCGAGCAGGCTTCCGGCACATCCCGTGACTCCCCGTTCAGCACAATTCGCATGCTTCTCGGCATCTTATCATACGGCTGCGAAACCCTGTCAATGCCACGGCCCATCACCGCGCTTCGTGACGCTCTTGGCGCGGCTCGTTGTGATGCCTATAATACGCCATGGCCGAGTCACGCAATCACGCGATCGCCTGGGAACTGCGCCGGCTGGCGGCTGAACTGGATCGAAAGGAGGCCAATCCTTTTCGAGTCCGGGCCTACAGGCGAGCGGCGGACGCCATTTCGAGCCTGCCTGAGGATGCCGCCGCCGTAGCCCGCAGAGGGGAGCTGCGTCGGATTAAAGGAATCGGCCCTGACCTCGCCAAGCGGATTGAAGCTTATTGCGAGCGCGGCAGCATGAACACGGGAACCGAGGGCGAGGATCTCCTGCCTGCCGCCATCGCCGGCTGGGCATCGCTGCCCGGTTTCTCAACATCAATCCTGCGTTATTTGCACGACCGGCTTCAGATTCGCACGCTGGATGACCTGGAAGCGCTCGTGCGTTCCAGGTTCCTGAGAACTCTCCCTGATGTCACCGCGGCCGATGACGAGATTCTAGAAGAGATCTCGCGGCTGCGGGCTCGGCTTGAAGCTTGACTGGAAGCAAGCGTCTCTGTTAACCCTTCTCTAAAGGCGTGCTCTTGTGGTACCGGGCGCTTCCCGAGGTTGGCGGGCCAGTGATCCCGCCACAGTGTTGAGGAGCGCTCAAAAATTCGCTGAACGGGTCAATGGATACGACATCCGGTTTTGAGCAGGAAGAAACGTCTATGCCCGTGGTAGCCTTTATCCTCATCGAAGTGACCGGTGACCACACTAAAAGCGCGTACAAAACCATCCAAAGGATGGCCGGCGCCAAGGCCTGCTATATGCTCAGCGGCACTTATGACATTCTTGTGCACGTGGAAGCGGAGTCCCTTGAGGCGCTGAGTGATCTATTGTTGTCGAAGATCCGGTCGGTGGATGGTGTGGTGAAGACCACCACCTGCATGGTCTTGAATATGTAGTCTTGCTCACAGAGTCAAAAGAAAGGCCCTCGAGGAAAGCTCCTCGAGGGCCTTTTTCGTTCCTGCCTCGTGGCGGGCTTTTAGTACATGTCGCCCATACCGCCGCCACCGCCGCCGTGCGAGTGGCCGCCCGGCATCCCTTGCGCTTTCTTGTCATCCGGGATCTCGCTGACCATGACTTCAGTCGTCAGCATGAGGCTGGCCACGCTGGCCGCGTTCTGCAACGCATAGCGTGTGACTTTGGTCGGATCAATGATTCCCGCCTCGATCATGTCTACGTATTTCTCGGAGGCGGCGTCGAATCCGGAGTTCGCAGCCTCTTTCTTCACCCGTTCCACGACCACTGAGCCTTCCAAGCCCGCGTTCTGGGCGATCTGACGGATCGGCTCTTCGAGCGCCCTCTTCACGAGATTCACGCCGACCTGCTGGTCATGGGGAAGATTTGTAATCTTGTCCAGGGCCGACACACAGCGGAGCAGCGCGACGCCGCCTCCGGGCACGATCCCTTCCTCTACGGCCGCCTTGGTGGCATGCAGGGCGTCTTCCACCCGCGCCTTCTTTTCCTTCATCTCGGTCTCCGTCGAGGCCCCCACGTTGATCACTGCCACTCCGCCGACGATTTTCGCCAGCCGCTCCTGAAGCTTCTCGCGATCATAATCGGAGGTGGTCTCATCAATTTGGGCCTTCAATTGCTTCACGCGGGCCTGGATCTTCTTCTCATCGCCATGGCCTTCGACGATCGTGGTGTTGTCCTTATCAATTGTGACTCGTTTGGCACGGCCCAGGTCCGTTAACTTGACATTCTCAAGCTTAAGACCCAAGTCTTCTGAGATGACCTGACCGCCGGTGAGTGCGGCAATGTCCTCGAGCATCGCCTTGCGACGGTCGCCGAAGCCTGGTGCCTTGACTGCCGCCACGTTCAGAATCCCGCGAAGTTTGTTGACGACCAAAGTCGCCAGGGCCTCGCCCTCGACGTCCTCTGCCACGATGACCAAGGGCTTGCCCATCTTGGCCACCTGCTCGAGCAGCGGAAGAAGGTCCTTCATGCTGCTGATCTTTTTCTCATGAATAAGCAGAAACGCGTCTTCCAGAGAAACTTCCATCCGCTCGGCGTCCGTGATGAAGTACGGTGAAATGTACCCCCGGTCGAACTGCATGCCCTCAACGACGTCAAGAGAGGTCGACATGGATTTCGCTTCTTCAACGGTGATGACTCCATCCTTGCCAACCTTCTCCATCGCTTCGGCAATGAGATCGCCGATGGTGGAATCATTATTGGCTGAGATGGTGCCGATCTGCGAAATCTCCTTTTTCGCCTTGCAGGGCTTGCTCAGCTTCTTCAGCTCTTCGACGACGGCTTCCACGGCCTTGTCGATCCCCCGCTTGATGTCCATAGGATTCGCACCGGCCGTAATATTCTTGACGCCTTCCCGGTAGATCGCCTGCGCCAGCACGGTGGCGGTGGTCGTTCCGTCCCCTGCCACGTCGCTGGTCTTCGAGGCTACTTCTCGTACGAGTTGCGCGCCCATGTTCTCATAGGGATCTTTGAGCTCAATTTCCTTGGCAACCGTCACGCCGTCCTTGGTGATCAGCGGAGCGCCGAATTTCTTATCGAGGATGGCATTTCGCCCTTTGGGACCCAGCGTCGCCTTGACGGCATCCGCGAGTTGATTAACGCCCCGTAATATAGACGCCCTGGCGTGTTCACTGTATACAATCTGCTTTGCGGCCATTTCAGTCCTCCTTTAAATTCAACTGTAAAAATACACTTTTTGGCTGTCTGCCTGAGCTTGTTGCGGCGATGCTATTTGTCGAAGATGCCTAGAATATCTTCTTCTTTGATGATCAGATAATCGGTGCCCTCGACATTAATCTTGCTGCCGGAGTATTTATCGAAGAGGATGATGTCGCCGACCTTCACGGATTTCACTTCAGCGCCGCATCCCTCGATTTTCCCACGCTGAGGCTTTTCCTTAGCCGCATCGGGGATATAAATCCCCCCTGCTGTCCGCTCTAACTCCTCGGTATAGCTGACGAAGCAACGATCTTTGAGAGGCTTAAACCCTATGGTTGCTGCTGCTTTCTTCTCGGCTGTTTGCACTGCCATCTGCTCTACCCTCCTTGTGACTTGATTGTAGGTATTGGTATTGACCCAGGCTCGGAGAACCCCCGTTCCTCCGTATAAAGGTCATCCTAAGAAGTAAGGCCGGTTCCGGCAGAATCAAGCCCTGTAGAAAAATTTTTACATGGTTTTTTCTGCGTGGACGTCGCGCTGGTTCGGCCGTAACTCCTTGAAAATCATCCATGATTTCAACAAATCGGTCGCTTTCTGCAATTGAGGGTCGTCCTCCTCCCCTTCTTTCCCGTCCTTACCGTCTTTGCTCTTGGCGTCCTTGTCTTTTTTGCCGTCTTTAGACTCCGGCTTGATCACCGGCGGCTCCGGCAGAGGGGTGGGCACAACCGCGGGCTCTTCTTTGTTCGGGTCGCGCAGAGACTTATCGAGATCCCGTTCCCGTATCGGCGTGGCCGTGGTCGGCTTTCCCTTGACGACGATGTCCGGGGAGATCCCGATACCATGGATGCTCCGACCCTTCGGGGTATAGTACTTCGCGGTGGTAAGGCGCAGACCTGAACCATCGCCGAGCGGCAAGATGGTCTGCACAGAACCCTTCCCGAAAGTCTGTACGCCCACAACCACCGCGCGTCCCCAGTCTTGTAAGGCCCCTGCCACAATCTCGGAGGCGCTCGCGCTCCCTTCATTAACCAGAATAATCATGGGATAGTCTTCCGGCTGGTCTTTGATGTGGGATGGGTACTCGTCCTTTCGTCCATCCCGGGTCTTGATGTACACGATGAGCCGGTTTAAGCCGACAAATTGCTCGGAGACGTCGATCGCGGCCGTGAGCAGGCCCCCCGGGTTGTTACGAAGATCTAAGATGAGCGACTGCATCTTCTGGTCATGTAACTTCTTAAGCGCACCGACCATGTCCCTGGCGGTCTGGTCCTGGAACTGGGTCAACCGGACATAGCCGATATTGCTTTCAAGCATTCTCGACTTCACGCTCTCGATTTTGATGATCTCACGAGTCAGAACAAAGACCAGCGGTTCGGCGACTCCCTCACGGTGGATCGTGAGAGTCACTTTGGTGCCCTTAGGCCCCCGCATCTTCTGCACCGCGTCCATGAGGGTCATGTCCTTCGTGGTTTCGTTATTCACCTTCATAATGACATCGGATGGCTTGACTCCTGCTCGCTCCGCCGGCGTGCCATCGATCGGCGCGATCACCGTCAAACGATTCTCTTTCATGCCGATTTGAATCCCGACACCTCCGAATTCCCCCTTGGTCTCGACCTGAACCTCTTTATACACATCGGGCTGCATGAACGCAGAGTGGGGATCAAGTGTGGCCAGCATGCCGCGGATGGCGCCATAGACGAGATCCTTGGTCTTGACCTCTTCGACATAGTGCTTTTGGATGTGTGCCAGCACCTCGGTGAAGGTCTTGAGCTCTTCATAGGTTTCCGTGGCCATCACGGCCCGGTCCCATCCTTTACCGATGATGACCCCTGTCACGAGCGTGACCACGAAGACGATGGTCAGGCCCATTTTTATCCTACTTGCCTTGCCTTCCATCACGTACTCCTTTTCCTTACCGCCGTCTTGTTAACCACGGCAGCGGATCGAGGGCTTCCCCTCCTTGCCGCAACTCAAAATAGAGGGTGCTCTGGCCGGTGAGGCCCGTATCGCCGATCTCACCGATGGGCTGATTGCCACGCACCGTGTCTCCTACTCCCACCAGCAGCTTGGACGCGTGCGCGTACAGCGTGAAATAACCCTCGCCATGATCGACGATCACCAAGAGCCCATAGCCCCGCATCCAATCCGCAAAGGCGACCACCCCTTCGAACACCGAACGGATGAGACTGCCCTGCGCGGCTCGAATCTCGATGCCTTTGCGCTGCACATACGTTTCGAACTTCGGATGCTTTTGCCGGCCGAACAGCGTCATGACTTCGCCTTCGGTGGGCCACCCCAGCCGCCCTTTCAGTTTGCCTAGGCCTTCGCCCCCACTCTCGGGACGGAAGGCGGCCGCCGCTTTGCGCTTTGACTCGAATTCTCTCAGCAAGCCTTCGAGCCGGTGCGCTGACTTCTCGAGCTCGCCGGCTACCGTTTCATAGAGCACTTTTTCGCTGCGCACCCGGGCCAGGATCGCATCCTTCTTGGCGCGCTCCTCCCGAACCTGAGCCAGTTTCTCGGCCGTCTCCTCCTGGTAGGATACCAGCTCAGCCCGCACTTGTCGCAGTCTGGCATTCGTCGATTCGAGCTGAGTGAGATCAGTGCGGTAGCCTTCCAGCATCTGATACTCCCGGCGAGAGATCCAGCGCAACATGGCGTAGCGTGACAGCAGATCCTGGCTATCGTGCGAAGCCAGCAGCAACCTCATGTCCGCGGCTGGTCCTTCCTTATACATGACCCGCAATCGGCTGCGGATTGAGTCCTGGCGCTCTTCCATTCTCTTCCGCACACGGAGGACGGCGCTGCTCGTCGCTTCAAGGTCATGATCCTTCTGCTTGAGTTTTGCGGTCAGATGGGCTAATGCCTCACGACGGCGCTTCAACTGATGATCCACATCTTCGATAGATTGCAGGACGGAGGCTTCCTTGCGCTGCGCGTCGCCGGAGCGCCGCTTATTTTCCTTAATCTCTCCTTTTAGCTTCTCGAGACTCTGCTGCTCTTTCTTGATCTTCTCCGCAAGGCTGTCGGCCGAGCGGACGGGCATGGGCAGCGCCAAAAGAAGAGCGATCAACACCGCGCCCGTGATCGGATACATCACCGCCGCACATCCCGAAGATGCCCCAGTGATACAACGCTTCCGAGGAAACCGAGCATGGTCCCCAGAAGCACCATCGCGGCCATCAATTGGGCCGGCAGAAACGACAGCCCGGCGCCAAGCCCCCAGAAGCTGCCGTGCAACGCCATCTTCGTCTCCGCAAAACCAAATACTGCCCGCAATAGCAGGAGGGAACCGGCCGCGCCGAGCCCTCCCAACAGGGCCCCCTCTAAAAGAAAGGGCGTCTTGATAAATCCCGGTGTCGCTCCGATCAATCGCAAAATCTCAATGTCTTCCCGCCGCGCATAGAGGGTCAGGCGAATGGTATTGGCCAGAATGGTCACCATCGATGCCGCCAGGACGGCGCCGACCAGAATCCCTAGGAGCCGCAGATACCGTAATCCCGCGGCCAGATTCTCAATCAGGTCACGATTGTAGAGGACCTCTTCCACTTCAGGCAGCGCCTGCAAGCGTTGCACGAGGACGGCGACCGCTGTCGATGTTCGAAAGCGGGGCACGATTTTCAGGACCAGCGACGCCGGAAACGGATTCTCCCCTAGTCCGTTCAACAATCGCTCCTCTGACGGAAAGCGATTGCGGAACGACTCCAAGGCCTGCTCGCGCGTCACGAATTCTATGCCGGCAATGGCAGCATCGTCGCTGAGCTTCGCGCGCAACGCGGTCATCGCCTGAGAGGTGACGGAATCCCGGAAATACACGATCACTTTGATCTCTTCATGCAAAGAGCTGAGCACGCCTTGAATGTTGAGATAGAGTAGGAGAAAGACTCCCATGCCCAACATCGTAAAGGCGGTGGTGACGACCGCTGTCACCGTCGTCGTGCGGTTCGTCATCATGTTATCGACCGCCTCGCTCAAAAGATAGCGGACCCGGGTCATGGTTACGCAGCGCTGCCCGCCAGGACCCGGCCGTGCTCCAACATGATCATCCGCCGATTTTGGCGCGCCATCAAGTTTGCATTATGCGTAGCGACGACGACGGTCGTCCCCCGTAGATTGACCGCCTTCAACAAGTCAAGGATTTCTGTGGACAGGACGGCGTCCAGATTGCTCGTGGGCTCATCGGCTAACAGAATAAGCGGATCGTTCACAATGGCGCGCGCCAGGCACACTCTTTGCTGCTCGCCCGCTGAGAGAGTGGGCGGCAACGCCTTTTGGAGTTTATCCAAACCAACGAGCCGCAGGGCTTCAAACACCTTGCCTCTGAGTAGGCCTTCCGAGAGGCCGACCACCTTCAGCGTGATCGCAACATTTTCGAACACGGTCTTCCGCGGCAGCAGACGAAAGTCTTGAAAGATAATGCCCATCGACCGGCGTAGATAGGGTACCGCCGACTCCTTCAGCTCGCTGAGGTTCTTATTATTCACCAAAATGTGGCCTTCATCGGGCGTTTCCGCCCGAAATATCAACCGGAGAAGAGTCGTCTTGCCGGCCCCGCTCGGACCGGTCAGATAAACAAATTCGCCTTTCTCGATCTTTACATTCACATCGTGGAGAGCGGGCCGGCCTTGAAAGCTCTTCGAGACATGATAGATCTCGATCATGGAGAAGTGCGATGGGCCGCGACCTCAAAGGCACCAGTCACGAGTTCAATCTGCCACGCGTTCGAATCCTTCCCGGAGATAAGGACGGCGTCAAAACGACAGGGGCGATCGCCCAAATGCCGCGCCGCCAAAAATTGTTGCGCGAGTCGTGCGATACGAGCCTGCTTGGTCAATGTGATGGCCTCAGCGGGCCCGCCGAAGCGATCACTCGTTCTGGCTTTGACTTCAATAAACACCAGCGTCCCCCGGTCCTCCGCGATCAAATCGATTTCCCCCAGTCGAGTGCGATAATTGGAAGCAAGGATCCGGTAACCCCGGCGTTCCAAAAACTTCGCGGCCGCCCGCTCTCCTTCACTCCCGCAGCGAAGCTTCGCGCTCATCGCGACAGGAACTTTCGAATCGGCATAAAACTTCGGCGATGCAAGCTGCACGGCCCATAACGTCTAAGACACCGCAGATGCTCCGCCGTCCCATATCCCTTGTGCCTCAGAAACCCGTATTCCGGAAATCTTCGATGGGCCTCGACCATCAGGCGATCACGCGTCACCTTCGCCAGGACCGAGGCGGCGGCGACAGACATGCATAACCCATCGCCTTTGATGACCATCCGCTGTTCGATGTCGACATCCGGGAGCCGGATCGCATCAAGGAGAAGAAAATCAGGTGGGGGAGAAAGTTGGAGCAGGGCTTGTTGCATGGCCCGGCGGGCGGCTTGCCGGATATTGACCGCATCAATGATCTTTGCGTCTACGATCCCCACACCAAAGCCGAACGCCACGTCCCTGATCAGGTCATAGAACCCCTCCCGTTGTCGCTCGTTCAGTCGCTTCGAGTCCCGAAGCCCGATAAGCGCACGACAGCGCCGGGGGAGGATGACGGCCGCTGCGACAACCGGTCCGGCCAGCGGTCCGCATCCGACTTCGTCCAAGCCGGCTATGCGCCGGAATCCCCGAACCCATGCTTCGCATTCGAAGAGTTCGTCGGCCGTCAATGGCACGAGCGTGTAGGCTAAGCGCCGGCCGGAACTTCCGCCGCAGCCGCGGGCACCGGTGCGGACTCCTGCTTGGTCTTGCCCTCTGCGAGGTATTCGCGTTCTGCAACCCGCGCCATTTTGCCCTTCTTCGTGCGCAAATAATACAGCTTGGCTCGACGAACGCGGCCCTGGCGCACGACCTCAATCCGATCGACTACCGGCGAGTGAATTGGGAAAATCCGTTCGACCCACACGCCGAACGACGACTTCCGCACCGTGAAGGTCTCGGCGTTGCGACCGCCTTTTCTGGCAATGACCGTTCCTTCGAATATCTGTATTCGTTCTTTCTCGCCTTCCAAAACCTTGACGTGTACGCGGACCGTGTCTCCGATCTCGAATTGCGAAACATTTTTCTTTACCAATGTGGCTTGGAGCCGCTCGAGCCGATTCATGACTGCATCTCCTCTCTTCGTTTCACTGGTCCGTCAGACCGCGCCCGGGCGCGAAAGTCCGTCCAAAATGCGCTGGTCCTCAGCTGTCAGAGCCGCGCGTTCCAGCAAATCGGGACGCTTTGTCAGGGTGTTGCGCAATGCCTCAGTCCGCCGCCACCCCTCGATCGCCTGGTGGTCGCCTGACAGGAGCACCTCCGGCACTTCCAGGCCGCGGAACTCCGGCGGCCGGGTGTAATGCGGATGATCCAGAAGCGACCCGACGAAAGAATCGGCTACGGCGGACTGCGCGTCCCCCAGCACACCCGGTATCAACCGCGCCGCCGCGTCGAGAATCATAAGTGCCGGAAGTTCACCCCCGGTGAGCACAAAATCCCCAATGGATATTTCTTCAGGAGCAATTCCAAGCCGAACCCGCTCATCAATGCCTTCGTAATGCCCGCAGATGAAGACCAGCCGGCGGTGTTCATAGGCCAATTCGTGTGCCATTGCTTGAGTGAAAGGTTTTCCCTGGGGCGACATGAGCAATACCCGCATCTCGTCCTCAGCCCGAAGCGCATCCAACGCCCGGAACACAGGCTCGGGCTTGAGTAACATGCCGGCCCCGCCACCATAAGGATAATCGTCAGCCACCTTGTGCCGACCCTCAGCGTAGTCCCGAAGATTGATGACGCGGATCTCAATCAGTCCCTTCGCCCGGCCTCGCTTCATGATGCTTGCGTCAAGCACCGGCGACACCATCTCGGGGAATAATGTCAGAACGTCACAGCGCATCGTGTTCATCCAGCAAGCCGGGCGCCCGCCGCACCACCATAATTTGCCCGTCGACGTCCACTGAGCGTACGAGCTCTTTTGTTCCAGGGATCAGATGCTCTGCGCCCCGGCCATTCTCGACGACAAAGACCGCATTGCCGGTCGTGGCGAGGATCTCTTTAAGAATCCCCACGTGCGCGCCGTCCTCATCTCGAACATTCATTCCGAGCAGTTGGTATTCATAATATCGATCCGCTGCCGGGGGCGCCAAACGCTCCTCCGGGATCATCAAGAATCCGCCGACGAGCGACCGCGCCACCTCCGGCGTTGCGATTGACTCAAACCGTAATAGAAACCCTCGGGCGGTCCGTCGGTAGCCTGAGACCTCAAGGGTCCGACTCCCCAAGGAATTTTGGACCTCCACCTGAGTCAATGCCTCAAAGCGGCCAGGGACATCCGAGTAGGACGTGACTTTGACCTCGCCGCCCACGCCATGCGTCCCGATGATTTTCCCGATCGTTACCATCCGCGCGTCCTGTTTCGGACCTTCAGAATTTCCCATATTCAGGCCTTGGCTTGAGTCTCTATCATTTGTTTGAGGACACCCGCCCGGTTCAGCAAGTGATGAACCGTCACCGAGGGTTGCGCTCCCCGTTTCAACCAGGCCATCACCCGGTCCTCTTTCATCGTCACGGCGGCTGGCGTCTTAAGGGGATCGTAGGTACCCAGCACCTCAAGGTACCGGCCGTCTCGAGGCATCCTCGAATCCGCGGCCACAATTCGGTAGAAAGGCCGTTTATGCCGGCCTGCTCGTGTCAATCTCAATCGCACCACGGGTGTACTTCTCCTCTCTAAAAAGATTGTCTTCCGCTCTATTTATGGGAACGCCCGGTTTGCCTTGTCCGACCATTTTCGGCCGGCGCGCCCGGACAGCACTTTCATCATCTTGCGGGCCTCGAGATACTGCTTGAGAAGACGGTTGACGTCCTGAACGGTCGTCCCGCTTCCTTTGGCAATTCGCTTCTTGCGGTTCCCGTTCAGCAGGGTATGATCCCGACGCTCCCGCACCGTCATCGAATCAATGATCGCGGCCACCCGCTTCATTTCCTTTTCCGGAATCCCTTGGCCCGCCATATCTTTTAAACGCTGCCCGCCGGGAAGCATGTCCAGGATCTGCTCGAGTGAACCGAGTTTGTTGACTTGCTTGAGCTGCTCCCGAAAGTCCTCGAGCGTCAACGTATCCGCGCGCAGCTTGCGGACCATTGCCTCCGCTTGACCTTGGTCCACCGCATCCTGGGCTTTTTCGATCAGTGAGAGGACATCACCCATTCCGAGAATCCGGGACGCCATGCGGTCCGGGTGAAACGGCTCTAAGGCGTCCAGTTTTTCTCCGGTGCCAAGAAACTTGATGGGCTTGCCCGTCACCGCCTTGATCGAGAGAATCGCTCCACCGCGCGCGTCACCTTCAACTTTAGTCAAGACGACGCCCGTCAACCCGACACGACGATCGAACCGCTCCGCCATGGCAACGGCATCCTGGCCCATCATGGCATCCGCAACCAGCAGGACTTCGTGCGGCGTGGTCTGCTTCTTAATCGCCGCCAATTCATCCATGAGTTCTTCGTCGATATGCAACCGGCCGCCGGTGTCGAGGATGGCCACATCAAAGCCCTGTCCCCGTGCCCGCTCCACGCCATCCAGTGAGATGCGGACAGCGTCCATGTCTGCCGCCTCCGCCCGATGCACGGCAACATCCAGGGATGCTCCGAGAATCGCCAATTGCTCGGCCGCGGCAGGCCGCCGTGGATCCGCCGCGACCAGCAGGACTCTCTTGCCGCTCGCCTTAAAGTAGCGGGCCAGCTTCGCACTACTGGTTGTTTTCCCTACCCCCTGGAGTCCGACCATCATAATGACGGTGGGCGGCATCGAGGACAGACTTAATGGGGCCTGCTGGGACCCCATGAGCGCGGAGAGCTCTTCCCAAACAACTTTAATGACCTGGTGGCCCGGTGTAAGACTTTGGAGGACTTCCTGCCCGATCGCCTTGAGGCGGACGCGTTCGACAAAGTCCTTGACGATTTTAAAATTGACGTCCGCTTCAAGGAGTGCGAGGCGCACTTCCTTGAGGGCTTCACCAATATTCTCCTGCGTAAGCACTCCGTGCCCACGCAGGCGTTTTAAAATACCCTCAAGTTTTTCAGAAAGAAGACCCAGCACAATCGCCCCTGTTTACGCTACTATAGGCTTCTAGCATTTAGTGGAAATACCTGTAGAAAACCGAATGGTTAGTCTACTGATATCAGCCGCGAAATGTCAAGCCGCTCGACAGCAAATCCGCAGCCGCCAAGCCGCTGTTGACGAGAGAATTTTTGTCTCTTTCGTGAGGTGGTAAGGGGTGGATGAACTACTTAGGGTTTGACTTTCATTGACGGTCCTTAGTACAGTGCGACGAATTTTTGCTATGCACCAGGCGGCCAAGTCTCAATGAGATGGCAGCGTGCGTAAATCTCCGTGGATCCTACTCGCCTGTGTCTTACTCGGAGGTTTATTCGGCGGCCTACTCGGGGAAATCTTGCTTGCGGTCGCGCCCGGGGGCGTCATTCAGAATGTGTTCGTGCAGGCGATCCATCCTGGCCTAAATCCGCCCGTTACCGTTGACTTACGGCTTCTGACATTTACGATCGGGTTCACGCTTAAGATGAATCTCATGACCTTCATCGGCATTATTCTAGGCGTGTTCATTTATAAACAGATCTAGCGAAGACGGGGTCAGACCTCGCGCCTAGTCCTTGACGCCGAGCTCCAGCGCCTGTTGCTTTAAGGCCTTGATCTGATCCCGCAGCGCCGCGGCCTGTTCAAAGTCCAAGTCCTTTGCCGCCTGCTTCATATCGGACTCGAGCCGCAGCAGCAGCGGCTTCAACTGCTTCTCGGGGCCATAGAGCGCTCGCTCTTCGGCCGCAATCGGCACGGTCACATAGTCCGCTTCGGAAACTTCATAGAGAGCCCGGGGAATGCCTTTTTTTATCGTCTCGGGCGTAATACCGTGTTCTTGATTGTACGCTTCCTGCACGGTGCGACGTCGCGTCGTCACGTCGATCGTGCGCCGCATCGACTCGGTCACCTGATCGCCGTACAGCAACACGGCGCCACACACATTTCGGGCCGCCCGCCCGGCGGTTTGGATTAAAGACCGTTCGGACCGTAAATAGCCTTCCTTATCGGCGTCCAGGATCGCCACCAAGGAAACCTCCGGGATATCGAGCCCTTCCCGCAGCAGATTGATCCCCACCAACACATCGAAGACGCCCAGCCGCAGATCACGGATAATCTCTGTCCGCTCCAGGGTCTGGATATCGGAATGCAGATATCTCACCTTCACCCCGAGATCGTGATAGTACTCCGTGAGGTCCTCCGCCATCCGCTTCGTCAATGTTGTGACCAGCACCCGCTCCCCGGCTGCTGCGCGTTTGCGGATTTCTGCCAACAGATTGTCCACCTGGCCTTTGGCCGGTCGGACCGAAATCTCCGGATCCATCAGACCGGTCGGGCGGATGATCTGCTCCACCACACGGCCGGCCGTTTTCTCGAGCTCGTAGGGGCCGGGCGTCGCTGAGACATAGATCACCTGCCGGACGCAACGCTCGAACTCCGGAAACTTCAGCGGGCGATTATCGAAGGCCGAGGGCAACCGGAAGCCATAGTCCACCAGACTTTTTTTCCGCGAGTGGTCTCCCTCATACATGCCGTGAATTTGTGGAATCGTCGCGTGCGACTCGTCCACGATCAGCAGATAGTTCTTCGGACAATAATCAAGCAGCGTCGGCGGGGGATCGCCGACGGACCGGCCCGTCAGATGACGCGAATAGTTTTCGATGCCATGGCAGTACCCCATGGCTCGCATCATCTCGAGATCAAAGCGGGTCCGCTGCTCGAGCCGTTGCGCCTCGAGCAGTTGCCCGCGCGCTTTGAAAGCCGCAAGCCGCTCGTTCAGCTCTTCCTCGATCCCCCCCAACGCCCGATCGAACCGGTCGGGAGCGATGAGGTAATGCGTATTGGGGTATACAGCCAGCTTGGAGAAACGCCTCAGGGATCGGCCGGTCAAGGGGTCGATTTCGTGAATGGCCTCGATCTCATCGCCGAACAACTCGATCCGCACGCTTCGATCTTCCGCCGAAGCGGGAAAGATCTCGATGACATCGCCGCGTACCCGAAAGGTCCCGCGATGGAAATCGGTGTCGTTGCGTGCATACTGAATCTCAACAAGCTTTCGAAGAATCGCTTCCCGTCTTACTTCGACGCCCTCCTCCAGATACAGCAACATGCCGTGGTAGACCTCCGGCGACCCCAGACCGTAAATGCATGACACCGAGGCGACAATAATAATGTCGTCGCGCTCAAACAGCGATCGTGTCGCCGAATGCCGCATCCGATCGATGGCGTCGTTAATGGAGGAATCCTTGGCAATGTAAGTGTCCGTGGAGGGAATGTAGGCTTCCGGCTGGTAGTAATCGTAATAGCTGACAAAATACTCGACCGCGTTATCCGGAAAGAAGCTTTGAAATTCGTGGTACAGCTGAGCGGCCAGGGTTTTGTTATGTACCACCACCAGCGTGGGCTTTTGGACCTTCGCAATCACGTTTGCGAGGGTAAACGTTTTGCCCGAGCCGGTCACGCCAAGGAGGACTTGATGCACCTCCCCCGCCGATATTCCGTCCGCCAAGCTGTCGATAGCCTGTGGTTGATCTCCTCGGGGTTCAAACTCCGAGACAAGTCTGAATTGTCCCATGGCGTCTTGAGCGTAACACAGCGCTGACCGAATTGACGAGAGGGGGAGATTGCTGCCCAGGCTTCCGCTAGACGTCGAATCCCGATCCGACGCCGAAACTAGTTTCGGCTCGCTGGATGCACTGGCCGATAAAACTATGCCGCATCGTGAGGGGAGAGGTCGTCCCATCCACTGCGAAACAGGCATGATCGAGGTCCACCTGACTGCCGAACTCCATCGCCTTAAAGAAGGCGTCCGCCATGAGCGTTTCAATGTCCGAGGCCGGCTTGCCGACGACCTGCGCGAGTTCCGTCATGGACGTTTCGAACTGGGTCACGATCTGCGGAGACTCCGGGCCGAAGATGTTTGTGGCGCAGATAGTGGTGAGCTCGACCACGATCTGTCGCGGGTCCAATGATGGCGCAACGATAAGATCTTGAGGAAGCTCCATCGTTTTCGCCACAATTTCGGTAACCTCGTGCGGGGTCATGCCGGTCGCTTCAAGATGGGCTTCTTCCCGGGGCAATCCCGTTCGCTCCATCGTGTGGTCTACCTGAAGGTAAACATTTGGCAGATACGCGGCCAACGCGAATTCCCCCAGGCTCTCCAGAAGGACGTTCGTAAAAAGAGTCTCGGGGTCCGGCAACCGGCGGACTTCGGCCAGAGCACACGCCTGATGGCCGGCCACAAAAGTCTTCGCGAGAAGACGGCGAAGGCTAAGTGTCTGAGGCAGACGCTTTTGGACCAACTCAGCGAACTCCGTCGCGATGGCGATATCCCGTACCGTATCGTAGCCGGTGCGCATGATGGCCTGGGCAAGCGTGGTGATCTTGTCGTTGCGCCTTTGATAGAAGACGCTGTTTGCGACTTTTAAGACCCGCGCCGTAAAGGCCTGATCATGAAGAATCGCGTTCGAGATGGCGTCGAGCTTACTCTGGGGATCGGAAAGTAGCGCGATGACCTTGACAGCGGTCTGACGGATGATCGGGAGGGGCCGTCCCGCGAGAATTGTCGTTAAAGATGCGCGCAGTTCGGATGGATCAGCCGCCATATTTCTATTGCCTCGTATCGAGCCTGGGTGAGCAAATAACCGGCCGATTGGACGCGGTCTCGATCCTCTTTACATTGACAGTGCTGGTCACATTATATAGCATATACACCTAGATAGAAGCAACGGTAGCGCCCGACCCATTGAACCTTTCTGTTAGCGGCCCCACAAGCCCGAGGCCACTGAGCCTGCTGATTTGGCTCGTCATCATCGGCATTGCTCTATTCGTTACCACCCTCGTGCTTCTCCATGAATTTCCCATGATGGTATCCGGCGCAGGTCGCGGGCCTGCTCCTGACCGTCTCTTTATTCTGCTTCTTGGGGGCATGGCGGGGGGCGTCGCACTGTTTTGCTATGGATTCGTTCTCGGCCAAAAGAAACGGTTAGTAGAGACGACGCCTACTTCCGCCATCCGCTCGCTGGCGGTCGGACTTGTTGAAATCGTCGGGACAGCCGAGCTGAGTGGTCCAGCGCTTCTCGCCCCCTTTAGCCGGCTCTCGTGCGTCTTCTTTTCATACAGAGTCGAGGAGCAGCAGGGTTCGGGCGACCACCGCCGATGGAATACTATCGCCGAAGGCGCTTCCGACCAGCCGTTTGGTACGAGGGACGCAACGGGTCTCGTGCAGGTCTTCCCTCAGGGAGCAGACCTCATGCTAGAAGATGCCCGGACCTACCGCAACGACTGGCTGGGGGATCTTCCTCTGAACGTTACGACCGGTCTTGCCGCGCTCGGGATTACGGGCGCCGGATGGCTGGGGCAAAAGACCTTGCGCTGTCATGAGTCGTGCCTGCTGGCCGGCGCGCCGGTATATGTTCTCGGAACGGCCCAGGAAAATACGGCGGCGAAGAGCAGCGTCAACGAATCTCGACTCTTTATCGGCCGCGCACGCGACGGGCAGTTATTAATTTCCGACCGCATGGAACAAGATCTGCTCACGCGCTGGGGTTGGCAAATTCCTGTCTGCCTCTACGGCGGGCCCACCATGACCGTCGCCTGCCTGTTTGCAATGTTTCACTCGTACGTGCGCAACGGGCCTTAACGCCAAGGAGACGCATATGAATCCTCTGTTGCTTGTCGGCATACTGCTGATCTTCGGTCTCATCGGAATGGCCGTGTACCTCGTCGGCGCCTACAATACATTGATCCGCATGGCGAATGATGCCGGAAAGGCTTGGGCCAACATCGACGTGATCCTCAAGCAACGCCATGACGAACTCCCGAAGCTCGTAGAGGTCTGCAACAGTTACATGGGCTTCGAGCGCGATACCTTGGAAGCCGTGACAAAAGCGCGGACGGCCTATCGAAACAGCGTCACGAGTGACGACAAGGCCTCGGCAGAGAACATGATCACGGGGGCGTTAGGCAAGCTCTTCGCTGTCGCGGAAAATTATCCCGAGCTCAAAGCCAATCAAGATTTTCAACACGTCCAAGACAGAATTTCGACGATCGAGGAGACGATTGCGGACCGGCGTGAGTTCTATAATGACTCGGTGAACCTCTACAATATCCGAATCGCGCAGGTTCCGGACCTGTGGGTAGCAAACCAAATGGGCTTTGAATCCAAGCCGCTCTTGGCGGTCCCGCAGGGGGATCGAGAGGATAAACCGCTTGGCTTTGCCAATCGCCCGCACCCCACGGTATGACATATCCTGGCGGCCCAGCTTAAAGGGTAGATCGCCCCACTTCGGCCTAGACTAGACCCGCTACACCATACCCGGATAAAATGCTGGGGGATCATCGTTCCGTGCCAGGAGGAGTAGACATGAGATCTCAACTTACGACGGCGCTGACCCGCTCGGCTTTTCTCCTCGTAGCGTTCAGTATAGTGGCCTGCAGTACGAATCCATATACCGGTCGCCACCAGCTGATGATGATCCCGGCTTCACAGGAGATGGCGATGGGCGCTCAGGCTTATCAGGAAGTCCTCCACGATCCGAAGATGCCGCCGTCCCAGGATCCGCGGGAAATCGAACCGGTCAAACGAGTGGCCGCGAGAATCATTGAAGCGGCCAAAAAATCCAAATATGCAGACACCGCCAACAAATTTGAGTGGGAAGTGACCGTTATCAAAGACGACAAGACGATGAATGCTTTCGCGCTGCCGGGCGGGAAAATCGCGGTGTATACCGGCATTTTCCCGGTGGCAAAGAACGAGGCCGGGTTAGCTGCCATCCTTGGGCATGAGGTCACCCATGCCTTAGCCCGTCACGGCGGCGAACGCATGAGCCAAGGTCTCCTCGCACAGGGAGGAGTATTAATAGGTTCACTCGTGGGGGCTGGCTACGGCATTGACCCTCAAATAACTCAGCTTGCCGGTGGCGCTTTAGCCCAATATGGTGTCATCTTGCCGTACAGTCGTGCACATGAATCGGAAGCTGACCATATCGGATTGCTCCTTGCAGCAGATGCCGGGTATGATCCGCATGAAGCCGTGCGCGTTTGGCAACGAATGCAGGAAGTCTCCAAAGGCCAGCCGCCTGAATTCCTTTCTACCCATCCGGGCCATGAGACCCGCATTCAACAACTCGAAACCTGGATGCCGGAAGCCCTGACACACTACCATCCCCAACCGGGTATGCAAGTGGCGGAACTGCCACGAGTCCCCTGAACTAGCAGGTTGGTCCTCCAAGACTTCGCCCCGGCCGCAACCTCGCAATCCCTCCGCGATCAGGACCACCCGGTGCCACCCGAGCGGGCGGCCTGGCTCGTCCTGCTCCCGTTGGCCGCTACTGCTCTCTACTATTTCCTCCCCGACCGACTGCGCCAAAATTCGTGGATGGTCTTCGCTCCGCAGATCGCCGCGTACGGCATGCTCGCGATCTGGCTGCTGCCAAATCGCGCCCGCGGCCGCCGGCTTTTTCTCGAACCGTCCCGGTTGTTCGAAGGCATGTACCGGGGCATGCTCATCGGCCTGGTCATGGGTACGCTAAATTTGACCCTGCTTATCGTGGTGATTCCCGGCCTTGGAGGAGACCTGAGCTTTCTACCAACTACACCTCACGCGCAAGCGCCACCGTGGCTCATGTTCCCATGGGGGATCGCCGCCATCGGCATTTTAGTGGAACTGAACTTCAGGGGATTTCAGCTGGGCAGAATACTAGCCCTAGGTGGAAACTCTCTCGCGGCGCAGGCCATTGCTGTCATCGTGTCGGCCTTGGCCTTCGCCTGGGACCCGTTCATGGTGCAGGTCTTCCGTTCGTTGCATTGGATGGCCTTTATGGACGGCCTTGTCTGGGGGACTCTGTTATTGCGGACACGGAGTCTTTATGCCACCATGGCGGCGCACACGGTCGAGGTCTGGATCCTGTACGCAGGGCTCAAACTCTGGTTGCAGTAGGCACGCCGTCTTGCGATATCTTCTCTATTTCGTGATCGGTGGTACCGTCGTCACACTGACGACCTGGTTCGGCAGCTTCGGCCGGAGTTGGCTGGCGGCCTTTGTCTCCACCTTTCCCGCTCTGACCGCCCTCACATTCATTCTGATCTACCTGAACGGCGGCGTCGCCGAGACGGTGCCGTATGCCAAACATCTCATCTATTTCGTCGTCCCCTGGGTCGCGTACGTCGGGCTCTTCCTCTTGACGGTGAATCGGCTGGGGTTCTGGACCGCCTTGACCTGTTCAGTCGCAGCGTTCGTAGGAGTCGCAAGCCTCTTCCGCCTGATAGTCTGAAGAAGTCAGATCTGTCGTTTTCTCTTTGTTGGCTTGCGGGGGCAGAGCCATTTTGCCATAATACCGACCCATCCGCTCATCACGGCATTTCGGAAATTCACGCGCATAGAAGGAAGACCCGCCAATTCGTGAGACGCTGTGGCCAGATTAGGCGTTAACATCGATCACGTTGCGACCGTGCGCCAGGCGCGTGGAGGGAAAGAGCCCGACCCGGTCGCCGCTGCTCCGTTTGTCGAGATGGCCGGCGCCGACGGCCTTGTGATGCACCTTCGCGAAGACCGGCGTCATATGCAGGACCGCGACCTCAAATTGCTTCGTGAGATTGTTCAGACCAAGCTCAACCTGGAAATGGCGGCCACCGATGCCATGACACGCATTGCCATGGAGGTCAAGCCTCACCTCGTCACACTCGTCCCTGAGCGGCGCGAAGAATTGACCACCGAAGGCGGATTGGACGTCACGAGCCAGCAGGCACGGCTCAAAGACGTGATCCTCGTGCTTCACCAGTCGGGCATAGCGGTGAGTCTCTTTATCGACCCGGTGTTGGAGCAGATCAAAGCGGCCCGTCGCGTGGAGGCGGACTGTGTGGAACTGCACACCGGACGCTATGCCAATGCCTTGGGGTTGAAGGAGCAGGACACGGAATTTGAAGCGCTCGCGCAAGGCGCGCGCGCGGCCTATAAATTGGAACTTGCGGTCAGCGCCGGCCATGGGCTGAACTACCACAATGTACGCCGTTTGCGGACCATCGGTGAGATCGTGGAGTACAATATCGGTCATAGCATCATTGCCAGAGCGATATTCATCGGCCTGGAGCGAGCCGTGCGCGAAATGAAGGATCTCTTGCGCTAGTGGCTGTCTGAACGATCAGTATGGAACTCGTCACCGCAGCCGAGATGCGTGCCCTTGATCGCGCCGCGATCGAGGAGCGAAGGATCCCCGGCCTCCGGTTGATGGAAAATGCGGGCAAGGCGGTCGTCGAGGAGATGGAGCGGCAGTTCGGCCGCTTGCGGGACCGAACCGTGACTGTCGTGTCCGGCAAAGGCCAAAACGGCGGCGACGGCTTTGTCGTCGCACGGATCCTGCGTCACCGCGGCTGCCGGATTCGCGTGGTTCTTCTCGCGCCAGTGACTCAGCTCACCGGAGACTCCGCGAAGACGTTTCGGAAGTATAAACAGGCGGGCGGCCGCACCTATCAAGTCCCGGATGAAGCTTCCGTAGCCGGAATAGAATCCCTGGTGCGCGAAAGCGAGATCCTCGTGGATGGAATTTTTGGCACCGGCTTGAACGCGCCCGTTCACGGTACGGCAGCAGGCATCATAAATCTAATGAATAAGTCACGCCGACGGATCGTGGCTATTGATCTGCCATCCGGTCTGCACGCCGATACCGGAGAGGTCCTCGGAACCGCCGTCCAGGCATTCTTGACGGTGACCCTCGCACGGCCAAAACGCGGGTTGTATCTCGGAGAGGGTCCGAATATCGCCGGGATCATCCGCATCGCCGACATCGGAATTCCACCGGAAGTCATCGCGCGCGCCAAAATCCCGCTTCAATTGCTGGACGCGGCTTCCGTTCGGGCTCTTTTTCCCACACGAAAGCGCGCGGCACATAAAGGCTCCTTCGGTCATGCAGGCATCATTGCCGGATCCTCAGGAAAAACGGGCGCGGCGGCCATGGCAGCCTTCGGAGCGCTTCGCGTAGGAGCGGGCCTCGTGACGGTGAGTATCCCTGAGGGTCTGAATGCCATCTTGGAGGCGAAACTCTTGGAGGCCATGACCTTCCCGGTCGCGGAAACCGCTTCGCACGGACTGGCTGAAGCTGCCAAGGCGAGTCTTCTCGGATTTGCTGCCACCAAGACCGCCCTGGCAATCGGACCCGGCATTGGAGGCGAGGCCGAGACCATCGGCCTCGTTCACGATTTGATCACTGAGATCAAACAACCCCTGGTCCTCGATGCCGACGGGATCAATGCGCTGGCGGGTCAGGCGCAGATCTTACGACGCGCGCAAGCCCCGGTCATTCTCACTCCCCATCCCGGAGAAATGGCGAGGCTGCTCGGGACAAGCGTCGGGGACGTGCAGAATGATCGCTTGGGGGTGGCAGGCGGCTTTGCTCGAGAGTTCAATGTACACGTGGTCTTGAAGGGGGCTGGAACGGTGATCGCTGCTCCGGATGGCGCGCTCGCGGTAAATCCCACCGGCAATCCGGGCATGGCAACAGGCGGGACCGGCGATGTTTTGACCGGCATGATTGCCGGGTTCCTTGCTCAGGGGCTTGCCCCATGGGACGCTGCCTGCGCAGGAACCTATCTGCATGGGCTCGCGGGAGATCTCGCCGCCGCTCGGCGCGGGGAAATCGGGATGATCGCCCGGGATTTGCTGGATGCCGTTCCGGAGGCGATTCGCGCCGTACAGTCTGAAGAGAATCTGGTGCAATTCCGTTGAGCTCAATAGACCACACCGGGATCGCCAACATGTCATCGGACAATCTCCGCGTTCCCCAAACCGACTCCACAGTGGAAACGGGCTCCGCTACCGAGACTGAGGCTTTAGGAGAGCGTCTTGGACAGGCCTGCCGAGGGGGTGAGATTATCGCCTTGGTCGGCCCGTTGGGCGCAGGGAAAACCTGCTTGACGCGTGGATTTGCACGGGGGCTCGGTGTCTCCGAGGGCAAGACGACAAGCCCAACGTTCGTTTTGATTCACGAATACCGCGGGCGACTGCCGCTTGTACATGTCGACTTGTATCGGCTCGACGCAGAGGCGGCAGGCAACTTAGGGCTTGAGGAATATCTCGAATCATCTGCCGTAACGGTGATCGAATGGGCCGATAAGATCCGGGCACAACTGCCCCGCGATTATCTTCGGATCGAATTGGAACATCGTGGTGGTGATCGGCGGCGAATCACGTTGACTCCCTTCAGCGCCGGCTACCAGAGTCTTGTCCAGGTTGCTCTCAACAGCGCGCTGCGCCATGGAACCCAGTCGGCATGAAGCTGGCGGATCTTAAACCATGATCCGTCTGATTCTAGTCGTCGTCCTACTCACGTTATCCTTGACGTTTTTCCTGCAGAACCGTGACGAAGAGGCCACCCTGCATTACTTCGGCGCGACCAGCAAGCCGACCCCCATTTATAAGCCGATACTGATTTCATTCGGGGCGGGAGTTCTGATCATGGGAATTCTACTCTTTCCAGCATGGGTAAAACTGCGTATGGAATTACGGCGGTCCCGCAAAGCCTTGCAATTAGCGGAAGGGGAACTGGATCGGCGCCGCAGCCCGCTGGGGACACCCGGGAGCCGCCCTTCGTTATCCTATCCGCACGGCGAGAACATCGAAGATGACGATGTTCTCTGATCTAAGCCCGCTCATGCGGCAGTATCGAGAATTGAAACAACGTTATCCGCAGTCGCTGCTGTTCTTTCGCGTCGGCGATTTCTACGAGATGTTCTATGAGGACGCTGTCGAAGGCGCCCGGCTCTTAAACATTGCGCTGACATCACGCGATAAGAACAAAACGGAACAGGTGCCTCTCTGCGGCGTACCGTACCATGCGGCCTCCGGATATCTGGACAAGCTGCTCAAGGCCGGACGTTCTGTGGCGTTGTGCGAACAGGTGGAGGATCCACGCCAGGCGAAAGGCCTGGTCCGGCGCGAAGTGGTCCGGGTCTACACACCCGGCACCCTGATTGAATCCAACTTGCTGACGGCGGGGCAGCCGAACTTCCTTGCGGCCTTGTATTTGACTCCCGGCGGAGCCGGACTCGCTTGGCTGGATCTCTCCACCGGCGAATTTCGGGCCTTGGAACTGTCTGAGGCATGGGAAGGCCGTCTTGCTGACGAACTTCTCCGGATCGAACCTCGGGAACTCCTGGCACCGGATGATCAGTTGGAACGGGTCCGGCGGCTCTTCGGGGCGGTTGTCCCTGCCGTGACTTCCGTCGAGGCTGCGGCATTTGAAGGGGCCGTCTCGAGGGCTCTGCTGTTGGAACATTTTCAGGTGGCCTCGCTGGTCGGATTCGGATGCGAGGAGAAGTCGCTTGCCGTAAGGACCGCAGGGGCGCTTCTCAGCTACGTCAAGCAGACGCAACCCGGGGTGCCTCTTTCGCACATCGTCAGACTCACCATGCAGGATGCCGGGCCCATTATGGCTCTTGATCGGGCCACTCAACGCAATCTCGAACTCGTCCGAAGGGCTTTTGATGGTCGTACAGAAGGCTCGCTGCTGAGTGCTCTGGACCGGACCATGACATCGATGGGAGCGCGCCTGCTGCGCGATTGGATCTTGCACCCGCTGACCGAGATTCCTCCGATCTTGGACCGCCAGAAAGCGGTCGCAGAATTGCATGCGGACTTTGAACGGCGTAGCCGGCTTCGGGCGGCAATGAAAAGTATCGCGGACATTGAGCGCCTGATGGCTCGGATCGTTCTAGGCGCCGCGAATGCGAGAGATCTGCTGGCGTTGAAAAAGTCTTTGAGCGCGCTGCCGCAAATCAACCAGCAACTTTCAGCTTGCACCGCGCCGTTTCTTCAAAGTCGCCATGAGCCGTGGGACGACCTTGCTGAGTTGGCGCTCACGATCGAGCGGGCCATCGAGCCGGAGGCTCCAATGGCGGTGAAAGAGGGGGGGCTCATTCGCGAGGGGTACCACGCTGCGCTCGATGAGCTGAAGGTCATCAGCCGGGAGGGAAAAGCGTGGATCGCCGGGATCGAGCGTCAGGAACGGGAGAACACCGGCATCGCGTCGCTGAAAATCCGCTTCAATCAGGTCTTCGGCTATTACATCGAGATCACCAAAACCAACCTTGAGCGGGTTCCGGCTCACTACGCCCGCAAGCAAACCCTCGCGAATGCGGAGCGGTTCACCACCCCGGAGCTCAAAACCCTGGAAGATAAAGTGATGGGCGCCGAAGAGCGGATCCGGACTTTGGAGTTTGAGCTGTTCGATTCGCTGCGCCGAAACGTTGCCACGGCCGCACTCCGTGTACAAAAGCTCGCGCAGACGGTCGCCGCCATCGACGTCGTGACCGGACTCTCGCTGGTGGCCTCAGAAAATTCCTATTGCCGTCCCGAACTGAGCTTGGATGATTGTCTCATCATCAAGGACGGGCGCCACCCGGTTCTCGAGCAGCAGCGCCTCGCGGGCGGCTTCATTCCGAATGACGTGCAACTCGGCGGTCCCACTCATCGTCTGCTTGTCATCACCGGACCCAATATGGCAGGAAAAAGCACGTATCTGC
This sequence comes from Nitrospirales bacterium, assembly GCA_036505795.1. Classification (GTDB taxonomy): domain Bacteria; phylum Nitrospirota; class Nitrospiria; order Nitrospirales; family NS-4; genus NS-11. Next base: position 82,880 of record DASXSU010000031.1, read on the forward strand.
GACAAACCGCGCTGATCGTGTTAATGGCCCAGATCGGCTCCTTCGTGCCGGCAAAGGTCGCCGCGATTGGGGCAGTGGACCGCATTTTTACACGGGTCGGCGCCTCCGACAATCTCTTAGAGGGCCAAAGCACGTTCATGGTGGAGATGACCGAAACAGCCAACATCCTTCATCATGCGACGGAGCGAAGCCTGATTATCCTGGATGAGATTGGGCGCGGCACCAGCACATTCGATGGGCTCAGCATTGCGTGGGCGGTCGCCGAGGCACTGGCGGATCCCTCCCGGATCGGGGCCCGGACCCTGTTTGCCACTCACTACCACGAACTCACCGAACTCGCGCATTCCCACTCCGGCGTCCGCAACTATAACGTCTTGGTCAGAGAGCGGGGAGATGAAATCCTATTCTTGCGAAAAATCGTTCCAGGCGGCAGCGACCGCAGTTACGGCATTCATGTGGCGCGCCTGGCGGGCCTTCCTCGTGATGTCATCGCGCGCGCCCAAAATGTGTTGGCGCGGCTGGAAACCGGCATGAGCCACGAGGACAGGAACCAGGAAGAAATGCATGGGGGTGAACCTGCCGTCGACCCCACCCTGCCGGCAGCCCACCCGATGCTGGATGAAGTGCGGCAGATGGATCTCTTCAAGATGACCCCGCTGGACGCGCTGAACAAACTGTCCGAGATGAAGGAGCGCTTGGAGCAAGAACGCGGGTGATATTAAAAAAAAGGCGGCGGACGTTTGCCACGCCCGCCGCCTCGAGTCTTTCGTTGAGAAACTTGCTTTAGCAGCCCTTGAAGTCCTTGAAGCGCACGTGCTTACCGATCTTCGTGCTGCCGCCGGGCATATCCGCACCTAGCACATCAGCCGGCACCGGCGTTCCCATCTTCCCGCACTCAGCCTTCATCTCCGGGAATCCAGGCTGGCCTTTCATGGCGACCGGAGAAAGGCCGGGTGAAGAGCCTGCCGCTACGGGCATCATTCCCGCCCAGAGCTTGTCGTCCACATCTTTCACGGCCGTCGCAACGCGCTTGTTTTGCTCCACTTCCTGTACGACCATTTCGACCACGTCGGCGTTGGTGCCGGGCGCCACTTTATCGGCAGCGGCCGGTCCGGGCGCCGGCCGGGCTTTGGATTTCAGGAGCTCGAGGTCTTTGCCGGAGGCGAAGACGCGCATGTTCTTGCCCGGAAGCATCTTGCCCCAAAACTGATCGATTTCACCGCTGTTCCGGACGCCCTTCCAGGTCCAGTTTACCCAGACGGCATCTTCGTACGGATCCACAATGATGATGCGCGCCAGGATCGTCTTGGGCGTGCTAAAGTCCTCCTCGAATCGCTCCGAGAAGGCTTCGATGGCCAGGGCGACACCGGCTGCACCCGTTATTAGGATTGCAGCGCTTACCGCCAGTAGTTTGGAATACGCCTTCATGAGACTCCCTCCTTCGTAGTAAAAATTTGAGGATAAATTATTTGAGTACCTTGAAGGCCGTAATCGTGGGGCGGCCCCCGATATCTTCAACATTCACTTCCATGTTCACGAGTTCTTGGTTGGCCTTCATCATCTGGTCCATCAAGTTTTTATCTTTAACGGCCAGGCGCACGGTAGTCTGGGCATGGTACCAGCCGGCATAAGGCGCATTCTTCTCAGGCCCGCCTTGGAACCCCCACGCGCCCCCCGCCGCGTAGCCGTCCGGCGTTTCTGTGGTGGTAGAAGACGTCCGCCCGCCTGGGGTTCCGGAACCGGGCGACCCGGTATTCCAGTATTGGATCCCGAAAAGGACTTCATTATCCGGATTTTCGGCCCAAGCCGACCAGATCCGACCCTTTAAGGCTTCAGCTGATGCCTGATCCACGGGCCAGGCGCTGATTATAAACAGGGCAAAGACTGCAGCAAAGATAACTGCTCGTTTCATGCCGGCTCCCTCCTTGAATTAAGCTTTATCATCGGATGACATACGCGTAAGACCTTCAAGGGGACCGATGCTACTAGAGGCCTTTTTTTTTGTCAAGAAAATTTTGGATAAGGCTGTGAGGCATGTAACGTACTGATAGTATTTATGTTTTTGTATCTACATGATCCATCAAAATGTTCGCAATTCCGGCCGTTAGACGGACGTCTTTTTGATCTAGCCCGGGTACAAAAAGATACGTACCTATCTTCCATGTCAACAGCGAGAAGAGCGGTTCTTGTCCTTCCTCTGTGCCGAGTTCGGCTCCCACGATGCGCCCGTCTTTCAAATACAACACCCCTGACTCGCTGTGATGCTTAAGTAGTAACGCCCCAGTTTGCTGGTACATCTCGACCGCCTGGATCAGATCCATCAGCTCTGTGTCGGCAAGCTTTCCGGTCATGCGGATACCGTCTAATGGAAGGCGACGTGCAGCCTCTACCCGAGCCAGTAGAGCTCGGATCCGGACATTGATTTCCTCCAGATCACACGGCTTAGCCAGATAATCGTCCGCCCCGATTTTTAAGCCGTGGATGCGGTCAATATCCTCATCTTTAGCGGTGAGAAACAAAAACGGAATCGTGCAGGAACGGGGATCGGATCGGAGGCGTCGGCACAAGGTGTAGCCGTCCATGACAGGCATCATAATGTCCGCGACAATGACATCGGGGCGGGCCGCACTGACGCACTCGAGTGCTTCCGCACCATGCGCAGCCGTCCGTGTCTCATAGCCTCGAGGGCTTAAATACAGGGCGATCGCCCGTGCCAGTTTGGGTTCGTCCTCGACGATCAATACACTTACGCGGCTAGAAGTCACTTTCCCTCTTTCTCGGCTAAGGGATGGCTGAGGATTTCCGGCATGCTGCGTCCTTCGATCACATCCTCCGTAATCGTCACGGCACGGACATTAGTTTTGGCCGGGATTTCGTACATGAGCTCCAACATGACTTCTTCCATGATGGCTCGCAGTGCGCGAGCGCCGGTTCGGAGCTGAACCGCCCGCTTCGCCACAGCCCGCACCGCCTGATCCGTGAAAATGAGATCGACCCCTTCCAACGTAAACATCGTCTGATACTGCTTGAAGAGCGCGTTGCGCGGCTCCGTGAGAATCCGCATAAGGTCCGGTTCGTTCAATTCTGACAGGGTGGCCAGAACCGGGAAACGGCCAACGAACTCGGGAATAAGGCCGAACCGAAGCAGATCCTCCGGTTGCACCTGTGCCAAGAGCTCCCCCAAATCCCCATCATTTGCCGGACGCACGTCGGCGCCAAAACCCATAGCGCGCTCCCGTGTTCGCCGACGCACGAGATTATCGAGTCCGACAAACGCCCCCCCACAGATAAATAAAATGTTGGCCGTGTCAATTTTAATGAAGTCCTGTTCCGGGTGCTTGCGGCCGCCTTTGGGGGGAACACTGCAGGTCGTCCCCTCGACAAGCTTCAACAAGGCCTGTTGCACCCCTTCCCCCGATACATCGCGGGTAATCGAAGCTGACTCCGATTTACGGCTGATCTTATCGATCTCGTCGATGTAAATGATTCCCGTCTCCGCTCGCGCCGCGTCGAAGTCCGCCGCCTGCAGCAGCTTGAGCACGACGTTTTCAACATCCTCGCCGACATAGCCCGCTTCCGTCAGGGTCGTCGCGTCGGCAATCGCAAACGGGACTTCCAAGATTCGAGCGAGCGTCTGGCACAGAAGAGTTTTACCGGTCCCTGTGGGGCCTATGAGAAAGACGTTTCCCTTCTGCAGTTCCACATCACCCACGCGAGCATTGCTCTGGATCCGCCGGTAATGATTATGGACCGCCACCGAAAGGACTTTTTTCGCCCTCTCCTGGCCAATCACATAGTCATCCAGAATGCGCTTAATGGCCGGCGGATTTAACAATTTGAAGGCAGGCACCTCGGCCGGAGCGGAGGGACGACGGCTTTGTCCTACAACCGTCTGGCACCGCGCCACACACTCGGTGCAGATCCAGAGCGTCGTCACGGCGTGACAACCGTCGCACAAATGCGCCGTAGGACTTTCAATGAGCTCCCCGGCTCCGGCTTTGGATTTTCCACAAAACGAACACAGTAACTTTTTCGAGGAACGATTCCCCTTATTGCCCCATAGCACGTGCTACCTCCTCATGACTCCGGCCGATAGTAATGTATGATACTGAGTGAATCCAGAGAACACAATCTTTGACTAACGCCTCGCTTTACCGCACCATTCTCGAGTCCAGGGAGAATTGATGTCCGCTCTGATCCATGGTCGAAAACTGAGCAAGGCGTACGGCGCCAAACGACTGTTCCACGATCTTACCATCAGTATTTCCGAGAAAGATCGCATGGGTATCATCGGCCCGAACGGGATGGGCAAGAGCACGCTCCTCAAGATCTTGGCCGGCCTTGAACAACCCGACGAGGGACTTGTGACACGGCGCCAACGCCTTCGCATTGCCTATCTCCCGCAACGGTCGGAGTTTGATCCGGAAACGACAGTGATCGAGGAAGTTGAGCGCGCCGCGCTGGCCTCGAGTATCCGCAAAGATGAAAAGAGTATACGCGTACAAGAAACGCTGGGAAGATTCGGGTTTGAGAAAGGCACCCAACGAGTGGGCGACCTCTCCGGCGGATGGGCGAAGCGACTTGCGATTGCATGCGGCTGGGTCCAGGCCCCGGATGTGATGTTGCTGGACGAGCCCACGAATCATCTCGACCTGGAAGGAATGCAGTGGCTGGAGCAACTCATGTCTGAAGCGCCCTGGGCCTGGGTCATGGTGAGCCATGATCGGTGGTTCCTGGAGCGCGCCACAAACACCGTGGCGGAGGTGAACACTCGGTATCCCGACGGCATTTTTTCTGTCCCTGGCACGTATTCTGAGTTCCTCTTGAAGCGAGAGGAATACCAGGGGCTACAAGCCGAACAGGCACAGGCGTTGGCCGGAAAAGTGCGGCGTGAAGTGCAATGGCTGCGGCAGGGAGCCAAGGCAAGAACCACGAAAGCCAAATATCGAGTGGAAGGCGCTCAAGCGCTGCAGGCGGAGCTTGCGGAAACCACAGCCCGGTTACGGCAGGGGGAGACCGCTATCGAGTTTGTCGGCTCCGGGCGCAAGACCAAACGCCTGATCGTGGCCGAGCGCATCAGCAAAGCCTTTGGGGGGAGCCCGGTGATTCAGGACCTTCATGTGGTCTTGTCCCCCAAAATGGCGCTCGGGATTTTGGGGCCTAACGGTTCTGGTAAATCCACACTGCTTCAATTGCTGGCAAAGACGTTAGAGCCGGATCAAGGCACCGTCTCCCATGCGGACGCGCTTCGCGTCGTGTACTTCGATCAGCACCGAAAGCAACTCGACCCGAAGATGACCTTGAGAAAAACGCTGTCGGACACGGGAGAGTACGTCACCTATCGGGAGCATCCCACCCATATCGTCTCCTGGGCCAAACGCTTTCGTTTCACGCCCGAACAGCTCGACATACAGGTGGGGCTGTTGTCGGGCGGTGAGCAAGCACGAGCGGTGATTGCCCGGTTGATGCTACAGCCCGCTGATGTGCTGCTGTTGGATGAACCGACGAACGATCTCGACATTCCTACGCTGGAGATACTGGAAGAGAGTTTGACGGATTTTCCGGGCGCGCTGGTCCTGGTCACTCACGACCGCTTTGTGCTGGGCCAGGTATGCAACCAGTTTGTAGGGTTAGACGGCACCGGAGCGCATGGCCTATTTGCCGACTACGACCAGTGGGACACGTGGGCTCTGCGCGAAGCGTCTCCACCAACGCCGGCGCCAACACTCGCGTCCGACAGCGTTCCCGCCCGTCGTCCCCTGTCCAAAAAGCTTAACTATCGGGAACAGCAAGAGCACAGCACCATCGAGGAGCGGATCCTAGCCGCCGAGTCCGAGCTCGCAACCTGCCGTGTCCGCATGGAAGATCCGGCCATCGCCGCCGACCACCTGCAATTGCAAAAAGCAGTGGACGCGCTCAAAGAAGCGGAACAACAGGTGGAGAGGCTTTACACCCGATGGGCAGAGCTCGAGGCGAAATTAAAAGCGTAGCCGCATGGTGGCTCGAATGCAGAAGAGAAATGTCAGATTCTCTTGGACACCGCACGCAGTCTCAGCACGGCATACGGTGTCAGATAGTAGCCTGAGACTGAAATGACCAGTCCCATCACCGCCCCGGACATACCTCCGACAAAGACCCCCACAATCGGTAACAGGAGCACGATAAGGATCATCAAAACGGCAATGGGCTTGTTCTGTTCATAGAAGCCCTTGCGCTGTTCACTTTTAAGGGAACTCGCGAAGGACAGTTCGGAGTCGGGTTGCATAATCAGACAATGCCGGGCTTTTCTATGCCCTTCAGGAATTCTGAAAGCGCAGCGAGGTATTCCTCACGGTTGTCATCGAAGATGCTGTTGTGGTCTCCCTCGGGCAGCAAACGCAGGGTGGCTCGCCGCGCATAACTGGCATTGCGCACTGCATGAGAGCAATCGACCATCGTGTCTTCTTTCGCGTGAAGCACCAAGACAGGACCGGCGTAACCTGCGAGCTTGGTCTGTGGGTCCAGGCGGGCGCGCACCTCGGCAGCGAGGTCAGGGGCAGTTGCATCCACGTCAGTAGGACTTACTCGCATTAGAATCCGCTCCAGGGGATCAGCGATCCCGCTTTCGATGATAAGGCCTGCGGCGTCCGGAAAACGATGCACAAGCTCGATGGCGTACAACGACCCTAACGAGCGTCCGAAGGCCACCAATCGACTTGGCGTGGCGGGCAGGGCTTCAACAATCGAAGGGACATCATCAAGGATGCGAGCCAGACCCGGCTCACCGCTGGAGGCTCCATAGCCGCGGTACTCCACAAAGAGGACATTGACTCCGAGAGCCGTGAGATCAGCGGCAAACTCCGGCAGGCTGTCCGACACGACTTCTCCATTTCCATGGAAATGCACAAGCGTGAGAGCACCGGGGTGAGGGGCGACATAGACGCAGGCAAGACGTGCCTCTTTGCAATCGACCCAGAAGATCTCCGGAGGCGCCTCGCGTCGAGGGCAGAAATAGCGCCTGCTCAGTGTCGGATGATCAAGAATAGATCGAGGCGTCTTTTCTTCGGTATTGGCAGTGAGATACTCGACGATGACTCTGGCATCCCTGATCGGATCAGCTGTGAACGGAGCTTCATGTCGCCGGGACACCGTGGTGCTCAATCGCTCAGCCGCCTGACGGATGAGTATAGGAAAGGTTACTGCCTGCTGAATTTGACGAAGATGTTCCATCGCATCCCCGCGCCATGGCGCGACGTGAAGGCTCGCCATCCAGGCCTCGGCTGCGAGCGCGACGGCCCGCCGGGCACAGACCCGCGCCTTGCCCTCGTTGCCGTCGTTCCAAGCGGCCTCGGCGGCGGCGAGTTCTTGTTTAATCCGAGCCGCCATTGACGCCAATTCGGGTCTACTCACCCCCGTGCCCTTTGATGTATTCGTTGATGCGGCTGAAATCCTCCATGGTGAGACGCTCATGCCGCAACAGCGTTAAAGCCATTTTCCGGATGTGCGTCAGATAATGCGAGTATTTATGAATTCGGGGTTTCTCCGGTGACGTCTTGAATGCGCTCTCCGCACGATCCACGGCGAGCAGGAGGCGATGTACACGATAGTTTCTCAAAAATTGCATCGACAATTTGTAACCCGCAAAGATGATCGACAGATAGCCTCCGATGCCGGCGAGCGTGTGCGGATCGAGAATCAACGGCGGGTTATGGTTGTAGAACCTGACCGCGCCATCATGCAGCGGATAATAAAGTTCCTTTTGAGGCGTCGTCTCCACCAGTTTTGTCGCATTCAGGGGCACGTCTTTCAACAAGTCATGAATACTCGCGGCGAGTTTCGATGCGATTTGATAGACCTGATTGTCACTCAGATCGCTCGACACGGCAAGAATGGTCTTGGTGCCGAGGGTCGTAATCTCGGACGTTGACACCTTATAGGTGGCCGCGGGTATGGTGACCACTTCGAGGTACGGATAGAGCACCGTGATCGCGGGGGCGTGTTCGATCGTGAGCAACGTGAGATGCTCGTATTGCGAAATCTGCTGTATGGCCTCGGCATTGAGGCCGACCAAAAAGAAGGCCACGTCAATCTGATCGTGGATCATCTGCTGCATGGCTTGCTTGAAATTGAGGTTCTTCACCACCCGATCCACCGGAATGCCGTAGTGGTCCAGCACCAACTGGGCCAGAAACGCGGTCGCGCCGCCGTCCGGTCCAACATAGACTTTGGAATTGGGTTTTATCTGCCGGACGTCCGTGATCTCCAGATTTTTGCGCGCGACGATATGCAGCGGTGATTTATACAGCGGCATCAACGCCCGCAATCTGATTTCATGCACCCCTTGACTATGCGACGGTTCACGCCGCTGCAGATCAATCGAGCACAACGGCGGTTTTTCAAAATGCATCGGAAGCCCATCTTCAGCCAGCGCGAGCTGAGCGCGACCGGTATTGAGGTAGTAGATGTTATCCAGAGCGCCGCACGATTCGCGGGACACGACACGCGGCACGATTTTCACCTTCGTCAGACGTTCCATGTCGGTCGGCTTGTTGATCGCTTCCGCCAATCCCGGTCCCAGCGTCGCACTCGTGCCCCCAGCGGGGCCGGTATACAGATAATACGTGGTCTGACTGCGGATCACGAGAAGAGCCCCGGCGTAGAACAAGGGGATGAGCAGCAGAAAGAGGACGACCCACCACTGATGGCTCAGGAAAAACCTGTTCAAGAAACGTGTGTGCCGTATCCGGGTGTAGGCTACATTGAGCTTCTTGAGTGCCCGATATCCGGGTGCGAGCTGCGGCGTGCGACTCATCGCGTCCCCTGCGTAACTTTTCGCTATTTAAAAGGTAGAGACGCAAGCGGTGAGGAGCAATACCACTCCCGTGGTGTAATAAGAAGCGAGGCGGTCATGCGGGACGCACGACAGGGAGAAAGCGCGGCTGACGCGAATGTAGGCTGGCCTCTTCGACCACTGCCGCGTGGCCGGCCACAGATGTGCGCAGAAAATCGACTCTGAATCGAATTATTTATTTGCATCCGGCCGAAATTGTTATCGCTGATGTGTTGAAAATCGCCGTTGTAGAGCTTGTTGATGAGCCCGGGATCGTAACAAACGCTTTCCATCGAAGCCAAGGCGGCCAACGAAAAAGACCCAAGACCCTTGACACTTTCGGCGTGGATGAATAAGAGTTGGCTCGTCGCTTTTCTGTAGGGTGGAGTGAATTGCGCAACGAGTTCATCAATTGCGAAAGGGTTAGTCAGTGAGCATGTCGCTTGGGATGCTGGTGCCGCTGCTGCCCCTTCTGGCAGTGATTATTGTCCTCGTGGGGGAACCCGAGACGCAGTACGTACGGTCGAAGGTAGGCGTTCTGCCTCTGGCCGCGTCGTTCGGTGGTTCCCTCATCACGTTAGTGCTGGTCGCGTCGGATGGAGCTATTACCATCCGGTTCTATGATCCATCGTTCATCGCCAATGTTGCCCTTCCTTTAGGCTTCCACATCGATCGACTCAGCGCAGTCATGCTGGTCCTTATCTCGGGCGTTGGGACCATTGTCTACGGCTATTCAGTCAATTACATGTTCCAGGACCGTGGCTATCGCCGTTTCCTCGCCCTCATCGGGGTCACCACCTTTGTCCTCCTTTGCATGGTATCGAGCATCAACTTGGTGATGCTGTTTGTGTTCTGGCAACTCCTGAGTTACCTGCTCGCGTTGCTTGCTCACAATCTGTCGCATCCAGCCACGCTACAGGGAGCGTTCCGAACGTTTACGCTCCTACGAGTGGGCGACGTGGCATTTCTCGCGGGGATCATTCTCGCGTATGCCTTGTACGGAACAATCGAGTTTCAGGAGTTATTCAGCCGGGCCGCCGATACACCGATCACGCTCTCACTCTTTCCTGGAATCGAGATGACGGGGAGCACAGCGGTGACGCTCCTTATTTTCATCGGGGCGATGAGCAAGTCGGCACAGTTTCCGCTCCACATTTGGCTTCCGAGTTCGCTCTATGCTCCGACGCCGGTCCATGCGCTGCTTCATGCCGGAATTATTAATGCCGGAGGATTCTTGATAAACCGACTCGCCCCTTTATACGGATTAAGCCCGCCAACCCTACACGTTGCTTTTGTGATCGGCACGCTCACCGCTTTCCTGGGGGCCTCCATGATGCTGACACAAAATGACATCAAAAAAACGCTGGGTTTCTCCACGATCGGCCAAATGGGCTATATGATCATGGAATGCGGCTTAGGGGCATTCGCTTTAGCAATCTTTCATCTCATTGCGCACGGGCTTTTCAAAGCGACGGTGTTCCTGAATTGCGGCAATGTCATCCATAAAGCCCGGCAGGAGCCCTTGCTTCCGATGAGGCCGGCGGCCCAAGAGGCGGAGTTTTCAGGTCTCACCTGGACAACCGGGTTTTTCACAATACTCCTGATGCCACTCATAATTCTGCTCGCGGCCCATGGAGCGTTGCAGATCCCGATCCTCGATTCTCAGGGGTCGGTGATCTTCCTCTTCTTTATCTGGGTAACCTCTACCCAGGCGATTTTGACACTCACCCGCTTGCGTGGGGTCGCGTCGTGGAAAGTTTCGGGCGCCATGCTCCTCATTCTGCTTTTCGTGGTGTTCACCTATCTCTTCGCCGCCAAGCGCTTCACAACATTTCTCTACCCGGATCGAGAAGAGGTGGCTGCTTACTTCAGGGCTGCTGCGCTTCCCGGGCCGGTTTTTGATAGCCTCGTGGTGATCAGCACTGTGCTTATTGTCGCGGGCTGGTTTTACCTCTACTCACGGACGCGTGGCGAGCGGATACCATTACCCTCGTGGGTGGAAACAGTCCGCGCTAGCCTGTACCTGTTATTCATGAATCGCCTCTATCTCGATGTGGCGTATTCTAAACTTGGAGCCGCTGTGATGCGCCTGGCTTACCGCTTAGACCGGAGCTGGCTCGGGAGGGTGCTCTGACGGCAATGATGACTGCATGTGTTGTGCTCGTCGCGACTCCAGTCGCGGGCGCGATGCTGGGCCTGCTCCTGTGGAGCAACGCTCAGGCGCTAAAGGTATGTCTTCTCCTCACCACAGTGGTGAGTCTCGTCACTATCGGATGGACTGCAGGAACCTTGCCAGGAGACATTGGTGGATTTCCCTTACTCACGCTCCTTCCGCTCATAGCGTTTATAACCTTGTTGGGACAGCCCGTACACCATAGCCTCCGTGCGACCTGGTTGGTAACGCTACTTTTTCTTGGATTGGGACTGGGCGCCTTGGTTTGCGAGCCACCAGTATCACAAATCTTCTTTCTTGTTCTCCTAGCCCTCGTCGGTTTGACGCTCTATCAATATCGGCACCAAGCAGTATTTGATGCTTGGTTGGGGATAGGGACGGTGGGTCTCGGAATGCTCTGTCTCATAGTCGCCATGATCCTAGCCCCTCCAGTTTCATTCATTATGTTCGCCGTCGCATGTGGCATCGCGCTACCGCTGGTGCCGTTTCACAAAAGTTATGTTGCGGCACTGACAGGGTTGCCGGGCAACCTGCCGTCCTTTCTTGCAGTCTTGCTGCCCGTCGTTGGATTCCAGGGGCTACTGACCCTGTACCCTCAACTTCCTGACGTCCTGATTGAGGGAGCCTCCATACTTGCACTGGTGGGAATGGTCTACGGTTCCTTGAAAGCATTGACTCAATCCCGCGCGGCATCGGTCGTGACCTACGGCAGTCTGGCCTTCTTCTCTATTCTTTGGTGGAATCTCGCCACAACGAGGACTGCAGCACCACCGACTGTCGTATATCTCAGTGCGGTTGGTCTCGCCACGAGTGGGCTGCTCATTGCCAGGTATGCGCTGCGGGCTCGTTACGGTGAGATTGATCTGCGTGCGTTGACCGGGCTGGCCGAGCGCATGCCTCGATTCGCCCTCGCCCTGTCACTATTGACCGTCGCAGCCTTGGGTCTCCCGCCGTTTGGAGTGTTTTCCGGTTTTATCGGGATGCTGCTCGCTCCGTCGTTGACGTTGTCCGGGGGCTTGGCCGTTATTCTTATGGTCTGGCTGTGCGCCTCCTGGTATTTTTTTGATCTCGCGCACGGACTGTTGTTCGGTCGCCAACGACATGAGCGGCAGCATGAGGATCTGCGCCCTTCTGAACTGGCTTCTTTGGCCATCGTGCTGGCGCTCTTAATCGCCTTGGGTGTTGCGCCCGCTCACCTTTTTGACCCTGGACCGGCAACCCTCCAGCCGACCGTCGCGATGGAGCCCCCTGCATGGACCAAATAAAACGCACCGGAGACCCCGACACCCGACGCATGGAGCTTCGCGGCGTTGTTCGCGTCGCCGGCGAAGTGATTGCGCAGTACTGGCCGATGCGTACCTTCATACATCACAATCCGCTTCATAGCTTGGAGTATCTTCCTTTTGAGACAACAGTCCGGCGTGGCCAGAAGTTCTTGGGAGGCTACGGTTACGTCTCCGGAAGGAACTTTCGAGGCTACCTTCGCTCCGGCAGAATCCTGTTCCGTCATCTTGACGAGGCCATACAACGGCTGGCACATAATCAGTCCGTCACCGTTGGTCCCTGCCGAATCGCACACCAAGATGTTCTGCGAGCCTGCATGACTCATGGACTCTGCGCGACGACTCCGGAACCGCTGGACGTCTTGCTGAATCCAGGATCGAACGAAGAGCTGGTGTTCGCACTGGCCGATCACCTGACAGCAGCTTTGACCGCCCCAACGATCGAGGATCGGATTGCAACCGATGTCCGCGAAGACCTGGCTGAGTTGGGGAGCTATGTCCCTCTCTCTAACTGGTGCGACCGTACCCTCGGCACGGAGATCGTCAGCCTCGTGAACACCGAACTGATCAAGTGGTGTGAGGCATTCCTGGACGAGGGGGATGCCACCTGGTCGATGCCGGGACGAGACCAGGGGCTTTATAATGCCTGGAAGGCGCTTGCCGCCCAGGAGTGGTCGCCCTGCAGCATTAAGGACAGTCGCCGAAAGATAGGCGATCTTCCGGAGCACCCGGAAGATGCGGTAATCGAGAGCCTTGAGATCCTTGGAATTCCCGACGAGCACCGACAGGACTATCTCTCGCTCCAGCTTACGGCTCTTCCCGGTTGGGCGGGCTACATCAAATGGCGCGCGGAACAGCAGAACTACAGCTGGCAACAGGTTTATCCAGCCAATCTCGTACAGTTCCTCGCAGTCCGTCTGTGGTATGTGCGCGAGCTGGTCCAAAAAGCCTGCCATGAAGCGCTGGATATTCAGGGAAACTTCCGCGCAATCTCGGGCTACATGCAGAACCATCCGCACGCGTATTTCTTGCGGAAGGAACAGGTTGCCGGACGGTTGCCTGCCGCCTATTCGGAGCAGGTACAACGGCTATCGAGGAGCAACAGCAACGAATGGAAGGAGTTATCCGAGCGTTTGGAAATCGACACCCGGCCGCAACGGGACCTGTCGCTGCGCCTTGTTGCAGCCCGCCGGCTTCTTAACCTGGGGCAGGCCTTGGAAATCGTGCCAACCGCGTTGATCGGCGCCAATCCAAAGGATCTTGCCAAGCTCGTCAGCTGGATGGATGCATTTCCCGAACCCGAGCACGGACCGGTTTGGCTCAAAGCGTTTGAAGCAAGATACCAGGAACAATTATTCCGAATGCTGATGCGGACGGCGGGAAGTCACGGAAGTTCCGCACCCGTACGACCTCAGTCACAAGCAGTCTTTTGTATCGATGTGCGCTCTGAGCCCTTTCGACGTCACCTGGAATCGACGGGAGCGAATGAGACTTACGGATTCGCCGGCTTTTTTGCCGTCTTTATTCGTCATCGCGCGTGGGGAAAGGAACATTACACAGAGCAGTTCCCGGCGATCATGCGGGCTCGAAATGAAGTGCGGGAGCTACCCCGCAGTTATCTCGAACACATGGTGCCCAAGCATACGTCGAGAACTAAATTGGTTCATGCAGGCCACACACTCTTGCACGATTTGAAAGAGAACGTGGTCACGGCCTATGTCATGGTGGAATCTCTGGGATGGTTCTATGGCATTCCAATCGTCGGCAAAACTGTAACGCCTGCCCTGTACAAGCGTCTGGCATCGTGGGTACAACGCCGATTGGTGCCTTCGATCGCCACCATTCTCACCGTGGATAAATTATCACCCGCAGACATCGAGGAGATGTTGGTGGCGGAACAGCGTTCCACCATCTGGAAAGCCTTACGCGACCGGGTCGGGGTCCGCGCCTCCCGGATTTCTGCGGAATTCGTGGAAGCGCTGCGCCTCCAGGCCTTGAACGGAGAAAAAGGTGCGGAGCCGTCGTTGATCGGGGCCGGCCGGGAACTCGCGCTCTCGAAAGATGATCTCGTAGCGTTTGTTGAGACGCTGCGGCGACAGTACCGGATCACTCAACGATCAGCCTCGTGGCAAAAGGAACGGATCACGCGCACCGGGTTCACGCTCGACGAGCAGGTACTCACGGTGGAAACGGCCCTCCGCATGATGGGGCTTATCCGTAACTTCGCCCGGGTCGTGCTGTTTTGCGCCCACGCCAGCACCTCCGAGAATAATCCGTATGAATCTGCTTTGGATTGCGGAGCCTGCGGGGGCAATGAGGGAAAACCTAACGCGCGCGTGCTCGCCATGATGGCGAACAATCCCAAGGTGAGGGAACGGTTGACGAAGAATGGCATCGACATTCCTTCGGACACGCATTTTCTCGCCGGCCAAGTCGACACGACTACCGACGAGGTGCAACTCTTCGACCTTGAAGATGTGCTGCCCAGCCATCGGAAGGACGTGGCTCGGCTGCTGGACGATCTTCACGAGGCCGCACAGCTTACGAGCCAGGAGCGCTGTGCCCGGTTCCCGGAGGCTAAAGAAGCGTTACCCCCGGCGCAGGCCTGGACGTACGCACGCGAGCGCAGTGTAGACTGGAGTCAGGTGCGTCCTGAGTGGGGCTTATCCGGCAATACCTCATTCATCATCGGCCGGCGTGACCTCACGAAGGGCCTGAATCTAGGCGGGCGCGTCTTCCTGCATTCCTATGATTACCGAGAAGACCCGACCAATAGGTTGTTGGAGGTAATCATGACGGGGCCGCAAGTCGTCGCCCAATGGATCAACATGGAGCATTACTTCTCTACCGTCGATAATGAGGTGTACGGCAGCGGAAGCAAAATTTATCATAACGTCGTCGGGAGACTCGGGATCATGTCGGGGCCTTGGAGCGATCTACGACTCGGCTTGGCCTGGCAGACGGTGATGAACGGAGAGGCGCCCTATCACGAGCCCATGCGACTGTTGACCATTATTGAAGCCCGATGTTCGGACATCGAGAAACTAATCAGGCGGCACGAGGTGTTGCAGCATTTCTATCACAACGAGTGGGTGCACCTCGTCGCGCTCGACCCAGAGGACGGAACCTTGTATCGGTACAGATCAACGGGGGGGTGGAGCAATGTCGCCGTTGGACCGACACGCATAAATGGAACGAAGGGAAAGGAGTCGGTTGAATGAGTGAGCTGACGTTGCACCCGATGAAGGAAATCCGTGTGATTGTCGCAGGTGAACACAAGGCTTTTGTGACCGAGTTGCTGGAGGCTCAAGCGACCGGCTACACGGTTATCGGCAATGTCTCCGGGAAAGGCCATCACGGCGTTCGTGAAGCTCACTTTATGTTCAGTGAGCAGGAGAGCCTCGTGATGATTATGACGGTCGTGCCCGAAGAGAAGGTCGAACCGATCTTGGCCGGATTGCGGCCGCTGTTCGCCCGTCACTCCGGCGTGATGTTCGTGGCTGATGTGGCGGTCAGCCGACGGGAGTACTTCGGGAAAAGCTTGACCGGTTCCTGAGCGGCCTGCGGCGACCGGCTTCAGACGGATTGTTCCGGCACCCTGAGATGATATTTCCCCATGCGATAGCGAAGGGTGTTACGGGTGACTTTGAGAAGCCGCGCGGCCTCGGACACGTTCCCTTTGGACCGGCCCAACGCCTCTTGCAGCATGATCTTTTCCACTTCCTCAACGGAAAGACCGAAGGAAAGCAACGAGGGAAGCGGTGTTTCGGCAGACGTCTCCCTGCTGGCCCTTAGATACGCCGGAAGATTATCAACGTCGACTCGCGTGCCTTTACACGTGATTGTCACCCATTCCACCATATTTTGAAATTCGCGTATGTTGCCCGGCCAGGAATAGCTCTCGACGAGCCGGAGCGCCTCCGGCGTGAAGCCCGAGATCCTCAGGCCTCGTTCCCGGTTGTACCGCGCCAGTAAGTGATCCAGCAGCACCTGAATGTCACCTCTGCGTTCCCTCAACGGCGGTAGATGGAGGGGGCAGACGCTGATACGGTAGAAAAGATCTTCTCGAAACTTGCCCTTCTGCACCGAATCCCTTAGATCGCGGTTGGTCGCCACGACGAGCCGCAGATCCACCTTGATTCCTTTGAGTCCCCCTAGCGGCTCCACCATGCGATCCTCGATCACCCGCAGCAACTTCGCCTGCGTCGGCGCGCTCATCTCACCGATTTCGTCGAGAAACAGCGTCCCCCTGTGGGCCAGAAGAAATCGGCCCGGTTTGGCCTTTTTCGCATCGGTAAACGCGCCCTTCTCATAGCCGAACAACTCGGATTCGAGCAGGGGTTCCGGGATCGCCGCGCAGTTGATTGCAACCATCGGTCCTCCCCTCCTCGGACTGGCATAGTGAATCGCTCTCGCCAGCAATTCCTTGCCGGTGCCGCTCTCGCCGCTGATCAGCACCGTCGAATCGGTGACTGCGATATCGCACGCCAGGGCTTTGATCTTTTGGAGTTCCGGAGACTGCCCCACGATATTCTCAAAGCCGAACTGCCCGCGCAGTTCCTGGCTCAGCCCTCGATTTTCCTGTTTCAGGCGTCGCATGTCGAGCGCCCGCTTCACGACGATTTTCAACTCTTCGTTGTCTACCGGTTTGCTAATGAAGTCGAAGGCCCCCTTCTTGATGGCTTCAACGGCCGACTTGACCGTGCCGAAACCGGTAATGATGATGACCGGAATTTCAGACCCTTCCTTGACCACATGGTCCAGGACATCAAAACCCCCGGCTCTGCCCATCTGGAGATCCGTGAGCACGAGATCGATCCCGCCTTCATCCACCAGTTTGATTCCTGCTTCTCCTGAATCGGCCAACACCAAGCGATAGCCTTCACCCCTCAGGACGAGATCCAAGATCCGACGCATCCGCTCCTCGTCCTCTATGATCAGGATCGTTGATTCAGGCATGCCTCCTCCTTCTGCGCACCGGCCCGAACCACCGTGGGAAATTTGAGGACGACTTCCGTCCCTTGGCCTTCGGTACTGTGAATCACCATCTGTCCTCCGTTGTTCTCAACCAACCGCTTGGCGTTCGTCAAGCCCAGCCCCGTCCCATATTCCTTGGTCGTAAAGAACGGGTCGTAGATATGCCGGAGGTGCTCTGTGCTGATGCCCATGCCGGTGTCCGCCACCAATAACTCGATCATGGCGGGTGCGCCGATAGTCTGGGCCAGCTGCGCCGAGAGCCGTAGGGTGCCTCCGGCCGGCATTGCTTCCCGCGCGTTGACGAGCAGGTTGACCAGGGCTTCTTTCACCTGATCAGGATCGACTAAGAGCTCCGGCAGATCGCGGCCGACTTCGGTCAGCACGTGAATTTTTTCGCCCTTTCCCAGCGCTCGCCATTCTTGTACGGACGCGTCGAGCAAAACCTTCGCCAAAACCGGCCGGAGTTCAGGAGGCATCTGTCGCGCAAATCGCAAGAAATGATTGATACGATTGGTGAGCCGGTCCACCTCGTCGATCACATACTGCGCCACCTCGCGCTTGACCGACTCAGGCTGGTGCTCATCCATCACGAGTTGCGCCGAGCTTCGAACCACGCCGAGCGGGTTCTTGATGTCATGAGCGAGCGCCGCCAGCAACTGGCCGACGGAGGCAAGCTTTTCCTTCCGCAATAATTCTCCCTCCTGGTCATGTATCTTCTTGAAGCTCTCCTCCAAGGTCTCCGCCATTTGATTAAAGGCCAATGCCAGTGACTCCAGCTCATCCCCTGTACGAACCGCTACGCGACGATTCGTGGTTTCGCGCAAGCCGCGATCAAATCGACCTGCGGCAGCCAAATCGCTGACGTCCCGGCGGATCGCGTCAGCCTGCTCGTGCAACAGGACGATAGGTTTTACAATCTTTTGTCCAATATAGAACCCCAGAGACGCGAGAACCGTCACCATTCCGAATCCAATGATCCCGACCACCCGCAAGAGCGTGTAGACCGGAGCGTAGGTCTCTGCCGGGTCCTGCCGGACAAAGGCGTACCATTCTGTCCCCCCCAGACTGGATTTGGACAGCTGGTGCGAAAAACGGATCGGCGCATACCCGACGATTGAGTTGTGACCCCCGTGGGCATCGTCCTCGGCCACGACCCATCCCGGGGTCGGTCGCATCAACTGCTGCATCAGCGCATCGTTGATCAGATGGGCCTTGGGCGGCAGAACCGGACAGATCAGCGGGGTGCCTTCGGTGTTCAGCAACATCCCATGGCCCCGCTCTCCAACATGAATCTCCATGATGGCCTTCGTCAGGTTGTCCCGGCGTAGAATCAGCTTCACGACGCCAACCGCTCGGGTTCCCTCGTCATTGAGCACCGGCACCGCGATGTCCAATAAAAAGAGACCGGGTGCCTGCTCATATAGATCGCTCACGTAGGTATTCCCCGCTCCTTGGTTGAATGCCTCGTTCCACCAGAGCTTGTCGTGGTGAAGAAATTCGACATCGGGCTGCATGCTGGCCACAAGCGCTCCATTTTGGTCCGTCACTAAAATGTTCTGGTAGGTCTCGCTGCGAATGTTGGACCAGGATCGAATATAGAGCATCGTCTGCTGACTGATGAACTCTGGAAACGCGTGGGTTTGTCCCTTGCGGAACGCGTCCCAGCGCTGGCTTCGCTCCTGGAGCAGCCCCGCCAATCTCTTGCCTCGATATGAGGCGTTGACAGCCTCCACTGACGCGCGTACCGCCTGCGGAGCCGCCCCCAGGTGCCGTGCAGCATCCACTTCGTCATCCAACATGACCTCGATTCGGCGCGCGGTGGCCGACGCGATCTGTTGGAAGCTATCGCCGATCGTGTTCTTGAGGGTATGGGTGCTGTAAAGGTAGGTTGCAAACAATGCCACGATGCCGGGAGCAAATCCGACAATCAGCAGAGAGGCGACGAATTTTTTCTGAAGGCCGCGTCGAGCCCGACCGATTTCCATCGACGACCCTACCTCAATGCCATGGCGGCGGTCCGAGGAGACATGACGGGAAAGCCATGTCACTATAGAGCACGCCCCAAAGGCGTGGCAAGGGAGGCGGAGGATAAACAGCCCTGTCGGGTCGCTCGTTCAGAGCAGGCCCATTGGCGTTACTGCCCCGAAGGGCGATTCGGAAGGTCGGAGGGAGGATACAGCTGTTCCAAACGTTCCAGCAAGGGGAGCGCCTCTGGAGTGCTCGTTCGAGAAGCCGGGCTTGGAGGATGATCCCAGGTCAGTTTCCGAATGTCGAGTTCACTGAGCGCGCTGCGGATCAGGTCGACCATCGCTTGGAGGGCTAATTCATCGCCGGCGCGCAAATCCAATATCCGCTCTTCCTTTTTCTTGGGAGAGGGCTCGCTGTGAAGCATGGCCCAGCACCCATCAAAAAGGCTGATGCGCACAGATTCCGGCAGGTTGAGATTTTCAAGCTCCGACGTGCATAAGGCCAGGACGAGCAGAACAAATTGCAGATCCGGGATCCCGGGGTGATTGACATCAAGTGTCGGCATATAACAGCTACGGGATGACCCGCTCCAGGGTGGCTTTTTTGATAGGGCCCAACGCCGTCACGGTAAGATGCCGATCCTCAAATAGATCGCGGCTGAGAGTCCAGATTTGCTCCGGCGATACCCGGTCGATATCTTCCATAATCTCTTCACAAGAGATATATCTTCCGAAGTACAGCTCATCTTTCGCCGCTTTACACATCCGGCTGCTGGAGGTTTCCAGACTGAGCATGAGGTTGCCCTTCAGTTGGGACTTCGCTCGTTGAAGTTCCGCGCGGTTCACCGGCGTCGTCTTCAAACGTCGCAGCTCGGAAAGCACGAGTGCCAGGACCTTGGGCGCGGCCTCGGCACGCGTCCCGGCATACACGGTAAACAGTCCGCTATCCACAAAGCACCCCAGCGACGAATGAATTGCGTATGCCAGCCCCCGTTTCTCCCGCACCTCCTGGAACAACCGTGAGCTGACACCGCCACCGAGGATCGCATTGAGCAGGTAAGCCGCGTACCGGTCCTTGTCCGATACCGAGACCCCTTTGAGCCCCACGCAGAGATGCGCCTGTTCCAGGGCTTTGGCACGCACATGGACTCCCCCACCAATGCTCGGCGGGATCCGGCCAGGGGGCGAAGCCTCCGCCCCTGCCTCATCTCCAAAGGCGGCCGCGATTTGCTTGAGCACCCGGCTCCGGGAGAAATTACCGGCCACGGCGATGACGATCTGAGCCGGGCGGTAAAAGCGGGACCGGTAGGAAAGCACTTTTTTTCGCCGAAGGCTTTCGATCGTGGCCACTTCTCCGAGAATGGGACGGCCAAGCGGGTGCTCTCCAAAGATGTTCTTGGTATGCAGGTCGTGTAAGTGTTCTTCCGGGTCGTCCTCGACCATGCGGATCTCCTCCAGGACGACCCGCTTTTCCTTGCTTAATTCCCTCGAATCAAATCGCGAATGGTGAAAAATGTCGGCCAGCAGATCGATCCCCTCCGCGGCGTATTCATCCAACACGGTCGAATAGAAGGTCGTGCATTCCCGCGACGTAAACGCGTTGAGTTCTCCACCTAACGCATCAATCTCCCGCGAGATCGCTTCGGCGCTGCGCCGCCGTGTCCCCTTAAAAACCATATGCTCTATAAAATGGGAGAGTCCTTCTTCGCCGGGGCGCTCGTCCCTGGAGCCGACGTCCACCCAGACTCCTATCGAGACGGACCGCACGGACGTCACCTCTTCGGTGACGACTCGCACCCCGTTATCCAGCACCTCCCTTTTAACCATTCTCTCCTCGCTTCTTGAACGCCTACGGTTCCTGAGGGGTTTGCGGAGCCGGCATCGCCTCTTTCCGACTTAACCGGATCTTTCCTTGACGATCAACCTCAAGGACCTTCACCAAAATTTCATCGCCCTCCTTGACCTCATCGGTCACTGCCTTGACCCGATGATGGGCCAGTTGGGAGATGTGCACCAGACCGTCCACCCCGGGCATCACTTCCACAAATGCCCCGAAGTCCATGATCTTTCTGACTTTACCGAGATAGATCTTTCCGATTTCCACTTCCTCGGTGATTTGATTCACCCGCTCAATGGCTTTTTTCGCGGAGGCTTCATCGTTAGATGCAATCGTGACAGTCCCGTCATCCTGGACATCCATCTTGACGCCGCACGTGGCGACAATATCCCTGATGACTTTGCCCCCTGGGCCGATGATTTCGCGGATCTTCTCCGGCTTGATCTTCAAGGTGTAGATACGAGGGGCGAACGCAGACATCTGCTCGCGAGGTGTCGCCAGCGCCGTGCGCATGCGATCCAAGATGTGCAAACGTCCCTCGCGCGCCTGGGCCAGAGCCTGACGCATGAGCTGGGCCGTGATACCGCCGATCTTGATGTCCATCTGTAGGGCAGTCACGCCTTGCTCCGTGCCACACACCTTGAAGTCCATATCACCGAGATGGTCCTCCAGTCCGAGGATGTCCGACAGAACCACCACCTGGTCGCCTTCTTTGATCAAACCCATGGCGATCCCGGCCACCGGATTTTTAATCGGCACGCCGGCATCCATCAAGGCCAGACTGCCGCCGCAGACGGTGGCCATGGATGAAGACCCATTGGATTCGAGAATGTCGGATACGAGGCGCAGGGTATAAGGGAAGTCCTTCTTCGTTGGCAGGACCGGCTTGAGCGCGCGCTCTGCCAGCGCCCCATGCCCTATCTCCCTCCGCCCCGGAGAGCGCAGAGGCCGCGCCTCCCCTACGCTGAAGGGCGGAAAGTTGTAGTGAAGCATGAAGGTCCGGTAGTACTCGCCTTCGAGCGCGTCGATCCGCTGTTCATCATCGGACGTCCCAAGCGTGACGACAGCGAGCGCTTGCGTTTCGCCGCGGGTGAAGAGCGCCGACCCGTGAGTGCGAGGCAAGATCGAGACCTCGCAGGTGATCGGGCGAATGTCGGCAGGCCCCCGGCCATCAGCACGTTTTCGTTTCTCCAAAATCATTTTCCGGACTTCCGTGTACTCCAACTCGTGGAATATGAGCTTGACATGCCGCTCTCGATCCGGGTCTCCCTCCTTTTTAAGTGCCTTGATCGCCTCAGCCACGATTTCATCGAGACGTTCTTGGCGAGCTGATTTGTTGGGAATAAGGATCGCCTCGCAAATCGCCGCAGCCGTCAGGTCTCTGACGGTCGTGCGCAACGCCGGATCGATCTGTTCGGTGATAACAGCGCGTTTTGTTTTTCCACTCGCCGCGCTCAGCCGGCGGATCTGCTCTATGACCCGCTTGATCTCTTGATGGGCATGTTCGATAGCGGCGATCATCGCATCTTCCGGAAGACCTTCCGCGCCTCCCTCCACCATCATGACGGCATCTGCCGTGCCGGCCACCACCAGATTCAAGTCGCAGCCTTCCAGGGTCGCGAGATCCGGATTGATGAGAAATTGGCCGTCACGGCGGCCGACCCGCACCGCTGCCACCGGACCGTTAAAAGGGATATTGGATACGGCTAGCGCAGCGGATGCCGCGATAATGCCGATCACATCGGCGCTCCCCGATTGGTCCGCGGAGATCACCGTTGCGATCACCTGGGTTTCGGAATACCACCCTTTAGGAAACAACGGCCGCAGCGGCCGATCAATCAAGCGGCTGGAGAGCTTTTCTTTCTCCGACGGCTGCCCTTCGCGCCTGAAGTAGCCGCCGGGAATCTTTCCGGCCGCATAGGCTTTCTCTTGATAATCGACCGTGAGCGGAAGGAAATCGATGTCCTTCTTGGCCGACATAGAGGCCACCGCGGTGGCAAGGACATAGGTATCGCCGTACGTTGCCAGGACCGCGCCGTCGGCCTGTTTTGCGAGCCGTCCGGTTTCAAGTTTCAGTATCCGTCCGGCCAATTCGAGTTCAACTGTGTTCGCCATGGCTACGTCTCCTCATTTTGCGCCCACAGATGTCCACGGATGAAGCCACCTTCTTTCGCGGGAAGAGGACCACATCGGTGTCCATCTGTAAGGCCTCATCAACTATCGTGCATTCCTTTTGCACCCGCCCAGCCCCGCGTCCGCCGAGACGGCCGCTTTTCCCGTGGGACGCGCCGCTTCCCGGGGGGTCTGCCGAGACAGGCTAACGGCGAATACCAAGCTGGGCAATCAAAGACTTGTACCGCTCTTCGTTATGGCGCCGTAAATAATCCAACAGTCGCCGGCGCCGGCTGACCATAGTCAACAAACCCCGGCGCGAGTGATGGTCCTTTTTATGGCCTTGAAAATGTTCGGTCAGATAGGTGATACGATGGGTCAACACCGCGATCTGCACTTCTGGAGAGCCCGTATCCCCTTCATGCTTGCGGTATTCCTGAACCAGATTCGTCTTCGCCTCTTTCGTTAATGCCATGAGCCCTCCTCGATGAGTATTACACCAACACTTTTGCAATTTTGACGACAGCGGTAGAATCAGCGCCCTTGCGGTCCTCGGATCCCCACGGCGCGGTCGCGATGGCGATCAACCGTCCATCGGCGCCATGCACGCGGATCGGCGATCCGACGATCCATTGACCCTCGGTGTTCAGGATTCCAGCCCCAGAAAACCCGGTTCCATGGCGGGCCGATTCGGAACAGATAGGATCCAACACGAACGCCGGCAGCTCTGACAGCGCCTCACCCAGGGAGAGAAGATGGCTGTGCACGTCGTTGCGTGCCACCACGTCTGCGAATTCCTCAAGGCTTAGAGCCTGTTCAATTCCAAAGCGACCGACTCGTCGGCGTTCCAGGGAAGCCAGGTGTCCACCGACACTTAATGTTTCTCCGATGTCGGCACATAATGTCCGGATGTACGTCCCCTTGCTGCACACAACGTCGAATACCACATCGACCATGGGAGTTCGCACAAACGAGACAATCCGGATGTCGTGAATCACGCACGGGCGGCTGCTCCGAGCCACGGTGCGGCCCGCGCGAGCCGACTTGTACAGCGGCACCCCGTCGACCTTCACCGCGGAGTACATCGGCGGCACTTGACGAGTGATTCCGACACATGCCTGCATTACGGAACGGATGGTGTGATCCTCGGGGTATGGTCCCTCGTGCCGTGAGAGGATAGCGCCTGCGGCATCCTGCGTGTCCGTTGTCACGCCAAGACGAAGCGTGGCGCGGTACGCCTTGTCCGCCAGTACCAGGTACTCGGCGATGCGCGTCGCCTTTCCGAGACACAACACCAACACGCCGGTCGCGGAGGGATCTAAGGTGCCGGTATGGCCCACTTTTTGGATTCCCAGCAGCCTTCGCACCTTTGCGACCACATCATGAGAAGTCCAGCCGCTGGGCTTGTCAATGATCAGTACACCATCGAACCCGGTCCCGACCGCTTGTTCTGACAGACTCAATCCCATGCTATGGTCTTTCGCCGGAAGGATCTTCCGGACTCATTTCCGGACTGCCGATAGGCTCGCTCATTTCAGACGCTTCGAGCGGCTTCTTCCCGCCGTGTAGTTCGTCCAGCAAGCTCATCACGTGCCGAACCTGATCAACGGAGGGGTCACGGACAAAGGTCAACTCCGGGACGTATCGAAGCTTGAGCCGCCGTCCCAATTCTCTCCGGATAAAGCCGGTCGCTCGCGCAAGCGTCGCGATCGCTTCGTTCCCTTGTTCACCTTCCTGGAGCACCGTGACATACACCCACGCCTGCTTTAAATCCGCGGTCACATCAACCGACGTAATCGTGACGAATCCAACCCGCGGATCCCTCATCCGGCGGCTCAGGATATCGGCGATCTCCAGCTGAATCTGATCGCCGACCCGCTCTGTGCGTTTAAATCCCTGCATGAATCTACAAGAACTCCATGCGCTGGCGGACGAGCTCTACGGAAGGATTCGCTCGCACGACGTTTAGGACCGAGTCCAACACCTGATTGGTGTACCGCTGCTCATTGGCCACACACGCCACTCCCAGAACCGCTCGCTGCCACATATCCTGTTCGTCGACTTCCGCGATCGAGACATTAAATTTTCTCTGAATCCGATCCTTCAGGCTGAGAAGGATCTGCCGTTTACCCTTGAGCGAATCAACGCCCGGGAGATGGAGCTCTACAGTACAGACGCCGACGATCATAGGGGCGGATTACAGTTTCCCCAGCACCTTGTCCAAGGTGTACACTTCGAAGCGGTCGCCGGGTTTCAGGTCGTTGAAGTTCTCCACACTGATCCCGCATTCATAGCCAGCCTGTACTTCCTTCACATCATCCTTGAACCGGCGCAGCGAGCCGATCTTGCCTTCGTAAACCACGGCGCTGTCGCGCACAACGCGGATCCCGGCGCTCGTTCGAGTGATCGAGCCGTCGGTGACATAGCAGCCCGCCACCGCTCCTGCTTTCGGAATCACGAACACTTTTCGGACCTCCGCGCGGCCGGTCACGCGCTCTTTGAAAGTCGGTTCGAGAAGGCCTTCCATCGCTGCTCGGATATCATTGAGCGCTTCATAAATAATGCTGTAGTTCCGGATATCGATGCCCTCGCGCTCGGCCAAGGTGGCAGCCTTCGTCTCGGGTCGCACGTTGAATCCAATGATAATGGCGTTGGATGCGGACGCCAGTTGGACATCGTTTTCGGTAATTCCCCCGACACCCTTTAGAATTATGTTGGGTTTGACGGCCTCCGCGCTTAGACGCTCGACCGCGTCCGCGAGCGCTTCGGCCGATCCCTGAACATCGGCGCGAATGATAATCCCCAGCTCTTTGACGGTCCCTTCTTTGACCTGGGCAAACAGATCATCCAGGGTCACTTTGCGCACGGGGGCCATGTCGACTGAGCGCTGCTTGGCCAGACGAGATTCCGCGATTTCGCGGGCAATGCGTTCATCTTTCGTGACGACAAACTCCTGCCCGGCCATCGGACAACCGAGCAGTCCGACGACCTCGACCGGAATCGAAGGCCCGGCCTCTTTGACCGGTCGGCCGGCATGATTGAAAAGCGCCCGTACTCGGCCGCTGTAGGTTCCCACCACAAACGGGTCTCCCAGACGCAGAGTTCCGTTCTGGACCAGTACGGTGGCGACAGGACCTCGACCTCGATCGATCTTGGCTTCAATCACGATCCCCCGCGCCAACCGCTCGGGCGCCGCTCGTAACTCCAGGACTTCTGCCTGCAGGAGAATCATTTCCAGGAGCGTCTCCAGGCCTGTTTTCTTTTTGGCGGAGACTTCTACAAAAATCGTCTCGCCGCCCCAAGCCTCAGGCACCAGCCCGCGTTCGGAGACCTGATTTTTGATCCGGTCGGGGTTGGCGTCCGGCTTGTCCATCTTATTGATGGCGACGATGACCGGAACCTCGGCCGCCCGAGCGTGATCGAGGGCCTCAATGGTTTGCGGCATCACCCCATCGTCTGCGGCGACGACCAGCACAACGATGTCCGTGACTTTGGCGCCTCGCGCGCGCATTGCTGTGAACGCTTCATGGCCGGGCGTATCCAGAAACGTGATAAGTTGGCCCCGGGCCTTTACAACATAGGCACCAATGTGTTGAGTAATCCCCCCCGCTTCGCCTTCCGTCACCTTTGTCTCCCGAATGGCATCCAGCAGCGAGGTCTTGCCGTGATCGACGTGTCCCATAATGGTGACCACCGGCGGCCTGGACACAAGCGACTCCTGGACTTCGGCGGGCGCTTCAACAAGGAGCTCTTCAGCCGGCCGCTCCGTGACCATCTCCACCCGCACCGAAAACGATTCCGCAAGCAAGCTGGCAGCCTCGGAGGCGAGCGGCTGGTTGAGCGTCAGGAGCATTCCCATCTCCATAAGCCGTTTCATCACATCGGCCGGCTTTTGCCCTACGGCTTCAGCAAACTCCTTTACCGTCAGGCCTTCGGCTAGCCTCACAGCCCTGAGCCGGGGTTTCGTGACCTCTGCGATCGCGCCAGGCGTCGTGTGACGGGATTTCTCTTCACGCCGATGCATCGGCATCGCGCGGAGATCCCGCCACCGGGTCGCGTCATCTCGCAGCGGAAGCGGTTCGTCCTCACGATCCCGCACTGCGCGGCGCGTTTTCTTGCTTTTATCTTTCAAGCTCTGATCCGGAAGTGGAGGCACAATTTCGGCCTTTTTGGCCCATGCGGGGCGTTCGGTCTGGCCTGCCGGCAGCGGAATTCCAGTCGTGGGCAGGCCCGGTAGCGCGAACGGCGGTGGCATGGCGCCGGGCTCAGGACTCGACGGCAGAGCGCTCGGCGTCAGCTCCGGCGCCGAAGGAATGACCCCGGCCGCGGGAGTCGCCTCGGTCAGCTCCTCCACCGGCATCATCTCTTCCTCCGGCTTTAGCGGAAGCAGATCGGGACCGAGCAAGGGTTCGCTCTGGCGCCGCTTCACCAGGATCAGCTTTTTTTCTCCCTTCGGCAGTTCGGCAGGGACGGGAGCGGCTTTTGCGGCGGCCTGCGGGCGAGCCGTCAGAGTCTTTTTCTTCACGACCAGTGTCGAAGCGGGTTTCGACGTTTCCTTTTTGACAGATCCGAACTTATTCAAAATTTGAGTCACTGCGTCCTCTTCAAGGGCTGCCATATGGTTAGAAACGCTCACCCCGATCGTCTTCAGGTCGTTGATCAGGTCCTTACTCGGCACACTCAGTTGTTTGGCTAATTCAAAAACCCGCATGTGGCTGTCTTCTATTCTCCTATGCGGTCGCGGCCCCGCGTTGCTCCTCGTCTTCGTCCTTGTCCATCTTGGATTCTTCAGCCTTCTGATCATCCGCCTTCTGAGCGGCGGCCGATTCCGCTTCCATCAATTTCGCATGCTGGTCCTGCAATTGCTGGGCGATCGCCGCGCGGGTTTCCTGGTCGCGCACGGCCTTCTCTTTCTCGTATTCGCTGGCGCCGATGATATCGATTTTCCAACCGGTCAGCTTTGCGGCGAGCCGGACGTTCTGACCGTTCCTGCCGATAGCCAGCGAGAGCTGATTGTCGGCGACGACCACAAGCGCCGATTTCTTTTCCTCATCGACGCCGACTTTTTCGATGACCGCGGGATTGAGCGCCTCCGCGATGAAGACCCGGGGATCGGGCGTCCATCCGATGATGTCGATTTTTTCACCCCGCAACTCTCGAACCACGGCCTGGACCCTCGAGCCTTTCATCCCGACGCAGGCGCCTACCGGATCCACCGCGCGATCACGGGACACGACCGCGATCTTCGTGCGATCGCCCGGTTCGCGAACCACGGCTTTGATCTCCAGGATCTTTTCGGCGATCTCGGGCACCTCAGCCTCGAACAGCTTGACGATAAAGTTCGGATGCGTCCGGGAGAGGATCACCTGCACATCACGCATCGTCCGTTTGACCTCGAGAAGGTAGGCCTTGATGCGATCACCACGGCGGTATACCTCTCGCGGGATCTGCTCATGCGCAGGCAAGATCGCTTCGGTCCTGCCGAGATCAACGATGTAATTGCGGCGTTCCTGCCCGAGAATAATACCGTTGACCAGATCGCCTTGGCGCGTCGAAAACTCCCGCTGGACAGCCTCCCATTCCGCCTCGCGCACTTTCTGGAAGATGACCTGCTTGGCGGTCTGTGCCGCAATACGGCCGAACTCTTCAATCTCAATCAGCGATCCGATCTCATCCCCGAGTTCGGCCTCGCTGTCCACCTTCTGCGCGTCTTGCAAGGAGACTTCGGATTTCGAATTGGTCACCTCGTTGACGATCTTCTTCAGCGAAATCGCCTCGATCTCGCCGCTTTTCCGATCGATTTTTATTTGGATGTTCTCCGCGCCATACCGCTTCTTGGCCGCGGTCTGCAAGGCAGCTTCGACCGCCTCTAAAATCCGGCCGGTATCGATCCCCTTCTCT
The DNA here is from genome assembly GCA_036505795.1 of Nitrospirales bacterium. Classification (GTDB taxonomy): domain Bacteria; phylum Nitrospirota; class Nitrospiria; order Nitrospirales; family NS-4; genus NS-11. The sequence continues at coordinate 111,939 of DASXSU010000031.1, forward strand.
CGTCCGATCTGTTCAATCACCGTCAACAGCTCACGTCCCATTGGATGTTCCTGTATGAATCCCCATTCCTGGTGTTAGAACTCGACCTCCAACCTGGCTTCCTCGATGTCGTCCAAAACAAGCGGGATCGGAGTTGTGTCCCGCTGCCGCGCTCCCTTGCGACCTGGGGAGGGCGACCTCTCGATCCATACTTGATGGCCGTCCAACCTTTGAATGCGCCCGATGACGACCCCTTGCCCGCTCAGCGGCTTGGCCAGCTTGAAGCGCGCCAGTCTCCCCTGAAATCGCTCATACTCTGTAGCGGACCGGATTCGGCGATCCAATCCCGGGGACGATACTTCCAGCACGTAGGCGTGGGGAATGGGATCCTCTACGTCAAGCGCATGCCCGATGAGAACGTGCGCGCGCTCGCAATCCTGAACCGTGACGTTATCGATTGCTCCCCCGTCGGGCATCGTCCGCTCGATCACCAAGCGAAGAAAGGAGTTGCCACCGCGACCACGGAGTTCAACGTCAACGAGCACCAACCCGAGCGCATCTAGAATCGGCTGCACGATACGCCTGACTACAGGCTCTTGCACAGACTCTCGGCCTACTCCTTTTGGAATACCTTCGGATTGTCGATACAAATGGTTTTGACCTGGCATAAAACGAAAAAGTGGGTTTTCACCCACTTTACTGGGAAAACGCTAACATAGGGCACATCGTCAAATCAAGGGGAAACTAGGCGTGAAGCTTTCGAAAACGCGCCATCAAATCTTGAGTCGTGGGTCCGGGACGGCCTGCTCCGATTGGTCGGCCGTCCACCCGGCCAACCGGCAGAATCTCGATGGTAGTACCCGTCAAAAATACCTCCTCGGCACGGAAGACGTCAGTCTTCGTGAGGGGACGCTCTGCCACCGACAAGCCCGCCTCTCGCGCCAGTTGCAGCACATGGGAGCGAGTGACCCCTGATAATAACAGCGGCCCTTCGGGAGGCGTGACGACACAGCCCTCACGGATCGCCATAACATTGCTCGTGGCTCCTTCGAGAACAAATCCATCCCTCACGAACACGGCCTCAAACGCCCCGGCATTGCGCGCCTGCTGTTTGGCAAGTACGTTGGCCAGGAGGCTGATGGACTTGATATCACAGCGATCCCATCGAAGATCAGAAACCATGACGACATCAGCCCCGCCGGTATAGAGCGCCTCCGGCGGGGGCGACATTGCCCGCACCGTCATGACCACCGTCGGTGCCAGTCCAGCAGCGTACGTATGGTCCCGAGGGGCAACCCCACGCGTCACCTGGATGTACACTTTGGCCTCGGGATGTCCGCTTCGCTCCACGGCCTGCGTCACAACGCCGTTCCACCTATCATTATCGAAAGGCAGGATGATACCGAGAGCGGCCGCACTGCGCGCCAGGCGAGCGAGATGCTCTGAGAGGCAGAACGGGACTCCTCCATAGACCCGCAGTAACTCATAGACCCCGTCCCCGAATTGAAATCCCCGATCTTCGACCGACACCGTGGCCTGGACCAGCGGCATAAAGACGCCATTGACGAACGCAATATCAGGCATGGTTGCCGCTAGAGTCCACGTTCTCCTCGTTTACCATGAGGACGTACACGCGCCGATCCTCAGCCGTAAAGCGCCAGCCCATGCGTTTCTCAAATACAATGCGGTGCACGCCGGGCTTCAGCGCACGAAACTCAAAGACATGCTTGCCGGAGTCGACGACATTCCAATTCTCCCCCATGGACCTGTCGTAATCATCATTCGCCAGCGCGACGCCGGTATTGTCAAAGAGCGGTATATAAATTTCCCCCCGCGTCCGATCTTCCCAGAGACGGATGATCACAGTTCCGCCGAGCCGAGTACTGAGAACCTTGTCTTGGGTCCAGGCTTCCCCAGCATTCATCGGTAGGCCAGTGCCGCCGAATCCGGGCGCTGGAGAGCCATGTCTGAGAGATTGAAACTCACCAAATTAGAGCTGCAAGATGAAACGCAGGTCCGCACCCGGGATGAGATGTTCCCTCTGAACGAATCCGGCGGGCGCCGCGATAACATACCGGTCCTTCTGAGAAGCCGGCCCGTAAGTGGGGCACTGCTCAGCAGCGCAGGGCGCAACCTGCTCCGCGAGGAGAATCACGCGTCTCGCCTCATCCAACCAGAGCAGGTCGACCGGAAATCGATATTGGCGGGTTGTGAACCGATGAAAGTCTGCCCGGTCATAGATGAATAACATTCCCCAATCAGGCGGAAGGGAGTCGCGAAACGCGAGGCCCGCCTGCAGCATCAACGGATTGTCCACCACTTCGACATGCATTTGGGTCCCGGAGGGAAACGTCACCAACAAGGACTCCGGTCCATGGCTGGTCGACATCAGGTAGTTGCCTCCAAGGAGCAGCCCTAAGGCCATGATGGCCAATATCCCCAAGCGCGTTGCCTTTGTCTTCTCCATATAAAATCAGTGTTTTTTTGAGGATTCATCGCATACTTTCCCCGGAAAAAGCAATGGAAGTCCCATTGGGATGAGGCTTTTTATCGGGGCTCAACAGGCCTTCTGGCCTACCACTGGCACTAGAAACACGTTGACAAGAACTGACGCCACTTCTTACAATGCAAGACCAACACAGTATTATTTCCTTTATTTCAACGTACTGAAAGCTAGCAAGTTAGATTGTTCTGGAGTAGAAGAAGGAGGCAAGTGTCATGGCATTATTGATTACCGAAGAATGCATTTCCTGCGGGGCCTGTCTTCCCGAGTGCCCGAATGAAGCGATTTTCGAGACCCGCAGCGACGCAGAGACAAAGGGGAATCATGTCGGAGATGGTCAGGGTGTCGGCGACAACATCTATGTCATTACCCATGACCGCTGCACCGAATGCGTCGGGCATTTCGACGAGCCGCAATGCGCAGCCGTCTGTCCTGTCGATAACTGCTGCATCTCAGATCCTCTGTATCCGGAGTCGACTGAGATTCTGCTAGAGCGCGCACGCACCCTCAATCCGGACAAAGAGATCGATCCGAATAAGATCTGGAGCGGCGTTCGCAACTAGTTCCAGGCTTCCCTGAGACATCAAGGCCCTCTCTTCGACGTCCGAGGAGAGGGCCTTCGTTTTTTCTTACAATGTTCCCCAGTTTTTGAAGTACCGGAGCAGGTCGCGGACGGACAGCACACCCACAATGTGGCCGTCTTCCGTGACGGCCAGATGTCGGATCGCGCGCTCTGCCATTAAATCGCTGGCGTCATGCGCGGACCGATCGATTTCGATCGTGATGATAGGCGCCGTCATCACCTCAGATACCAGAACCCTGCTCGCATCGCGCTCAGCCGCCAAAACTTTGCGAACAAGATCGGTCTCGGTGAGGACCCCGATGTAGCGACCATCCTCCCCCGATACGAGGAGCGCTCCGATCTTGGCGTCACGCATGGTCCGAGCGGCCTCGATCACCGGAGCTGACACCGACACCCCGAGAATCCGCCGGCTCATCATCACTGCAAGGGGTCTTTGAATTGCCGACCCGCCCATACCCGGCCTCACAAGCGAAGGATTGTAGGGACGATTCGGTGGACAGTCAATATAGCGTTAGGCCGCACGTTCCTTAACTCACAATTCCCCGAGACCCCCCTATTCGTGGTGCACCGGTGCGTTTGGGCGAACACGTAGGGTTGAACCTTCCCGACACGCTTGCTATAGTGACCGCTGCTGCCGCCACCATCAAACCGACAGGGAGCTTCATGAATATCACCATCATCGGCACAGGGTACGTTGGCCTCGTCACCGGCGCATGTTTCGCGGAATTTGGGCTCCAAGTCACCTGTATGGATAAGGATGAGCAGCGGGTCGCCGCACTGGAAAAAGGAAAGATACCGATCTACGAACCCGGACTCTCGGAGCTGGTTCACAAGGGTCTGTCCGAAGGACGGCTCGCGTTTACGACGAATCTCGGTCGGGCCGTGGATTCCGCCCTCGTAATTTTCATCGCCGTCGGCACTCCCTCCCAGGATGACGGGTCGGCGGATCTCTCATTTGTTGAAGATGTGGGCCGCGGCATCGCGGCGCACTTAAACGGCTATAAAGTGATCGTCACCAAATCGACCGTCCCGGTCGGCACAGGCGAGCGGCTTCGGAAGCTGATCGGATCCCTTGTCGGGAAAGAGGGGGCCTTCGATATCGTTTCCAACCCGGAATTCCTGAGGGAGGGTTCCGCGATCGAGGATTTCATGCGGCCGAACCGCGTAGTCATTGGCGCGCAGAGCCCGCACGCGATCGCCGTCATGCGCGATCTATACCGGCCTCTCTATCTGATCGAAACCCCGTTCGTGCTGACAGATGTCGCGACCGCCGAAATGATCAAGTACGCTTCCAATTCATTTCTCGCCACGAAGGTGTCCTTCATCAACGAGGTCGCGACCTTGTGCGAACGGGTGGGCGCCGATGTCCAGGTCGTCGCGAAAGGTATGGGTCTTGACCATCGCATCGGGGCCAAGTTTCTTCATCCTGGACCGGGGTTTGGCGGATCATGTTTCCCCAAGGACGTGGCGGCCTTGGTTCAAACCGGCCAGCGGGCAGACTGCCCCATGGAGATCGCCGAGGCCACGGTGCGCGCGAATAAAACGCAGCGAACCCGGATGGTCGAGAAGATCCGGCAGGCGGCGGGCGGTCAGGTCCGGGGCAAACGGATCGCCATGTTGGGCCTCTCCTTCAAGCCGAACACCAATGACTTGCGTGATGCTCCAGCCCTGGAGATTGTGCGCTGCTTGCAAGAGGAAGGCGCCGTGATACGGGCCTATGATCCTGCCGCCATGGAAGAGGCCAGCAAACTATTACCGGGTATCGAACTCTGTGAGAATTCCTATGAAGCCGCGGCTGGAGCCGATATGTTGGTTCTCATGACCGAGTGGAACCAGTTTCGGAACCTGGATCTGGACCGGATCAAGTCCGCGCTGAAGACGCCGATCTTTGTAGATCTTCGCAACGTCTACGAGCCTGCGCGCATGGCATCGCTCGGTTTTCAGTACACGTCAGTAGGCCGGTCGACACCCTCGAATTAAGCCGACTATAGTACCTCGGTTTTCGGCTTGGGTTTGTAGCCCATGCGGTCCAGGAGCTTGCGGATTTTCGCCTGGAGAGTGTCGTCGGCGCCCACCATCACATCAGTCAACGGCTCCACGGCCGGCTTGCCGATTTTCCGGATGATTTCGCCCGCGGACTGGCGAAGGTCGTCATCCTCGTGCGTCAGTAAGCTCGCGACGGCGGTCACACTGGGGGCGCCGATTTTGATGAGCGCATCATAGGCCCGCTGACGGATGTCGTTGACCTCGTCAGTCAGCGCGTCAATGAGCGGTCCCACAGCCCGCGCGTCACCCAACGCTCCGAGCACTTCCACTGCGTATTTGCGGGTGAGCCAATGCGGCTCTTTTAGGGCCGAGAGCATTTCATCGGCCCGGCTTTTATTGGCGTCCCGCGACCGAATCGTAAAGCCCTTAACGATCCGCCGCTTCGTCGGCGCGCCATGCAGCGTCCCTCCGGGTTCCTCCTCAACCACGCGCACCGTGACGCCGTCCCCGATCTTCAGCGTCTTCAGCTCTTCGAGCAGCTCTTCTCCCACCTCCAAGACCACCGTCTTACCTTCGTACGCCAGCAGCTCAATCTCCATGGTCCGGTGTTCGATATCAACTTTCACCACGTTTTCCGAAATGAGATTAAAGCCGTCTTTCTTAATTCCGGGGCCGCCCTTGCTGATCTGAATCAATTTCGGCGATTCTTCTGCCATCGTCTCTCCTTTACGCGCTACGAGCTGCCTACTCGCTGGGCGGAACCCATCCGAGGCTGGCCAGCGTCCCCTCGACGGTTTCTCGCACCATCTCGTTCTCGTCTTCCAACAGAGGCACCAGCGCCTCCACCACCTGCCGGTCTCCCAGTCTCGCCAAAGACTCGGCCGCATTGCGGCGCACAAGCCAATCCTCATCTTGAAGCGCCTGCGCGAGCCCTTGCAACGCGCGTCGGTCTCCGATAAGGCCCAAGGCCTCAGCCGCGTGCCGCTTGACGATCCAGTTCTCTCCCGCCAATCCGTTCAACAGCCCATCCACCGCGCGCGGGTCCGGAATCTTTTTGAGCGCTCGAGCGGCCTCCTCACGGACGGTCTGGTCCATCAAGGCTTCCATCAGGCCTTCCACAGCCCGCGGATCGCCGATCTTCTCGAGGGCTTCCACTGCCGCCAGACGTACCGCCCCGTCCCGATCTTTGAGCGCCCGGATCAAGAGGGGAAGCGCCCGTACGTCTTTGAGGTGCCCAAGCGCAATCGCCGCCTGTTCGCGGACCGCCCATTCATCATCGTGCAAGGCCTCCAAGAGCGGCTCCACGGCAGCAGGCCCGACTTGCACGAGAGCCTGGCGGGCTGCCTCGCGGATTACCCGATCATCATCGGTAAAGAGCCCGATCAGCTGCCCGATTACAGAGGAACCGATCTGGCCCAGACTAGCCACGGCGTGGTCGCGCAGTGCCTCGTTTTCGTCGCGCAAGGCTGCCAGGAGTTGCTCGATCCGACGATCGCTCTCACTCATCCTTGGATATTCCTCCCGTTGGCTGCTTGGCTACCGGCGCTTCCTCGTCCCATGGATCTTCTTCCTTTTGTGTTTCCCCCGTCAGCTTCTCCAACTTATCCAGCATCAGTCCGCCAAGGTAACTGACCAACCCGTCCCGGTCGGTCTTCATGGTTTGAATGAGTTTCACGTGCGGCAGCAGCACCGTGATGTCCTTGATCTTTGACATCGCCTCGGTGGCTGCCAGCCGGGTCGTACGATCTTCCACCGCCTCCACGAGAACTTCGATTGACCGCGCATCTCCAAACTCGCCCAACGCCTTAATGCAGCTTTCGCGGACTCCCCGGTCCCGGTCCGTCTTGGCCTTGTGCAACAACGGCTCAACCGCGCGGAGATCCCCGATAATCCCGAGCGCCTGGGCCGCCGCTTCGCGAACGACCCAGAGGTCGTCCGTCAACGCTTCGAGCAGTTCTGTGACGGCGGGGCGGCCGAGCTCGATTAACCCCATCGAGACGCCGATGCGGGCTTCTTCCAATTCGACCGGATCCTCAATATCACGCAGGCGATCGAAGATGTCCGCAATCCGCTCCCGCAGATCCGAAATGCGCTTGAGCGAACGGGAGGCGATGTCCAGAAGGTCGGGATAGGCCATGGCTGCAATCCAGGCATCGACGCTGCGGGGATCGGCCAGCTGCTCCAGTGCTTCCGCCGCCATCCGTCGCGCCGTCGCATCAGCGCTTCTCATCATCATCACAAGTGGCTCCATCGCCGACGGATCTTTCAGCCGTCCCAGCACGTCCGCCGCAATGTCCCGTGTGGCCGCGTCCTCCAGGAGCTGGACCATTGCATGTAACGCCGGAGGATCGGCCACCTGCCCGATCGCTTCGGCCGCGGCCTCTCGGACATGGGGATCAACATCTTTTAAAAGGGGCACCAGCGAGACGCCTGCGGTGCGGTCCTTGATGCGCCCGAGCATCTTCGCGGTTTCGACACGTAACACGGGATTCTCGGCCGAGAGTCCTTCGGCAATCAGGTGACTGACGGCCTCGGGCCCGCGTTTCAGAAGTTCGGCTGTGGCATTCATCCTCTTCCAGTCTTCCTCGTGAATGAGATCCTTCACGAGATCTTCTGTCTTATCCTTTTTTGCCATGACCCCTACGATGACGTCTTCGCGTCCCCGGCCGCGTTCTCGCGGGTCTCTTGGCCGGCGGCCTCCTCAGGAGGCGTCCACCCCAATTGCGTCAGGATATCCAGGACACAGGCCCGGAGCCCGGCCTGCGCGTCGAGCCGGTTCGTCGCGAATGACATGATGTTCTGGTTGTGATCTTCTACGAACGAGGCTTCCGGATCGTTGAAGAAATCCACGAGCTGGTCCATGACCTGCGGCCCCAGCTCCACCAAAGCACCGGCAGCCTTCTCCCGCAGCCGCGTATCTTTGAGCGCCTGCAGTAACGCGGGCAAGCTGCGGGTGTCATTGAAGTGCCCCAGAGCCTTGGCCGCCTCTTCACGCACAAACCACTCCTCGCTGACAATGCAGCCCGGTGTAGGCGTCCCTTTCTGGTAGATGCCGATCCCTTGGAGAATCTGGATCAACGGCTCAACCGCCCGGGTATCGCCGATCATGCCCAAGGCCATGATGGCCCGCACCTTCACCTGCCCGTCCTTCAACGCTTCGATGAGGGTGGGCACGGCGCTCGTATCGCCGATCATGCCGAGCGCGATCGCGGCGTCCTCGCGCACGGCGCGGTCTCTGTCCTTCAAACAGGCGATCAACCCGGAAACCGGCCGGGAATCGCGCAGCCAGGACCGACCGGTCGGATAGTCACTGGTGATGCCGCCGAGGGCCTGGACGGAATGAAGGCGAACCTGGAAATTCTCATCCTTGAGCCCGGCAATCAATGGGTCCACGGTCTCTTCACCGATCTGCGTCAGGGCGATCGTGGCGCTTACCCTTACCAGCTTCGAGCTGTCCTTAAAGAGCGCGATCAGGCCTTTAATAGCCTTGGCATCGCCGAGCCGACCCAATGCTTCCGCCGCCACCGTGCGCACGGCACCGTCACGGTCGCGAAGCGCGGCGATCAATCCGTCGACCGCGCGCCTGTCTCCGATTCGCCCGAGCGCCCTCGCGGCACATTCCCGCACCCGCCAGCGCTCATCACGAAGGCCGGCGATAAGCCGTTCAACCGCCAGCGGCCCGATGGCCACAAAATCTTCTACGGCGCCGTCCCGGCATTCTTTGATCAGGTCTCCGAGGAGCGGCACCAGAGCTTCGATGATCCGTGGCCCCGGGATTTTCGCGAGGGCGTGCGCCGCATACATCCGAACGGACCAATATTCGTCCGCCAGAGCTTCGATCAACGCATCGGTCGCCTTTGCATCCGGGTGCGCGACAAGGGCTTGCGCCGCCTCTTCGCGTGTCGCATCGTCCGGATCGGCCAACGCTTCCAATAGATCTGTCAGGGTCTGCGCCATTTAGATACCTGCTTTCATGTTGGCTCGTGGCCGCCATCCGACACTCGTCAGGATGGCTCGCGCGTGGTACAGAATGTTCGAGTCGGTTTCACTTTTCATCTTGGCCAGCAGAGGGTCGGCCACGCGCAGTCCGAAACGACCCAGGGCGGCCGCGGCCGCGGAGCGAAGCCGGGTATCCTTGAGCGCGCCGATCATCGGCTCAATCGCGCGTTCATCCCCGATGTCCGCCAACGCCCCGATCGCCTGTTCCTGCACTTCCATCTCTTCCAGATATATTTCACCGGATTCATCGCCGCAACTCGGAACCTTCCGAGAATTGGCCGGCCGTCCCGCGCCGGTGACGATCTCGATCAGCGCCGGCACGGCGCCCTTATCTTTGAGTTTTCCCAACGCCTCGACCGCAAAGGGCCGGACATCCAGGTCTTGAAGCGCCCCGGTCAGGGCTTCCAGCGCCCGTGGATGGCCGATTCCGCCCAGCGCTTTTGCCGCGTCCTGCCGGACCGCCGCGTCGCGATCGTTCTGCATCACCCGGCACAACGGTTCGATTGCTTCCTCGCCGCCCATCTTCCCCAACGCCTCGCAGGCGTGAAGCCGAAGCATCCATTGATCATGATTCAGCGCGGCCAATACCGATTCCAAGGCCGCCCGCCCCAAGCGCGCCAACGCCTCGGTCGTATCGACCCGGACCGCCTTCACGGGATCCATCAGCAACGGAATCAAGGGTCGCACCGCCCGCTCGTCCGCTATTGTTCCCAATGCCTTGGCAGCGTGCATACGCAAGATCCAATTCGTGCTGGTGAGGCACTTGACCAGCGGTTCGACGGTGGAAGCCTCGGCGAAGTCCTTGAGGATCGAGATGGCGGCCTCTTGCACATTTGCATTGGGATCTTCCAACGCCAGCGTCAAGGCCGCCAGGCCGGCTCGGCCGATTTTTCGCAGCGCCGTTGTCGCAGCCTCCCGCACCGCTCGGTCCTCATCATGAAGGACCTCGATCAGCGGCTGGACCGCGCGGGGGTCGGCGAACTGGCCCAATAGGGTGGCCGCATCCTCGCGCAATGCCCAGTCCTCGTCCTTGAGGGCCGCGATTTCTTCAAGCACGCGATCGCTCATGTGAGGCACCTCAAGAACGCAAAGGGGTGGCAAGCGGAGAATATGACCGCTCAGGTTAGCACACCGTTTTGCGCATGGTCAACGGGACTACAAAGCAGTGTTGTACAGCATCCGAAGCGGGGAATCCTGAGAAGAAGTCTGAGCTTTAGGGATGCGACTCGCGCCAGTTTTTCCCGATCCCGATATCCACCTTGAGAGGCACCAGGAGCTCGATCACCCCCTCCATGGCCTCTGTGACTATCCGGCGCACCGCGTCCCGTTCTGCCTCCGGGAGTTCCAGGATCAGCTCGTCGTGCACTTGCAGCAGGATTCGGGCAGCCCGGCCTCCATCAGCCAACCGGCGGTGCACCGCCAGCATCGCCAGCTTGATGACGTCGGCGGCAGCACCCTGGATCGGCGAGTTCATGGCGACCCTCTCCCCGAAGCTGCGTTGCGTAGGATCGGCGCTCCGCAGCTCAGGAATGGGACGACGCCGCCCCAAGAGCGTCGTGCTGTAGCCGTTCGATTTGGCTTCGGCGACGGTGCGATCAATATATGCCTTGACGCCTTGAAACCGGGCAAAATAGGCCTCGATGTATCGCTTTGCTTCCTGATTGGAGATTCCAAGTTGGGAGGAGAGCCCGAATGGGCTGATCCCGTAGATGATGCCGAAGTTGACGGTCTTGGCCACGCGCCGCATATCCTTGGTGATCTGATCGGCCGGCAGACCAAAAATCTCCATGGCGGTGGTCGCATGGACGTCGTCGCCCCGCTCATAGGCGCCGATGAGGACCGGATCACGTGAGAGATGCGTCAGGATCCGCAACTCGATCTGATTATAGTCGGCCGATAGCAGGACCCAACCCGGAGGCGCTACGAACGCCGCGCGGATGCGGCCGCCCCATTCGCCTTTGATAGGAATGTTCTGAAGATTCGGCTCCGATGACGAGAGCCGGCCGGTGGCAGTGACGGTCTGATGCAGCGATGTGTGAAGCCGTCCGGTGTCGGGATTCACGAGCCGCGGAAGTGCGTCCACATAGGTCGACTTTAATTTGCTCAGACTTCGATAATTGAGAATCTCCGCCGGCAGTTCATGCTGCACGGCCAGCTGAGTCAAGACATCCTCATCCGTCGAATAGCCCGTCTTGGTCTTTTTGATCGGCGGAAGCTTGAGCTTTTCAAAGAGCACTTCACAGAGTTGCTTTGGGGAATTCACGTTGAACTCCACGCCGGCGATCCGATAAATTCCCTGTAGGATTGACGCCAGCTGCTGGTCGAGTTCCTTCCCGACCTCCGCCAGCACATCTGTATCCAGCCGGAATCCGTTCGCCTCGATTTCGGCCAGCACCGCCATTAACGGCAATTCCACCCGCTCGTACAGATCCGAAAGCCCCTGGGTGGCCAGTTTCGCGGCCAACACGGGCTGAAGCCGGGCGATTGCGGAGGCGGCGGAACCGGCCCGTAGAGCCGCTTGATCGGTCTCGCTCGCTTCGAAAAGATCTTCCTTGGGCTCACTCGCAGGAGCCACACTGCCCTCGAGCGATTCAGCAAAACACTCCTGCATGAGGATTTCGAGCGCCGGGCTGCGGCGGTTTGGATTGAGGAGATAGGCGGCCAGCATCGTGTCGAATGCGGCCCGTACCGGTACGATGCCGGCAGTCCTGAGAGCCAACCAGGCGGCTTTGTAATCATGGACATACAGCTTGACCCCAGGCGACTCAAGCGCCGGCTGTAACGTTTTCAACTCGGTTCCGGCCGGCACATAGACCGGCGCTCCGTCCGGAAGGCATAAGCCGACACCCACCAATGTCGACCGAAGGAGGTCCCCCCCGCTCAATTCACAGCGCAGAGCCACCGCGCCGGCCGCAGTAATCGCCTCCAGAAAAGATGCGGCGGCTCGTTGATCGGCGATAACCGACACGGGAACCCTCGTCGTGGTCTCCGATCCGCAGTCCCCCTGCAGGGCCTTGAGCAGTCCCCAGAATTCCAGTTCTCGGAATAAGGCGGCAAGGTCGTCCGTCTTGGCCTGCCCCAAGCGGAACAGATCTCCATTGAACGAGACGGGACAATCGAGGACGAGGGTGGCGAGCTCTCGGCTCCGTAGGGCCTCCTGACCCTGGGTCTCGAGCAGGCCGCGAACTTTCGCGGCCTTCACCTCTGCCACGCGAGCCAGCAGATTTTCAATGGTTTGAAATTCCTCAATCAGCTTTCTGGCCGTCTTCTCGCCGATGCCCTTCACACCAGGGATGTTGTCAATGGAATCGCCCATGAGTCCCATGATCTCAATGACCCGGGCCGGTGGCACGCCGAACCGCTCCAGACAGTCCTCCTCGGTAAAGACCTTATCCTTCACCGGATCGTAAATCCGAATGGAAGGGGAGAGGAGTTGAAACATGTCCTTATCGGACGTGACGATCACGACATCCATATTGTTGGCCGCCGCTTGCATCGCCAGGGTACCGATGAGATCGTCCGCCTCATACCCTTCGCACTTGACCACCGGGATGGCATACCCGGCGACCGCCCGGTGAATATAGGGAATTTGCTGTGACAGGGAATCCGGCATGGGGCGCCGCTGCGCCTTATAATCCTTGAACTGCTCATGCCGGTGCGTCGGCCCTTTTTCATCGAAGACAACGGCGAGATAGTCCGGGCGCCGCTCGCGGACGATTTTCTGCAGCATGGTGGTAAACCCATAGACGGCGTGCGTGGGCAAACCGGTCGTGGTGGACAACTGTGGCAGAGCAAAGAAGGCCCTGTAGATATAGCCGCTGCCGTCGATGAGATAGAGGGTCGGACGCTCCTGCATCGTGGCATCGTAACACCTGAATACCATCACGACAAGGCGGCACGGCGATTTACTATTAGCGGTTTCGGCATGTATAATAAGTAGCGGTACGGATATCGAACACTCACTGCGGCGTCCAAGCATGACAACGAGAAGCCATGATGGCGAGACTGTTCGGCCGCGACTTCGGGCTGCGGTTTTTTCCCGCATTATCGCGTCGCTCTGTGCAGTTCTAAGTTTCACCTTGCTGATGGCCTGGGCGCCGGCCTGGGCTGAACTGACCCTTGCGTCCCCTGAGGTTGAAATCAAGAAACATTCAACCGGAAAAGAAGCGTTCGTCAGGCAGGGCGAAAAGGAGTGGTTCATCCATATTGATGTCGACCAAGACCGGACGATGATCCTGCGGACGGAGTCCGATAAAGGCCACGAAATCAACAATCAGGCTGAAATCATCGATCGACCGATGAGCAATTCAGAGGTCGATCGTTTAGTCGGTGATTTTGTAAGCGGCATCAAGTCGACCTTGAAGCCGTGAGCGCGACCCCGCCCGGCAAGAAACCCCGCTTCGTGATCTTCCTACATGGGGGCACATATGACAAACTGCATCAGGCGGCGACAATCGGTTTGACGGCAGCCGCAATGGGCAAGGAGGTCTACGTCTTTCTGATGTTCTGGGCGATTAAAAAGCTTGCGATGGGGGAGTTGGACCGGATTGATTTCTCACCGGCTTATGAAGCCCATGCGGAGGAAGTCGCTCGGATAATGACGGAAAAAAAGGCACCCAAGATTTCGGAGATGTTTGAAGAGGCCAAGGAGGTCGGAAGTTTCAAGCTCATCGCCTGCAGCGCGGGCCTCGAGTACATGAGCGTAAAATACGAAGATTTTGCTTCCAAGGTGGACGATGTGCTGGGTTTGCCGCTCATTCTGAATCTCGCCGCCGACGCCGAGACCACCCTGTTCATCTGACGACCACGTCCGGAAACTTCTTTATCGTGAACTGGTGACGCCCACCCGGCTGCAATAGCGCCTCAGTTTGCATTCGCTGCACCGCGGCGAAATCGGCGTGCAGATATTCTGGCCGAACGGTACCAGCAGATCGTTGTAAATGATCCAATATTCCTTGGGCAGTTTGGCGCGAAGGGCCTCCTCGCTTTCGGCGGGGCTCCGCGTCCGGATGTAGCCCCATCGATTGCTGATCCGATGGACGTGGATGTCCACACAAATCCCAGGCTTCCCAAAGCCCAGGGTGACCACGAGATTCGCCGTCTTGCGTCCCACACCTTTGAAGGTCAGCAGTTCCGCAATGTCGTCCGGGACCCGGCCGCGGTAGCTCTCCAACAGATCATGACAGATCTGCAGGATCTGACGGGCCTTGGTCCGGTAAAAACCGACCGGATAGATAGCGCGCTCGATCTGCCGCGCCGAGAGCCTCGACATCGCTCTCGGAGTCTTCGACAGTCGGAACAGACGCTCCGATGCCTCTGCGGTCGTCTGATCCCTTGTCCGCAAGCTCAGGATCGTGGCGATCAAAATCTGAAAAGGGTCGCTTGAGGCTTTGGCGACGATGCCCACCACCGGTTCCGTCCAGCGACGCACCTCCTGCTTAAGAATGCGCATGCAGGCATGGATGTCACGATCCTTCATCGCATTCCCCGTACAAGTCCTTTTGGAATTACAATGCTATCGAGATTTTATCTCAGGGGCTATAGGCTGAAAAGACTTCAGGGGTGATCGCGACGAAGCGAGAGGAGTCCTCGCAGGCTGAAAATTGAAAGGTGAGAGGAGGGCAAAAACCGGAGGAGGAAAGAAATCAGCCCGTACGGTGCTTGGCCAGCCATTTCTGGCGTCGGCGTTGAGCTTCTCGCTCCTTGTTTTTCTTCTTTAGACTCGGCTTCTCGTAGAATCTGCGGCGCTTGAGCTCTCGGAAGAGGCCCTCCCCTGCCAGTTTTTTCTTGGCGATCTTCAGCGCCTTTTCTACATTGTTGTTGAAAACCTTGATTTCCATTAAGTGCTCCGGTCTCGGTGAAAGGTGACAGCCCGAAACTGTAGCACAGATGGAAGTGGCAGGCAAGATTCGGCCTATGAACGAATCGACCGTCTACGACCCTGGACGCTTACCCTCGGGCGGAGGCTAACACGTCCGAACAGCCCTTGATGGAACAACGGATTGCGCCGTTCAGCGGCGCCGTCGGGTGGTCGACGTTATCCGTCGGGTGATACCGATGGTACCAGGCGCATTCAAGTTCATGCGCACCTGCGGCTCGCCCTGTGTATTCAAACCAAAAGTAGCGGTACTTGCCCTCGCCTGCCGCCCGGTGTAGATCCTGTGCGAGGTTCTCATCAGCGCGGCCTACCCGGTCCGCCATCCTTCCGTTTCGGGAAAGGATAAAGGCGCCGGGCGACACCTCTGTGACAAAGAGGTGGATGTACTTCAGGTTATATGGCCCTGACATAGTACCTCCTTCTAGGTTGCTACCAGCAGCGAGAATATCCGCAGAAGCACTTCTCGCAGTTTTCAGAATGGATCAATGGCGCTCCGCAATCAGGACAGGGCAGGCCCTGAGGCTGCATGGCCAACACGCTCGCCGCCTGTTCCTGCCGCTGTTCGGCCGGATGGAAGCTGGCCAGCGCCTTCGCAATGGCATCCCAGAGCGAGAGCACCCGGTTGGCGCCGATTCCATAGGGGTTGCCGTCCTGGATGCCGATCAACTGCCGGGTGATCTCATGCATCGGAATCCGATAACGAAGCGCCAGGCTGATGAGACGACAGACGCACTCCAGATCGGCCTGGATCATCCCGCCGGCCTTGGCCACCGTCGCGAAGGTCTCAAACGGCTCGCCGTTCATCGAATTGATCGTGAGGTACATCTTTCCATAGCTGGTATTGATGGCGATGGTCTCCCCGCTCACGCGCACCGGCCGTTCCAATTTGAATGGATGACCGGCGTCAGCAAAAGGCGGTAGAGCCGGCGCGGCTGCGTTCTCCGAGACAGGCATCTCCTGCGGCGTAGATTCGGAAGGCACGCCGCTTGTTTTCTCTTTTTTTGAGGATACGCCGACATTCATCACCTGCTGGTCGCGGCTGCCGTCGCGGTACACGGTGATGCCCTTGCAGCCAAGCTCATGCGCCATCAAATAGGCGTTCATCACGTCCTCGGTCGTGGCCTCAGTCGGAAGGTTGATTGTCTTCGAGACCCCGCTGTCGGTGTACCGTTGGAAAGCGGCCTGCATTTGCACATGCCATTCCGGAGCGACGTCGTGCGCGGTGGCGAACACCTTTTGCCACCGGTCGGGAATCTGGGGAATACCGCGTGCCGAGCCGTGGTTGGCGAGAATTTTATCCATCAGCCCTTCTTTCCAGAATCCCTCGCGCTTAGCGGTCTCGATAAAGTCCTCGAGGACGTAGGGCAGGTGCTCGCCGTCCATGACATTTTTGAACCAAATGAGGCTGAATTCCGGCTCGCAGCCGCCGGAGGTCTCTGCAATCATGCTGATCGTGCCCGTTGGTGCCACCGTGGTCACGTAGGAATTTCTGACCCGCTGGCCGCGCGACTCATGCAGTGAACCCTTCCATGCGGGATAGAGCCCGCGCTGCTCTGCCAGACGCATCGATTCCTCGTACCCCTTATCGGAGATGAATTTCATGACCTTCGCGCCCATCTCCACACCGCTTTCCGAATCGTACGGAATTTCGAGCTTAAACAGCATCCGCGCAAAACCCATGACCCCCAAGCCGATTTTACGGTTGTCTTTCGTGCATTTTTCAATCTCCGGAATCGGATATTTATTCATGTCAATGACGTTGTCCAGCAAATGCACCGACGTCCGAACCGACTGCTCAAGGCGCGTCCAGTCAATGTCGTAGCGGCCGTCCGGTTTTCGCTCGACATGCGTTTCGAGGTTGACGCTCCCGAGGTTGCACGACTCATATGGCAGAAGCGGCTGCTCGCCGCAGGGATTGGTCGCCTCAATCATCGCGTAATGCGGCGTGGGGTTCGTGCGGTTGGCCTCGTCGATAAAAAATAGGCCGGGTTCCCCGTTTTGCCATGCTGACTGGGCGATCTTCTTCAATACCTCCCGCGCGTCGAGTTGCCCGACTACCTTTCCTGAACGGGGACTGATCAGGTTGTATTGTTCACCGTTCTCGGCCGCCTTCATAAAAGCATCGGTGACCGCGACACTAATGTTGAAGTTGGTGATCTCCTTCGTATCCGTCTTACAGGTGATAAACTCTAAAATGTCCGGATGATCGACGCGCAGAATGCCCATATTCGCGCCCCGCCGTGTTCCACCCTGTTTGATGTGTTCGGTCGATTGGTTGTAGACCTTCATGAAGGACACGGGGCCGGAGGCCACGCCGCCGGTGCTGCGGACCATATCGTCTTTGGGCCGAAGCCGGGAGAATGAGAAGCCGGTCCCTCCTCCGGTCTGATGGATCAGCGCCTGATGTTTAAGCGTGTCATAGATCCCCGAGATTGAATCCTCGACCGGAAGAACGAAGCAGGCCGCGAGCTGTTGCAGAGGACGACCGGCATTCATGAGTGTGGGAGAGTTCGGGAGAAAGTCCAGACCGGACATCAGCTGGTAAAACTGCTCTTCCGTCGCACGAACGTCTTCGGACTTCGCCCCGTACAAAGCGTCCGCCTGCGCCAAATTATGGGCCACACGTCGGAACATGCCCTCCGGCGTCTCTACCACCTTCCCATGTTCATCCTTTGACAGGTAGCGCTTCTCTAAGACCCGCAGTGCATTCGGCGAAATTCGAAGAGCCCCTTCTCCTTTGCCAAATTCCCCTGCAGCGCCACCGGTATTCTTCATGCGGGTCCTCCTGATTGGTAGGTTCAAAAAACCCTTAACACGAACGCGGCTCACCTTTATCATTCAGTCTAAGTCGAGTCAAGATAAAAATACCAGATATGGTGGAAAAAATATTCTCAAAACCTAAATATTGTGGAAAACTTGTGATTAACAAATGGACAACGTGTTGAAAACCGGTGAACTCAGAGGGGACAAATCTCGGCTCAATGGAGGCAGAACCAGAGGGCGAGCTATTTGCTCTTCTTGACGTACGCCTTGTAGTGGATAGCACCAGGGTTCGCTTCTTCCTCCAGACCTAAATACTCGTGTCCAGTGGTCTCGCACCACGCCGGCATGTCCTTTTTGATCCCTTCATCGTCTGAGATCACCTCTAAGACCTGACCGACGATGAGTTCTTTGATTTTCTTGGACGTCTTGATGATCGGCATCGGACAGAACAACCCCAACGTATCGAGCACCACATCTTTTTGCATGTAAAAACCTTCTAGGACTAAATAAACAGATTGACCTGGGCGTCTTTGGCTTCCGCCAGATAGGTCGAGACGCCGGCGAGTTGATCCACGCCTTCCATGAGGGTCTCCTTCCCGATCCCCATCATGCCTAGCGTGGTCGTGCACGCAATGAATTTGACCCCGAGATCCTTGGCGACCTCCATGAGTTCCGGCACGCCGGGCATGCGCTGTTGTTTCATCACGAGCTTCATCATCCGAGTCCCGAGCCCCCAGAAATGAAAACGCGATAACGGCAAATTCTCCGCCCCCGCTTTATTAAAGGCTCCAAACGAACGGCGCAACCAATCCTTTGCTTTTCCGGTCGTCCCAGGACGCCGAATGGCATTGAGCCCCCAGAAAGTGAAGAACATCGTCACCTGCATCCCCATCGACGCCGCACCGGTGGCGATAATAAACGCCGCCATCACCCGGTCCATATCGCCGCTCAGGACCACAAGCGTGACCCGCTCCGGTTTCTTCTCTTCCAATTCCGCCAGAGCGACTCGCGGGTCAAGCTTCGCGGTCATGACCGTGTCCATTCAAGCCTCCAAAGATAATCGGGGAGGCCGGCATGACCCGTAACCTCCCCGATTCCCCTCTAGCATCGCAGTATTACTTTAATGCGTACCTTTACTGTTGTCAAGTTTTACGGAAAACCATAAACCAACATTAAATCAATCACTTGCGACGATTATGCTGCACTCGTGAGGTTGGGATCTCTCCCCATCTGACGGTTATTGGTTTGGTGATTTCTATTCATCTACGTACCGCTCATCAACGCGCTCAGTGACAATCTCCTTCCATGGGGTGTGCCCCCGTCGCAACAGAGCATATCCCTGTCTGCGGATTCGTTCAGCCTTTTCAGCGATGATACCGGGAGGCACCCGGTAATCCTGAAGGACCAAGCAGAAGATCTCAATGGACGTTTCAAATTCTTCAGGGACAACCTGGTCCGCTCCCGAGGCAAGCAAGTCATCAATTTCACGAAGATACCGCGTGCGGGAAATGATATGAATGCTCGTGTTCAGCTCACGAGCGACCTTGATAGCCCGCCGATTTGCCAAGGGATCGGAAATCGCCAATACAAGGCAGCGAGCATCTTGGATGCCGAGGCGCCGGAGCGTCTGGGGATGGGTCACGTCCCCGAAGTGGATCGGCACCTCCCTTTTCTGTTCGCGCCGAACCACATCGCCGTCCATCTCGACAATCACGAACGGGATTTCCGTTTCTCGCAGCACCTGCGCCAGGTTGCGCCCATTAATCCCATAGCCGGCGATAATGGTATGGTCCCTCAACGCGACGGGCGGCTCTTCGACTACCCACGGCGGGCGAGTCCAATGATGGAGCCGCTGTATAGCCTCCGCTCGCCGCGCGATCTTCGGCGCGGCCACTATCAAAAAGGGTGTCACCAAAATGGTGAGAACGGATACCGCGAGGAAAACTTGAAAAGAGCCGGGCGACAGGAGACCGACGTCTTTTCCCGCTTTCGAGAGAATAAAAGAAAATTCTCCCACCTGCGCAAGAGCCATCCCCATTAAAATTGCCGGCCGCCACGCATAGCCGGTGGCCACCGCCGCGACCGCCGCAATCAAGGACTTTCCGAAGATCACCGTCACCACCAGGCCGGTCACTAGGAACGGATGGGCGAGCAAGACCCGCAGATCCAACAACATGCCGATAGAGATAAAGAACAGACTGTTAAAGCCGTGCCGAAACGGAAGAACTTCAACCATCGCCTGGTGGCTGTATTCCGATTCCGAAATAATAAGGCCCGCGATAAAGGCGCCCAGGGCCAGGGAGAGGCCTGCAAGGGAGCTGAGCCAGGCGATCCCCAGACAGACGAGGATGATGGTGATCAAGAACAGCTCCCGGCTGCGGCTTCGAACCACGCGTTCGAGCATGCGGGGCACCAGGACCCGGGCGGTGATCAGGATCACGGTTACGAGCACGAGAGCCTTGCCTAAGGACCACGCGATCTCCCACGCGCTCCCGCCTTGATGAGCAAGCGCCGGTGTCAGTATCATCATCGGCAACACCGCAAGATCCTGGATAATCAGGATCCCGATACTTAACCGGCCCTGGGGGGAATTGGTCTCGCCGCGATCCGCGATCATCTTCAAGACGATGGCTGTGCTGCTCATCGCTATCAGAAAACCCCAGAAGACCCCTTGATTCAGGGTCAGCCCGAAGGCCAACCCGGCGGCCGCGCATAGCGCGATCGTGGTTCCGATCTGAAGGCCTCCAGTCCCCAACACTCCTCCAAGCGAAGGGATCTGAGCCAGCGAGAATTCTACGCCGATTGTGAACAGGAGCAGGACGACCCCGATCTCAGCGAATACTTCAACACGAGATACGTCCTGAACAAAATCCAGTCCGTACGGGCCGACCATAGCACCCGCCACCAGAAAGCCGATTAGCGCGGGCAATCCGAGTTTGTCAAAAAAATACACCACCACCACCGAGACGCTAAAGAGCACAACGAGATCGCGAAGAAAGGCTATTTCAGACATCAGGACTCCCTGAAGTTGATGTATGCAGGTACAGTCGACGCATAGCCGTCACCCTAGAGAGGCCCTTTATGGCCCACTCTCCTCAGGCTGGGCTTGATCCTCCTGATCGCCAGCGCTGCTAATCACAAAGCCTGGTTCGACTTTTCGCGCGACCGTGAGAAATCCGCTGTGCGCGACCATCCGATGATCAGGACGAACACTGCGACCGGCGATGTTCCAGGTCCGCAGTAAGGTTTCAAAGCTTTGGATCATGGAGAACACCGCGACGCGATGGAGCGCTTCGACGGTCTGCATCACTTGGGGAATCGTAGGCACGTAACTCAAGTAAATACCGCCGGAGCGCAGGGCGGACACGGCATGCGGGACGACGCGCCAGGGTTCCGGGAGGTCGAGAATCAAGCGGTCTAGCTCCGTCTCCTCAATGCCCTCATAGGCGTCCTTCTGCCGAACGGTTAAATTTTCACACGGCCCTAAATACCGCTCGATATTCTTCATCGCGGTTCGAGTAAAGTCTTCGCGGGCTTCGTAACTGAAGACATGGCCGCGATCACCCACTGCTCGTAAGAGGGCCATGGTCAGCGCGCCGGATCCGGTGCCGGCCTCAAAGACCCGGGCACCGGGATAGATGTCCGCCCATTGCACGATCACCCCTAAATCTTTGGGGTAGATCACCTGCGCGCCCCGAGGCATCTTCAGCACGTATTCCGACAGCGTCGGCCGCAGCGCCAAAAGCCGGCGTCCCCGCGACAGCATCACGAGACTGCCGTCCGGTCTTCCTATGAGGGAGTCATGCGCAATCGTCTCCCCGCTCAATTGAAACACATCGCCCGCTTTAAGAACCAGCGCGTAGTGACGGGTCTTAATGTCCACCAGATGAATGCGTTCGCCGTCTTGAAGGACAGTCATGCGTCTCTCATGATTTGGGAAGGACGAGGATCAGCTCGGTTTGATCGGGCCGCAGGCGTTCTCCCCGAAGGCAATAAGCTTCCGCCTGACCAAAGCATGGCAGTGAGGGCAAGGAAAGCGGAAAGTCGTTTCATCCAGCCATTCAATGGACTCATCCTTGACCCACATGAGCTTTTCGCAATACGGGCAGGGTTTCACGGTCACCGTCATAACGCTCTCTTTAAAATAATTTTCAACTGTGATCTTGTACCTTAACCGCGCCGATCCCGCAAGGTTCTGGCGGCCGAAACCGCACGCTATCGCGTTTGAGCTCGCGCCATCATACGGCAGTATCCGCAGATTTGGCCCGTTGTCGGCTGGTTGCATTGTGAGCACGGGTGAAGGAGTGCTTGATCGTTCGCCGTCATTGAGAGCTCAGGATTGTCGGTTTTCTGCCTGGCGAGGAATCCCCAATAGAACATTTGCTTTGTACCAGGCGATTCCGCTTCCAATCGATTCAACATGTCCTTGTAGAGCAGCATCTTGGCGCCTTTGGCATTGGGGCATTCTTCCACAATATAGTCCAGCCCATTCACGATTGCATACGCCGCGACTTCACGCTCTGCCAGCCGATAGAGCGGTTTGACCTTCTTGGCGAAGCCCTCGACCGAGCCCGGCAGAGACGGTCCTTGTTTCTGCAAATAATCAGTTTGCCAATGCAGCACATTTCCCAGCAACCGAGCAGCCTCATCATCCAGGTTGTGGCCCGTGGCCAGGACGGTATAGCCGTGTTCCACCGCGGTCCGGTTGAAATGGTATCGCTTAATGGTCCCACAGGCGGAGCAGGCGGGTCGATGAAGCCGGATGGCTAAGTCGTTGATACCCGCGCCTTCGTTTTCTTGAACCTCATGCACATGCAAGGTAATCTCACGCGTTTGGCAAAACTGCTGCACTTTGGACTTCGACGCTCGCGAATACTCCCCGATACCGAGGTCCACATAGAGGGCGGCGCTGTCGTACCCGAGACGATGCAAGACATCCAGCAGCGTGAGGCTGTCCTTGCCGCCGGAGACCGCGACCAGCACGCGGTCTGACTTCGTGAACATGGCCTCTTCATGAATGGCGCGTTCAATTTGATGGGTGACGAATTCCGTCAGACAGGACCGGCAAAAGGCCGTATGGTGACGAGGGATACCCAGCACCGCTTTGTTCGGGAATTTACGGCAGCGCATAAATTATCACCATTGCACTCTCCCACCCTGGCTCGTATTGCACCCACCATCCCTGGAGTCTGCCGAGACAGACTCCCTTAGCCCCTGGACGGAGCCTTTTCCCTTTCGCACCCGCCCTCCCTGGCTCCGCCGAGACGGAGCCTTTTTTTCCCCTAGCCTCCCGAGATCACCGGGCGGATCTCGACGTGATCATCGTCCCGCAGTGTGTCGTCTTCGGTCACGAGGTCGTCGCCCCGTACCACAAGGACGCTTTCCGGTAGCAGGTCCAGTTCTCTGAGCAGATCTTTCACGCGCTTCGGTCCTTGAATCTCGACTTCCCGGACTGGATGGTTCAGCAAGACCTTCATGATTTCCTATTGTGTCAGATCTCTGCATCCCGCAAGAACATTGCCGCCTCTTCCGGAAGCACCGGATTAATGTAAAAGCCCGTGCCCCATTCGAACCCCGCCACTTGGGTCAGCTTCGGGATGATCTCGATATGCCAGTGGTAGAAGTCACCCGTGGATTCGCGCAAGGGGGAGGTGTGCAGGATATAGTTGAATGCGGGCATCCTCAAAACTCGATCGAGCCGCCGAAATGTGTCGGAGAAGATACGGGCAAGCCCTTCGACTTCAAACTTCTGGGTCTCGTCAAAAGATGCGCTATGCCGCTTCGGCAAGACCCAGATTTCAAAGGGAAATCGCGGTGCGAACGGCACCACAGCCAGAAATTCTCCATTTTCGGTGACGACCCGGGCCCGATCCGCGCTCTCCTGCCGGATGATGTCGCAGTAGATACACCGCTCTTTGTTGTGATAGTGCTCCCGGCAGCCTTCGATTTCCGCCGTAACATTCGTCGGAACGATCGGTAAAGCGATCAGCTGCGAATGGGGATGTTCCAGTGTCGCCCCTGCGGCCGGCCCATTGTTTTTAAAAATCAGCACATATCGCAGGCGCAGGTCCTTACGCAAGTCCAGAATCCGGTCGCGAAACACCCAGAATAGGTCTTCCAGCGATCGCTCGGGTAGCGTCGCGAGTGTGGCCTTGTGGTCGGGCGTCTCAACGATCACTTCGTGCGCGCCGACTCCCTTCATACGATCATAGAGCCCGATGCCCTCGCGGCCGAGGTCGCCCTCGATCTGGAGAGCCGGAAATTTGTTCGGGATGACCCGCAGATTCCAACCGGGGCCGTTCGGGCGCGTCCCGGCGTCGCGGTAAGCCAGAATCTCGGGAGGTGTCTGAGCCTCATTGCCGGGGCAAAACGGACAGAGGGGCAGAACCGGAAGGGTAGCCTGAGGCGCTGTGAAATCGGTCGGTCGATGCATCCGATCGGTTGAGATGATCACCCAACGGCCGACTACGGGATCACGTCGAAATTCAGGCACAGGCTTCCTCGTACGTTGTCATTCGGTATGTTGTCATCCTCCGCCAAGCCCTTGTCATTCTGAGCGAAGCGAAGAATCTAGACCCTTCATGGAGTTTACCCTGAGCGGGACGGCTTAGATGCTTCGTTTCACTCAGCATGACAAGCCGAAGGGTTCAGGGTGACAAAGAGTGGTGTTGTAGTTTCCTTTTTACAGTTCACTGAACTCCAGTCTGGCCTCGAGGCTCGCCGGGACGCCGGGCTTCAGATCAAGACGGCATGATGCCAGAAGAGCGGACCCCTGATAAATTCTCTCAAAGCCCTCCTCCGATTGAGAGACGGTTTCAATGGGTGCGAACCACATGTCGATAGGGCGGTCAAGGCGAAGCACCACCCGGAATCCCTGCCACTCATCCACTAACGCGAACCGGTCAGGCAGCCGGGCCTCGCCCCGCTCCTGCATCCGGATATGACTGCTGCCCGGCCATTCATAGTAGCGCTGCGGATCATTGCCGGCGAGAAGCGTCAGGTTCAGCTCGATACCGAAACGCAGCGTGCACGGTGCGCCTCCTTGATTTACGAGCTTATAAGAGACTGTAACCGTCTCGCCTCGGCCCGACAGCCCATAGATTTTTTCAATGGAAATTGGGAATGTGCTCCCTTCCTTTCGGACAGTGGCCGCAAAGCTCAACGGCAGGGTCAGCTCATTCTTTTTAATTTGTGGCTCACCCAGATGATACCGGCCCACTGCCGCGTTCCCCAGTTCCATGTCCTCAATTCGATCCATGGCCTCCCATGATGTCCGAGAATCGAGGAAACGATCCAAAAAGCTGGTCCGCCGGTGCCGATCATAGATCAAGGAGCGGTCGAGGCCGGGTTCTTTGACGGTGAAGAGATCATGGATTGACTGGGGCGGCCCGCCGCCCGAATCCGCTTGGGCAGTGGCTCCCGCCAGCTTTTCATGATACACCTCAGCCCGGCGCATGAGGACATTCAAGAGATTGAATTGTACCGGGCGATAATCCAACTCCAGCAGACTCCCTCCATAGGCCGGCGCGACACACAGTCCCAATGCCGGCGTCGCGATGACCGCTTCCTCGTGACCGTCACGGTCCAGATCAAATACGCGCAGATCAATCCACCCCGACGAGCCGGCGCCAGTATGGGCGGCCGCGTCAATCCGTATTTCGGCGGCAATGAGATTTCGATACGTCTCGTGTCGCAAGTTGCCGAGGTAGAGCCCGCCGAACAGTCCGTGCCAGTACACATCATTTCCTTGGGCTCGCCATAACAATTCACGGGCTTCCGGCACCTCGTTATCCGGATACATCTGGGAGATCCTTTCGGATACGTCCAGCATCCGCTTGTGCATGTGATTGGACTCCGAGTATTTCACGAGAAATTGATCCCAGAATCCTCCCCGCAAAAATGGTTGGAATGCCGCCAGCCGGCCTTCCCGCTCCAACTCGGCCCTGCTATTGTGCAGCGCCTTGGACGCTGTCGTCGGCAAGGCCCACTCCATCATCTCCTCATAAGAGGCCGAGGGCAGATACATGCGGCCGGTCGGCGGACGTTCGTGCAGATACTCGGTGAAGGTGGTGAGCCGGATCCATTCGGCATTCTGCTCGAGCGCGGTAAACAGCCGCTCGAGGTAGCCTTCTTCAAAGACCCATTGATAAGTCCCGGGCCACATACCGAACTTTTCACCATCATCAGCATAGGTCACCGCCGCCTCTTGCCCGCGGTCGCGAAGTCGTCCTAAGAAGGCGATGAGCTCATCCGGCAGGCGGAAGGGAATCAAATACCGCATATCTTTATTAATCGGAAAGACGGCCAAGGGATGGCCTTCCCGCTCGGTCAGGTAGTAACCGGTCAGCGAATCGGCTTCAAATCCCGCATTGATGAAATGAGAGTCGTCAAGGATCGTATATCGCAGGCCGGTCGGCGCGAGTTTCTTGGGGAGACCGCCATCCCAAACCCGTTCCGCCAGCCACAAGCCTTGCGGGCGGGCTCCCAGCTTATCACGTAGAAAGGTCGAGAGGCGGTTCACCTGTCCGACGACATCCCGATCCGGAATGACCGAGAGAATCGGCTCATAAAAGCCACCACTTAAGATTTCCACCTGTCCTGTTGCGACCAACGTGCGAAGCCGTTCGAGAAAGTTCGGCTCCTCTTTTTCAAACCAGTCGAGGAGAGGACCGGTATAGTGCAAGGACAGACGAATGCGAGGATGCCGTTCGAGGACGTCGAGAAAAGGCCGATAGCAGCGATCATGCCCCAGCCGGAAGACGGACTCGAAATTGCCCACCGGTTGGTGATTGTGCACACCCAAGAGGAGCGTGATCATACTCGCGTCATGCCTTCCACATCGTCGCCTCGAAGGTCACGTCCGGCACACGCAACGTAAGAGGATGATAGGGCGGCAGCCGCTCGCGCTCCAGGCCGGCATCCGAGACTTTTATGACAAGGTGCACCATAGAGCCAAGCTGCACCCCCATGTCTTTCAACGGCACCTTCAGTTCAATGATTTTCTTGCGACGAATACTCTCGTACATCGCCGCGGAAAAGAAGCTGATGCCGTCGGAGCTTTTTAAGAGCGTAAAACACTCCGGCTCGGACGGTTCCAGGGAGAATACCAGCTTCACATGATGCGGTTCTAGAAACTGAACATGGACGACGGGCGCTGCCATCACCTGATCCAGGTCGAGCGGCCCGTTGTCGCATGGCGGAGTCTCCTCGGAGGACTGGACAGCTTGCAGGTCGAAACGGAGGAAGAAGTACTCCAGATTGAAACCGAAGTAGATGCGCCTGAAAAGCCCAGGCCGCTTGTACATGGCGCTCAGCGGTGGTTGCCCGTCGATGTAGCCGGCCCCCCGCCATTCATAGAAGTCGGTCACAATCCCGTCGATACACGGGTCGATCAAGGCGACCGGCTCGTGGACCATCGCTTCCACGATTTCTCGGCGCCAGATCGGCTGCAGCAAAAACTCGGGAACATCCGTGTTCAGAGTCCGAAATACATTGCCAAGGTGCAGCCGAAACAACTGGTCGAAGACTTCCTTGTGGTCCGTTACAAAATCATCGCCGTACCACCAGAACCAGTCGCTGCCTTCGGCCGCGTACAGCTCCTTGCGGGCCGCCTCAATGGCCTCAACGGCTATCAGCCCTTCTTGCTCCTGCCGTTCGAGGAAACGGCGAGTCCGCCCCAACCGCTCCCATGCATCATTATCTTCAGGATGACCGATCCAAATCCTAAAATCGGCGTTGATCCACGACCCTGTATGGAGCTGGTTCAACCGCGCCGTGGGAGAGTGCCGCGCGAGCTCGCGATCCGGGGTGACCGTGTGAAACCGGATAGCGCCCTGGGCGCCTGCCATGGTGCTATACAGGGTGCGCAGAAAACTCTCGCCGCCATCGGCGTAATGTTCCCAAGGATTTTCCCCATCAAGGATCACCGGCACTAATGGACGCTCCTCGGGAGAGCGCTCCGCCACCGTCGCGAGCCGAGCCATGAAATCTTGGACGGCCGAGCGAGGATCGTTTCGGGCATAGACAAACCCCATGGCATCCGAAATCTCCCGATCGCGAAAGAGACATGCCACCTCTCGGCCCTCAAAAGAAACGACGTACGGGCGATAGAGCATGCGCTCCCGATTCCACGCCTCGACGGACGCGGCCAGGATGCCTTCGTCGGTGGCGGTCCACCGGAACCCGAGTTCCGCGGCCATGGGAATCAGTTCCGGACAGACCGAGCCCTCGGATGGCCAGAGCCCGGCCGGTCGGTGTCCGAAGAGCGCGGTGTGGAACTCGACCGCGTCGCGAAGCTGCGCTCGGGCATCCTCCGGATGGGCGAAGCTGGGCGGAAGCGCCGCGTCGGGCCGTGATCGCTTGGCGAACTCCGTGTTGATCAGGAGCGGCAGGATGGGATGAAAAAACGGCGTCGTGGACAGCTCGATCTGTTCCCTGTCGGCCAGCCGTTTGAACAATGGGATCAACTGGCCGACGACGTCATGTTGAATCGAGAGGACCTCCTGCTTCTCCGCTTCGGTGAACTGCCGTCCTTTGGCGATCAACTCTCGCAGGGTAGGATAGCGGGCCAGGGCTCGATGCCCGAACCAGGCCAAATTGTGCCACACTTGCAAGTCCAGGAAGTCCTGCGTGGAGAACCGCGTCGCCGCCCGGCCGAGATCCACATCCTCGATCCGCCGGCCCCGCTGGATCAAGAGGCTATAATACCGCTCATGCGGCCGGACCATTGTGTCCCAATTTGCGGCGAAGAAATGCCGCAGAATGAAGGCGCGCGCCTCTTCGCTCAAATCGGCCGCAACGCACGCGGCATGGGATAAAAAAATGTCACGAACGCGTCCCTGCTCCTGCTCCTGTAACTGGAGCAGAAGCGAAGGCGTGAGATTGACGGTGGCCTGCATCTCAGGGTATTCATCCAACAACATCCCCATATCGAAGTACCCCTTCGTTGCATGGAGCCGCACCCAGGGAAATGGAGCAGTGTTGGTGAGGGGATCGGTGTAATACGGCTGATGCAGATGCCAGAGAAACGCGACTGCGACTGTTTTCATTTGGTCACGGTATCATCCGAATACAGAAAGGGTCAAGAAATTCGCCATGAAGTTCAGCAGCTGAACTAGACTCTCGCAAACGCCGGCGCAAGGATCCCTGTCCGGATTGCCCCGACCTCTAAATATCGGTATGCTGCAATCGTAGATGAGTTTCGTTTCGTTCCCTAAAGTCCCCCCCGCTGCCCCCAGGCACGCCGCCTATCGCGCGTGGTGGTATTGGACTCCTGCCGTCGGATATGCCGCGCTGATCTTCTTTCTCTCTTCGCTGTCCAGTCCCGAGATCTATGTCCCATCCCAACTGATGGAGCTCGGAGATAAAGTATTGCATGGGATCGAATACGGCGTGCTCGGCATTTTGATGTACCGTGCGTTCCGGTACGCAGCAGGGCCCTGGTCGGCGTCTCATGCACTGCTGCTGGCCATCGTTGCCTCGACCGCGTATGGATTAACAGACGAAATCCATCAACTCTTCGTCCCCTTAAGAGACGCGGATGTATGGGACCTGCTCACCGATGCTGTTGGTTCCTCTGTTGCCGCGTGGGCATGGGCACGATTTATTGAGCCAGCCCTGACTAGGTCCGCTCGCGGTATACGGGTATAATCAGGGCCAATGGCTTCCCCCGTTCCTCCAGCGCCAGAACTGAGACAAGTCTCCGACACGATTCGCAAGAGGCTGCCCTTCCGCGTCGAACTTTCTCAAATGCTCCCTCTCGCGGGGGATGCCTCGAATCGTCGCTACTTCCGGCTACATCTGGCCGGCGGGCCGCCTCATTCCCTCGTGCTGATGCAATTGGCGTCCCCCGAAGGCTTCAAGCAATCTGAGGAAGCGGTCAGCCAAGGCGCCCCGGTAGTCACGGAGCTGCCGTTCGTGAACATCTTGCATCATCTGATGAAAGCTGATGTGGCTGTTCCCGCGCTCCACTACTACGACGAAACGGCGGGGCTGTTGTATCTGGAGGATCTCGGCGATGTGACCTTGGCCTTAGCCTCGCAAGACGGCACCACCCCTGACACACCGTCGCTGTATCGCGAGGCCGTCGACGCGCTGGCCCGACTGCACCTGAAGGCGTCCTTTCCGGTTGACCCCGCCTGCCTTGCCTTTGGCCGCGCGTTCGATCCGCCACTGCTGATGTGGGAATTCGATCATTTCATCGACTATGGAATTGAGAAACGCGCCGGCAGTGTGCTGCCGGAGGAGCAGCGAGGCACGATCCGGGCGGAGATGCAAAAGATCGCGGAGCTACTCGCAGCTCAGCCGCGGGTCTTCACGCATCGGGATTATCACAGCCGCAACCTCATGGTTTTAGAGGAGCGGTTGCGGGTCATCGACTTTCAGGACGCGCTGATGGGGCCGGCGAGCTATGATCTCGCATCGCTGCTTCGGGATTCATACGTGACCCTGCCTGAAGAACTCATTGAAGAACTGGTCGTGCGCTATCTGGAAATGAGGGCCAAAGCCGGGGCTCCGTTGGATCGGGTGCAATTCATGCGCATCTTTGACATGACCAGTATTCAGCGCAACCTCAAAGCAGCCGGAAGGTTTGTCTACATCCACCTTGAGAAGAACAACGATCGGTATCTCCCGTACATCCCGCGCACACTTGCCAACGTGAAACGAAACCTGCTTCGCCATCGAGCATTGGCTCCCCTTTACAAAGCCTTAAGCCGGCATGTCCCTGAGCTGCAGTAATAGTGTCGGATAAATAATGAAAGCCATGATTCTCGCGGCGGGGTACGGCACACGGCTTCGGCCGCTGACCTTGAGCCTTCCGAAGCCGTTGCTTCTCGTCGGCGGACGTCCACTGCTGGTCTGGAATCTCCTGCTTTTAAAACAGCACGGGATTACCGAAGCGCTGATCAATCTCCATTATCGCGGGGATCAAATCGTCGAGGCCTTGGGTGACGGCTCGCGGTACGGCATGCGGTTAGCGTATTCCCATGAACCGGTGATCCTCGGCACAGGAGGCGGCATTGAGCAGGCCCAATCTTATTTTGGAAATCTCCCCTTCCTCGTCTTAAACGGCGACACCATCTCGGACTGCGACCTCACGGCGCTGATCGAGACCCACCGCGCCGCGCAAGCCCGGGCGACTTTGGCGGTTCGGGAAGACTCGCGCGCGGTCGACTGGGGCGCTGTTATGGTGGACGCAGATTCGCGCATCCTCCAGATTAAAGGCGAGCCCGCCCTAGCGCAACAGCCCGCCACAGACCGAATAGCCGTGCCTGCCTCCTACATGTTCGCAGGAGCGCATGTGTTGGAGCCCGATGTCGTGAAAGCGATTCCGCCTGGACCGGGTTCCATCATCGACGTTTATATCGAACTGTTGCGTCAGGGACAGCCGTTGACCGCCTATCGGATGAGTGGCTACTGGTCCGATATTGGCACGCCTGAGCGGTATGCGGCTGCTCAACAGGATGTGTCGAAGGGATTGTTGGCGCTGGCCAGGAAAAACCCGCCGGCCGCGGCTGCCGTCTAAGACACTACTGGTTAGGATCCGGAATGCCGATGCTGGCTGCGAGGCGTGTTCGCCGGGTCGACATCATGGCAACCTGGCCTTCCGTCGGCCGATAGGGCTCACTTCGAAGAAGTTGCCGGCCGCTTCTCCGACGACGCTTCCGAGTGTATCGTTCCAAGAAATTATTGACGACCTCGTGCGCCTCCTGATCGTCGCCGACGCTCTCGAGCAAATCGCTGAGCCGCAAATACGCCGAAATGACGAACGCCAAATCCCGCTTTTCCTGCGCTTCCTCGACCACAAAACGGTAGCGATTGATCGCGCCTTTGGGATCGGTCTTTTCCAATTGCATCGCCTCAAGCAAAATCAGCGAGATTCGGTCCGCGCTGAAGCCCGCCCGCCGGTTTTTCCCGCCTTCCACGACGGCCTGTAACTGCTCCTCACTAAACTGGAGTCTTATACGGTCCCGCTTGAGCTGCTTTCGCGCGCGCTCGGCTTCCGGCCAGGCGCCGTAGACGCCTATTAGCAAACAGCGACAACCAATGGGATTGCTGCATCTGGGGATCTGTCCTCGAAAATATTTCGAGGCCACAAAGGTCGGCAGAAAAACCAATCCCTGAGCGCCCCGGCATGATTGGCAGGCGGAATTATCGCAAGGCGTCCCGTAAACAAACATCCTGATTCCCGAAAGAACCCAAAAATCCATGGCGTCGACCCGCCCGGCCTGCACCTGGACCTCATGGAGTTGCCATATCAGGAGCAAGCCCAAGACCGAGAGGAAGTAGGGAATAAAATCGGGAATGCTGAGGTCCACGTCTTTTCTCCTGAAAGGGTCTTGTTTAGGCCGTAGCGGTTTTCAGAATCATCATGAGACGAATTTGGCGGGCCTTCATCATGGAAAGTTGGGACTCGGTTGCCGCGACCTGGGAGGTGTTCTCGTATCGTTTCAGGAATCGGTCCACGATAGGCAACGCATCTGCGGGGCGGGCCACACGTTCGAGAAGATCGCTTAATCGAAAATAGGACGGAATGAGAAATGGGGAATCTCGCTCCTCCTCGACGTTCTCAATCACGTAGCTGTAACCGAGGATCGCCGCCTCCGGATCGCAACCCTCGTCGAGAAGAGCGTTCAGTAGCCGCACCGGCACCTGATCGATTGAAACGGCCCTACCGATCTCAAGTGGACTCCGTAAAATGGCCGCCAGTTCGTCCTCAGCGAGCCGGACCCTCCCGCGCCGAATCCTCAACAGACCAAAGACCCTTCGCGCCTCCGGCCAGCCCGCATACAGACCCACCAAGACGCAGCGGCATCCTGAAGGGTTCGTACAAGGACCGGGCATGGCCGTGAACTTCCTATTGGCGACCAGCGAAGGCAGGAAGACGAGCCCATGCGCCTCTCGACAGGCAGGGCAGGCCATGTTATCGAGCGGCGTGGCATGGATGAACAGGCGAATACCTGAGCGGTCCCAAATATCAATCGCCTGGATCCGGCCGGCCTGCACTCCCGAGGCATGCAGTCTCCAAAGCAAGAGCAAACCGAGGATCGCCAATCCATAGGGGATGAAATCAGGAATGTGGAGGTTTTGCAGGACTACCATAAGACGATCAGCGCTCCGGGCAGAGTATCCTTATAGATAGCATTTATCAGCTAACAAATGCAAGTAAAACTAGTTACGTGACATTCTTGAAGAAGCGTAACCGGAGGGCATTGGTCACGACACTGACCGAGGAGAGGCCCATCGCGCCGGCGGCAAGAATGGGGTTTAACCATCCGAGGGCGGCCGCCGGGATCAGGACGACGTTGTAAATGGACGCCCAGAAGAGATTCTGCTTGATATTGCTCATTGTGGACCGGCTCAGCCCGATCGCGGTAACGATCCCGCGCAAATTGTCGCCGATAAGTATGATGTCCGCCGCCTCGATCGCGATGTCTGTGCCGGCGCCGATCGCAATCCCGATATCTGCTTGAGCCAGCGCCGGCGCGTCATTGATCCCATCACCGACCATCGCCACCCGCTTTCCTTGGCTCTGCAGACGTTTTACCTCGCGGGCCTTGGCGTCAGGCAGAACCTCGGCAAGAATCTCATCGATGCCGACCTCGCGTGCGATCGCCATGGCGCTTTGGCGATTATCGCCCGTCAGCATGACCACCTCGAGGCCCATTTCCCTCAGCGCGCTCACCACTGCGCGCGCGCCGCCCTTAAGGCTGTCGGCGACGGCAATGATGCCCACGATCTGCGGGCCGGCGGCCACCAGCATCGGCGTCATCGCCGCTTTCGAAATCCGCTCAAGCTCCGTTTCCCACGACTCAAGGGGCAAACCTTCTACTTGCATCATGCGAAGATTTCCGACCCGCAACAGATGATCTCCTACGCGCGCGCGAATGCCATGACCAGGGACAGCCTCAAACTCTTTCGCAGGCTCGAGGTTCACCGTTGCGGCTCGAGCCGCTTTCACAATGGCCTGCCCCAGCGGATGTTCCGAACCTTGTTCCGCCGACGCGGCATATTGGAGGATTTTTTCTTTCGGCCATGCAGGATCTTTTGAGACGATTTCTTTGACGGCCGGTTGGCCCTTCGTCAAGGTCCCGGTCTTATCCAACACGACAGTCGTCAGATCGCGGGCCTGCTCCAGTGCGTCGCCGCTTTTGATCAGAATGCCTAGTTCGGCGCCCCGCCCGATCCCTACCATGATGGAGGTTGGGGTGGCCAATCCCAGCGCGCACGGACAGGCAACGATCAGGACAGCTACGGCATTCAGCAGCGCCCAGGTAAACGCCGGCGCCGGCGCAAAGACAAACCAAAGCCCGAAAGTCAGCGCGGCGATCGCGATGACGATGGGAACAAAGACCGCGGCCACTCTGTCCACAAACTTCGCAACGGGTGGTTTGGATCCTTGGGCCTCCTCCACCAGACGGACGATCCCGGCCAACACCGTATCGGCGCCCACTTTGCCCGCCACAAACCGAAAGCCGCCGGTCAGGTTCACGGTTCCACCAATCACCGCATCCCCGGCGCTTTTGTCGACCGGCATCGATTCCCCTGTCAGCATCGATTCGTCCAACGACGAGCTGCCCTCTTGAATGACGCCGTCCACCGGAATTTTTTCTCCTGGTCTGACCACGATGACATCACCGACTTTCACATCTTCGATCGGAAGGTCCATCTCCATCTGGTCCCGGATGACGCGCGCCTGTCTGGGTTGCAGACCGAGCAACCTGATAATAGCTTCGGAGGTGCGACTTTTGGCGCGCGCCTCGAGCAGGCGACCCAGCAAGATCAGCGTGACAATGGCGGCGGCGGAATCAAAATACAGTGGAGCAGCGGAGCCGTTTACGGCGAATGCGCCGGGAGCAACCGTAGCGGCGAAGCTATACCCATAGGCCGCTGTCGTGCCGAGAGCGATCAATGTATTCATGTCCGCTGAGCCGTGCCGTAAGACGGCGATCGCCCCCTTGTAGAACTGCCGCCCCGCCCAGAACTGGATAGGAGTGGTTAAAAGGAGTTGCAGCCACGCAGACAGCGATGGCGAAAACGGCAACCCCAGGTGATCTGACATTCCGAGTATCATCACCGGCACGGTCAGTGCCGCCGCGACCCAAAACCGGATTTGAAGATCCCGGTACGCTGCCTGTTTTCGTTGCTGCCTCTCGTCCGTACCTCTGCCTTTCTCCTGGAGAAAAGGAAGAGGGGTGACAGGGACACCCTGCGCGGTCACCGGCATGACCGGTTGGTAGCCAAGCCTACGAATGGCCTGTTCAATGGTGACCGGATCCGCCACCCCCGGCCGGTAATGGACCGTGGCCTTCTCGGTGGCCAGGTTGACCGAGGCGCTCTTCACGCCCGGTACCGCAGCCAATCCCCGCTCGATCTTCGCCACGCAGGAAGCGCAAGACATGCCCTCAATTGGAATCGTGAGCGTCTCGATTTCCGGTTTTTGAGGAAATGGACGCACCGGCGTGTAACCCAGCGCTTCGATCTGGTCGTAAATCCCGGTCGCCGTAATCCGATGAGGCTCGTACTCTACTTTGGCTTTTTCCGTAGCGAGGTTCACGGAGGCGTCCACAACTCCCGGCAGCTCTTTCAAACCTCGTTCGATCCTGGCCACGCAGGAGGCGCAGGTCATGCCTTCAATCGGAATCGTGAGGGAGGCCGTCACAGGTTTCACTGCGGAGGCCGATGCTGTCGTGACAGTTTCTGGTTTCGGCCGGCGCGGAGTCAGCGACACCATTTGTACATGCGGACTACCCGTGCCCATCCCTCTGGGACCCTCACGAAGGACTTGTTCGGGATTGGTCTCGAAGGTGCGCTTGCAGCCCGGCGCGCAGAAATAATACATGGTCCCGTTGTAGACGGCTGTGGCTGGAGCCTTCTGCTCATCCACGGTCATGCCGCAAACCGGATCAACAGCCATATAGTAAGACTATAGGGCCTAGACGAGGACTTTCAAGTAACGGTGCAGGCGAGGCTTCACTTGATATCCATTTGTTTAATGAGGCGAGCCAGATACGTACGCTGCAAGCCTAGCAATCCGGCGGCTTCAGTTTGGCTACCGCCTGCGCGCGTCAGAGCATGCCGGATGAGTTGCTTTTTGTGTCCCTCCACCGCTTCGTGAAACGACAAATCCTGTGCGCTGGTTGAGCTCGCCTCGCTTTCCGTCGGTTGGAGCGCAAGAGCGCCCGGCTCGATTACGTCACCCGTGTTTAACACCACAGCGCGCTCGATCACGTTCTGAAGCTCTCGAATGTTGCCGGGCCAGTGATACGCGCTGAGTCTCTTCATCGCCGCCGGGGAAAGCTTCATTACACTCTTTTTCGCCTCCCGGCAGAATTTCTTCAAGAAGAGCTCCGCTAGTTGAGGAATCTCCTCGGTCCGCTCGCGAAGAGGAGGGAGGGTCAGCGGCACCACGTTCAACCGAAAGAAGAGATCGGAGCGAAAGCTGCCGTCCCTGACAGCGGCCTGAAGATCCCGGTTGGTGGCTGCGATGATTCGCACATCGACCTTGACCGCGCGGGTCCCACCGACACGATCAAACTCGCGGTTTTGAAGAAAGCGCAGAAGTTTCGCCTGCAGTCCCGGCTTCATATCGCCGATTTCATCTAAAAACACCGTGCCCCCGTCGGCGACTTCGATTTTCCCCCGTTTTCGCGCTGACGCGCCTGTAAAGGCGCCCTTTTCGTGGCCGAAGAGTTCCGATTCGAGGAGTTCCTCTGACAGCGCCACACAGTTCACCGGTGCAAAGATCCGATCCCGGCGGAGACTCCACGCATGAATCGAGCGCGCCATGAGATCTTTTCCCGTCCCGCTTTCGCCTAACAGCAGCAGCGTCGTATCACTTTGAGCCACTTTCCTGGCAATCCCGGTCGCTTCCTGCATCTTGGGGCTGCCGGCGATGAGCGGATCATAGTAGCTCTCCACTTCGGCGCGCAGCGCGGCTACCTCGCGCTTCAATCCTCCCCGCTCCAGGGCCTTCTCGATCACGATCTTCAGATGATCGACGTCAAAGGGTTTTGTTATGAAGTCGGTGGCGCCCTCCTTCATCGCCTCTACGGCCCGGGAAATGGTGGCGTAGGCCGTCATTACGATGACCGGCAGCTCAGGCCACTCCTTTCGGATCCGCCTCAACACTTCGATGCCGTTGATCTTGGGAATGACGAGGTCCAGGAAAACCAGTCCGGGCAACTCCTGCTCAAGGAGAAAAAGCGCCGCCTGCCCATCGTTTGCGATCAATGTCTCGTATCCCATTGTGCGTAGGCGATCGCACAAAATCGTGGCAATGTCCGCGTCATCGTCTACCACCAGGACCGGAGAACTCATGAACTCACCCTTGCTCCACCCGGCGGCTGGTAGGGCAGACGAATGAAGAACGTCGTCCCCGTCCCCTGTTGGCTCTCCACTGAAATCTCACCGCCATGGGCCTCAATGACGTCCTTAACGATTTTGGTCCCTAGGCCCGTGCCCTCTGCCTTGAGACTGATGGTGTGAGCCGTGAACAATGTCTCCCGGACTTCAGGCGGCATGCCGCGGCCGGTGTCGCTGACCCAAAGATGCACCTCCCGGTGCTCCTGATCGCTTTGCCCACGAATATTGATGCAGCCCTGTCGCGGTACTTCGGCCAGCGCGTTATTGACCAAGTTGTAGAAGGCGCTGTAGAGCCGCCGTTCATCTGCCTGAATCATCGGTAACGAATCGAGGCCCTCGTGAGACAGCCTGATTCCCTTCTCGTCCGCCAGCAGATGCAGGGTTTTAAAGACGCTGGCGACCACCTCAGCGACCCAGCAAGGCCCAAATCGCGGCGCTGAGCTGACGCCTTTCATGTAATCGGCAATTTCCTTGGTACGGTCCTGAACGCGGCTGGCAGTATCCCGAAGCATCGCGATCACTTCGTCACAGAGCTTGCGACTGGCCCGGGCCTTCACCGCCTCCATCTCGGGCAGCCTTTCCACCAACTCATCGATTTCTGACTCCAACAGCTCTGCTCCACACACCACGGGGCTTAGTAGATTTTTAATGTCGTGGCTGATGTCGCCCAGCAGACGCACGACCTCACGGCTGAGAGCCTTGCGTTCCAGCGCCTTCGCGATGGTGATTTGTAATTGCTCCATCTCAAATGGCTTTGAGATAAAATCATTTGCGCCTTCTTTCATCGCTTCCACCGCTCGCGCGATTGTGCCGTAGGCCGTCATGACAATGACCGGCAGCTCCGGCCAGTCCTTTCGGATCTGCCTCAATACTTCAAGCCCGTTGATCTTCGGCATTTCGATGTCAAGAAATACCAGATTGGGCACCTCTTTTCGTATCGCGGCGAGCGCGGCCTCTCCATCGGCCACACCCCGGACCTCGTGCCCCATCGCTTGCAAGCGGTCACAGAGCAGCAGGCCGATGTCAGCATCATCGTCAACGACCAGAATAGGACTGCCCATAAAGCCCTCCTCACGGCGGACGCCGCATCATACCCCGCCGATCAGTATTATGCGAAAAACGCATTTTGCCAAGCGGGAAAAAGGGTAATAACGGCCGCTGTCAGGGAAACCCTGACAGCGCTCTGGAGTCAGGACCGGGCGGAGGAGTACTAATCAGAACTTAAACGTCACGCTGACGATCGCAACTTGGGCCCTTGAGGCATAGGATCCAAACGTAGTTAGCCCAAGGAGGTTATCGGGTTGTATCGTGGTACTGCCAATGGACCGTTTCTCGTACAGACCGAACAGATAGGCGGCATCCACAACAACAGTGGGCCATTTGTAACCAAATCCGACGGTGAGCGCGTGAAGGTTCGATGTCGGGATTGTAGGGGTGAACGTATTATCAGGTATGGCCGACTCATCATAGAAATAGCCGCCGCGCAGCGCGAGCCGGTCGGTCGCGGCAAACTCCGCGCCCACCTTGTAAACCCACGAATTTTTCCAGTTTCGGACCCCCCGGTCATTTAAACCTGATTGCGCGGCCGGTGAATCTGCGGTTGTAGTAAAGGTTTTGGGAATTGTGCCTACTGTGTTCCAACCTTGCCACTCGATCTCTCCGTTGATCGTCCATCTGGGAACGATTTTTGTCGACACTCCGGCGACGATGCGGGGTGGGAGCTTGATACTGCTACTGAATTTGGTATTCGTGAACAAAGCAGCCGCTGGGCCGGTGAAATCGGCATCCCCATTGAACTTGGCCTGCAATTCGCTCCTGAACTGAATCCCAGCGGATGTCGTCTCAGTGATGTGATACAGCGCCCCGACATTCCACCCGATGGGATGAGCCGTCAGTCCATGAATGCGGGCCTTTGACTCGCCGATGCCAAAAGCAGGAATGGCAAATTTTTGCTCAAACCCCGCGCCCGCATAGGTGACCTGAAGGCCGGCCGCGATGGAAAGCTTGCGCGTGGCTTGAAAGGCAATCGTGGGGTTGAACACCGTGAGCCTCAGACGGGCATCGTAGGGGGCAAATCGACCTTGGTAATTATCCGGCCAATCGATCACGATGCCAAAGGGCGTGTAGATGCCAAACCCGATGGAGAGTCTCTCATCCCAGCGTTTGAAGCGATGGGTAATGAAAATATGGGGCAGGACC
This sequence comes from Nitrospirales bacterium, assembly GCA_036505795.1. Lineage (GTDB taxonomy): Bacteria > Nitrospirota > Nitrospiria > Nitrospirales > NS-4 > NS-11. Next base: position 151,194 of record DASXSU010000031.1, read on the forward strand.
GGAAATTGATCTTGAAGCTGTGTGGTTTCATTCGTTGTTGAACTTCGAAACGTCGAGTCCAACTTGATCAGCGAAGCGCCTATCATCAGCTGGGTTCCCGGCAGCTGGGTGATGCCTGCTGGATTATAAAAGATCGCCGAAGGATCGTTGGCTTCGCCCACAAAGGCCGTGCCCTTTCCTGTGGCGGCGGCGCTCATTTCATTCAGCGCGAAACCACCGGCGAA
>DASXSU010000032.1:0-8042 GCA_036505795.1 Nitrospirales bacterium
CTGCCCTCGTCAACCAATCCCACCATGCCGTTTACCGTCAATACTATGGACGAGCACCTGGACATGCTGATGGTGTGTCATCACCTGAATCCCCGTGTCCCGGAAGACATTGCGTTCGCCGAGTCCCGGATCCGGCGGGAAACCATCGCGGCGGAAGACATTTTGCACGACTTGGGGGCCATCAGCATGATGTCGTCGGATTCCCAGGCCATGGGACGAGTGGGCGAAGTCATCATTCGCACCTGGCAGACCGCGCATAAAATGAAGGTCCAGCGGGGACCGTTGACGCCAAAGGGGACGACGAGCGCCGCGGCCAACGACAACTTCAGAGCGAAGCGGTACATTGCGAAATACACGATCAACCCGGCCATCACGCACGGCATCTCGCACGAAGTGGGGTCGATCGAGATCGGCAAGCTCGCGGATGTCGTGATCTGGAAGCCGGCATTTTTTGGCATCAAGCCGGAGATTGTGGTGAAGGGCGGCTTCCCGGTCTTGGCAGCCATGGGAGACCCGAATGCTTCGATCCCGACCCCCCAGCCGATCCTCAGCCGCCCGATGTTTGGGAGCTTCGGCCGGGTGCCGTTCACGACCAGTATGACATTTGTCTCCCAAATCGCTATGGAACAGGAGGTTCCGACCTCGCTCGGGCTGCAAAAGCTGGTGGTAGCGGTCACGCGATGCCGGGGTCTCGGCAAGCGCGATCTGCGGCTAAATGATGCACTCCCGAGAATCGAAGTGGACCCGGAAACCTACGAGGTGCGGGCAGACGGCGAACGGCTCGTCTGTGAGCCGCTCGCGTTGTTGCCCATGGCGCAGCGCTACTTTCTTTTCTAACGCGGTTCCTACGCTATCCATGGATACTCTGGCGCTACTCAAAGGAATGCGGTTTGTGGACAGCTTTTTTCCCTCCGGGGGGTACGCATTTTCGTCGGGCTTGGAGGCCGCCGTTCAGCACGGTGCCCTTCACAGTGCCGAGGATGTGAGAGGCTACGTGGCGGGTCTGCTGGTGCGTGAGTTGGGCGTGCGTGAGGCGGTCGCCGTGGCTGAGGCGCAGAAAGCCGCCGAGCGCGGAGAGCTTAAGAGGGCACTTCTCGCGGATTGCGAACTGGATGCCATGATGGTGTGCCGAGAGACTCGTTTGGCGAGCCGCCAGATGGGCCGACAAGTGTATCGGATCGCGGCCAGCCACGGACCGCTCCTCAAAGAGTTTCAGGTCACGGCGGAGGCGGGTAGAACTCCGGGGCATCTTCCTGTTAGTCTCGGGCTGGCTTTGGGTGCATGCGGGTGGGAAAAAGAGGCGGCCATTGCCGCATATCTCTACCAGAGCAGTGTAGGCTTGGTTTCAGCTGCCTTGAAACTGCTCCGCATCGGCCAAGGAGAGGCGCAGCATCTCCTAGAGAGCCTGTTGCCGCTCATCGAACGGCTGAGCCGGGAGGCGGCACAGCCAAGGCCGATGAGCTGCTGGGCGCCTCTCGAGGAAATCTATGCGATGCGACATGCACAGTTGGACATGCGGCTGTTTCGATCATGAGTGCCGCTCACACCCACCACCACGGATCTTCTGACACAACACCCGCAAGAACTCGAGTCGCGGGGATCTTCGTGATCGGAATTGGCGGGCCGGTGGGATCGGGGAAAACCGCGCTGGTTGAGGCACTGTGCCACAAGTTCCGAGAGCGCTACGCCCTCGCCGTCGTCACCAATGACATTTTCACCAAAGAAGACGCCGAGTTTCTCACACGCCGTGGCGTCTTGGGTCCCGAGCGCATCATTGGGGTGGAGACGGGCGGGTGCCCGCATACGGCGATTCGAGAGGATGCCTCGCACAACCTGGAGGCGATTGACGAGCTGAGTCGCCGGATTCCGGGTCTTGATCTAATCTTTGTCGAGAGCGGAGGGGATAACCTCGCCGCCACATTCAGCCCGGAATTGGCGGACCAGGTGATTTACGTCATCGATGTGGCGGCAGGGGACAAGATTCCACGGAAAGGGGGCCCTGGTATCACCCGCTCAGACTTGCTCGTGATCAACAAGATCGATCTCGCGCCGCTGGTCGGTGCTGATCTTGGAGTCATGGAGCGGGATAGCCGGAAAATGCGGGGCGATCAACCGTTTATTTTTACCAATCTCCGAACGGGAGAAGGCGTGAATCTCGTTGCCGACTGGGTGACGAAATACTTGCCCGGGCCTCACTGAGCTTGATCTGTTGTGATCACGCGCACGGCGAGCGACATGGATATCGCCGGGGTTGGTCGGGTCGGAGAGTTGGTCTTACAGTATGTCCATCAAGGATCGAAAACAATTCTCTCCCATGCCCGGAGTCGGAGTCCCTGGCATTTTCTGCCGCCCATCGTTCTGGATGATGGGAGTGCGTATACGAATCTGATCAATCCGTCTGGCGGTCTCGTCGGCGGCGATCGGCTTTCAACCCGCATCACGCTTAATCGTGATGCCCATGTGGTTGTTTCTACTCCGTCCGCAAATCGTGTCTATCGGTCGGTATCAGAGACAGCAGTTCAGCTCTTCGATCTGACCGTCTCCTCGGGCGCAATTCTCGAATGGTTCCCGGAACACACCATTCCCTTTACAGACTCCCGGTTTCGTCAAGTGATCCACGTCAGGTTGTACCCCGGCGCAACCATTGTGCTCTGGGATGCCATCGCCGCGGGGCGTATTGCGAGGGGCGAGCGCTGGAGATTCGCAAGCTTAGAAAATGAGATTCGGATTGTGACGGCCTCTCGGGGCTATCTGTTGGAGCGTTATCACATCAAGGGACTGGAACCGCTGCAAGATCGTCTCCTTTCTGGATGGGACTACATGGCATCGCTTTATGTCGTGAACGATCGAATAACCTCCGACGTCTGGAACTCCCTCAATGAAACACTTGCCGTTCTATTGGACACGGGGAATAGCCAGGTGTTTGGGGCGACGTCGGAACCTGCGATACCCGGATTAGCTATCAGGTTAGTGGCGCGGACCGCCCCAGATCTCCATGCCATCTGTCAAAATCTTTGGGGGGCGGTCCGAGCCGGACTATGGAAGCTTCCGTTGCCCGACTTGCGCCGGCGGTAACTCTTTTCCGAAAAGACGCCGCAAGGGCATTTGGTGCACCTCTCCGAGGCCGAAAACATCGGAAGGTAGTGGCATCGCAGATAGTGTTACCTGGTGTAAATAGAATAATAGTCGCTGGCGAAAGCGCGTGGCGCGGGAGTTAAAAGCGGATCCCGAAAGTGAGCTCTGGCATCACATGAGCGGGGGTCGACGAGCCGGTTTTGATATCGCTGAGGTTTAGAGAGAATGTGGTAGTGAGCATACGACCCGAATCGGTGGGATGATCCATTCCGAACCCGAACGGGACCATCAAGGATGGTAATGCCCAGGGATTTTGAGACGGCAGGAGAGGATCGGCCTGCAGCATCCCTACGCCGCTCTGAAGGAACAGCGCACTGGATTCGAGAGCCGGTAGATGGAACCACACCTTGGCCTGCACAGCCTGCCACGACTTCATAGGATCAGGGTTGACCAGCGCCGCCTCGCCGATGGACAGACGAGGCCGGATAAAAAGATCCGTATTAATGTGCAGCGATGAAGAGTCCCGGGGATTCTCAAGTAGCGTGATGAAACCCGTGGGAGTGACAGAGCCCGCATGAGCCGATCCGCTCTGGCTCACGGTCGCCGCTCCGGCATAAGGTGCGGTGCCGCTAAGCCCAAGCATCACTATAAAACCGGCTAGGATTCTTACCCTCATCATCTTTCATGGTGCCGGACAATACCCGTGTTCATCAAGATGGGAGATACGCCTAAGTACGTCGGCGCGTGTCCCGTCTTTATCCGGCCGGGTCGCGCCTTATTAACTTACCAGTGAGACTCTTAATCGTGCATACCCTATGCAGTAGAAAATGCTAAGGATTTAAATTGACACACTTAAACTAGCAATAGTAAGATACAGCTAGGTGTGATGAAGCGGGCAACCGCCGTCGCATCCTGCGTGCTTTCAATGCCAGTTAGGAGGCGCCTATGCGATCCCTGATCCTGACCTCAGCCGTCGTCCTTCTCTTTACAGGCCCGGGCATCGCGAATGCTTTCTGGCCAGTTCTGCGGTGTACTGACGCAAACGGCGTCCAGGTGTTCACGGACAGCCGACCGGCGTCTTCTTTATACTGCGAGCGATACAGCCCGCAGAGCCCACGGAACACCATGGAAAAAGTCCAAGACAACTCTAATACGAGCGCCAAGGATGCTGAAGTGCGATTCACGGTTGAACCTCGTGTTTCTAATCCGGTGATCACCGGTAATATGGACTTCTCCTCCTTAGCCAGGTTGTCAGTTGGGATGACGGAGGCGGCAGTCCTAGTTGTCGCAGGCCCTCCCAAGGTCAAACTGCCCGGTACGTGGATCTATTCCATGGACGATTTGACGGTGGAACTGCTCTTTGGTGGAGGTCCGCCCAGCCTGGCTGAGATTCGCCAATATCAAACCAAAGCACGGTAAGCGTCTGCGCCCTTCTCCTCGCGAATGATCTACAGGTCCGGCGAGACACGCAGCAAGACAGCCTAAAACTAGACGGCTTCCCGCGTGACCTCACGCGCATCTTTATCGTCGCGCAATCCGACAAACTTGGCGTGACGCAGGTGATTATTCTCGGTCCATTCCGTAAACTCCACCTGCGCCACTAATTTGGGCTTCAGCCATCGGCATTCTTTCATGGCGTCCGCCGTCAACGCGATCCCACGGCGTGCAGTCTTTGGTTCCGGCAGGTTCGCAAAAGGGCACACGGGTGATTCCAATCCTTTGAACCGCTGGAATACCTGCGCTCGTAGATGCGGGACAAAGCCGTTCCGAATTTTGCCGACAAACAAGAGTTTGCCCTCGTCATAATAGCCCACCAGCAGGGCGTCAAAGTCGTGCTTATGTGGTGTATAGCCTCCGATGACGAGCTCCTGGCCCTGATTTAGTTTGTATTTTTGCCACGCGCCGCTTCGTTGTCCCGGTTCGTACACGCTGTCGATGCGCTTGGCGATTAGGCCTTCAAGGCCGTGCTCCTTAGCCACCGCGATGAGTCTGGCCGGCTTTGCGTCCAAGGTCTCAGAAAACCCGACCGGGTCTTTAATGCCTTTGAGGGCGGCTTGTAATACAGCGCGGCGTTGTTCCAGCGGCACGGCTATCAGACTTCTGTCCTGATATGCCAGACAATCAAAGGCATAAAACACGATTCTCTTGGCGTGTGAAGGGTCGTTTTGAAGCAAACTAAAGGATCCTTTGCCGTCCTGATCCAGCGCCACTACCTCACCATCTATGATGGTGTCATTGGGGAGCGCCGCCAAGGCCTTCGCGATATCGGGAAACCGTTTATTCAGAGAGTTGTTTCTGCGTGACAGAAGGTCGACGCCCATCGCTGTTTTCAGCGCGAGCGCGCGGTATCCGTCTAATTTGATTTCATACTCCCACGCGGAGCCCTTCGGAAGGTCTGCGGCGGGGGCGCACTGCATCGGGTCCACAAATCCTATCTCGGCTTTGGGCAACGCCGTCCAATCGAGCTTAGGGATATCGGGAAACTCGCTTGTCGTCTTTGTCCTTCGCGGCGAAGAGTCCCTCGGCGGCCGGTTGCTCTGCCATGTTGCCATATTGTTCTTGGCGATCTGCTCCATAGTGCGCTGCGTAAGCGCGGATGAATCGTTCTGAGATATCGGCAGTGCCGGCAGAGCAGCCCCGGTTTTGATGATCAACCAATTCTTCTCTTCTTGGCCGGCGGCCCGGACTAAGGTCCATTCGCCTTTGAGTTTCTGTCCGTCTAAAGCTATTTTGAGTTTTCCCTTGTCATAGTCGCCGTCAAGAACTTGATAGGTACCGATGTCCCAGACCATGACCGTGCCCCCACCGTACTGCCCTTGCGGAATCGTGCCTTCGAACTTGAGATAATCAACGGGGTGATCTTCGGTCGCAACCGCCAGGCGTTTTTCACCGCGCGCCAATGGGAGACCTTTGGGTACCGCCCACGATTTGAGCACGCCCTGCATCTCCAATCGAAAATCATAATGCAGCCGGCTCGCGGCATGTTTTTGAACCACAAAAGGGCGGCGATGCCCTTGAGCATTTTTGCGCGGGACGACGGGACGCGGTTCGGGCGTCTTCAAGAAATCCCGCTTTTCCCGGTACGCCTGAAGGGCGGGAGCCGCTGAGGGTGTACTGTTCCCTTTGATCGTTCGGGATACGGACGAGGGCACCTTTTGCTTGAGCGTCAGCACGGGGGAGAAGAGGTCCCCCATCTTATCTAGTCGTTTGAGCGCCGCCTCAGGTTCAAAATAGAGGCGTTGGGCATCCTTCTTTAAGAGGGCTGTCTTGAGCTCCTCCCACGTCACCGGCATGGAGACGTACGGACGATCATCCTTCGCTCTCAAGGAGTACACGCTCACCGTGGTTTTGTATTCGGAATTCTGGCTCCAGTCGATAAAGATCTTGCCGGCCCGCTTGTGCTTGGCCATTTCCGCAACGACGAGCTTCGGATGCGTGTTTTCCATCAGTTGAGCGACGGTGTGAGCAAAGGCCTCGGTGACCTCATATGTCACAGAAGAATTCAGAGGCACATAGAGCTGCAAACCCTTGGAGCCTGATACCTTGACGAATGATTGCAGATCCAAGCGGGCAAAGAGGTCCTTTAATAACAAGGCCACTTCCGCACAGGTCAGCACGTCCGAGCGTTCACCCGGATCTAGGTCGAAGACGATGGCAGTCGGCGAATGAATCTCCGGGACGCGGTGTAAGAAGGGGTGGATCTCAAGATTGGCGAGGTTTGCGGCCCATGCGAGGGTAGGCGCATCGTTAATGAGGATGTACTTGATTGGTGCACCGCCATCACGTCGCGGGACCGGGAACGTCTTCACCCAGTCCGGCGTGAAGCGCGGTGCACGCTTCTCGTAGAAGAACCCGCCGGTGACTCCGTTGGGATAGCGCTTTAGCGTGACCGGGCGGTCGTGAAGATGAGGCAACAGAAACTTCGCAACCCGGACATAGTAATCAATGACCTGGAGCTTCGTGAAGCCCGCCGGGTACAGGACCTTGTCGGGGTTCGAGATGGGAATCGTTCTGCCGTCAATGCGCAGTTCTTTCGGCAGCTGAGAGGAAGAGGCCGAGGAAGACGTCCGGGCCACACCGATCTACGATGCGCGCCGCTGGCGAGGCGGCTTATGCGTCGCTCGGGCACGCTGTGCTCGAGCCGGCTGCTTTTTAGTTGCCGGGCGGTTGCTCAGACTCTTCTTGAGCGCCTCCATCAAATCAACAATCGGGGCGGGCTCACGCGCGGCTGGTGAGACAATCTGTTCGCCTTGTTCTTTCTTCTGAATTAAATCAAGGACGCGCTCGCGATAGGTGTCGTGGTACTTCTGCGGATTCCATTGTTTACTGGAAAGACTCTCGACCAGTTGCCCAGCCAGACTCACTTCCTGGTCCCTCAACGTCACCTCGGGAATGTGGATCTCCTGAAAGTCTCGAATCTCATCCCCCCAATAGAGCACTTCCAGGATGAGGCGATTTTCCTTCGTCGGCCTGATGAAGACGACCTTTTCCTTGCCGCGCATCACCAGCTTGGCAATGGCCCCGCTCTTTCGTTCCCTTAGCGCTCGTCCCAGCAGCCAGTACACCTTTTCGTTGTCTTTGTCAGGCCCCAAGTAATAGGTCTTCTCAAAGAACACAGGATCAACCGCATCGAGCGGCACGAATTCTTGAATTTCCGCATGCCGGTTGGCGTCCTCCTCCAGAGCTTTCAACTCCTCGGGGCTGATCGCCACGTACTGCTGAGGCTTGACCTCATAGCCTTTCAGGAGACTTTCGCGGGGCACCTCCTGTTCTCTGGCGACGAATGGGGTGGCGGCATCCCTATTTTCACGGCTTGCCGGCGCAGAGTTCTCAGCTGGCGCAGTACGCGGGGACTCGCGTGTGCGTTCCTCGCCCGCGCGTTGGAAAGTGCTCCTCTCTTCTTCACGAAACGGTGCAGTCTCCTCGGCGGGGGACGAGTACAACCGTTGCTTTACGCGCTGGCCTTG
>DASXSU010000033.1:0-81036 GCA_036505795.1 Nitrospirales bacterium
CTCTGGTCCTCCCTCTGCGAATTGCATCAGTGGGAACAGCAGTATGCGCCTCACATTGGGCAGGTCAGCGCTCCCACATTGGTTCTGTGGGGACAAAATGATGGCTTTTTCCCCCCGACCGTTGGAGAAGAATTACATCGCTCCATTCCCGGCTCACGTTTTGCAGTGATTCCACATGCCGGTCATCTTCCGATGTGGGAGCAGCCGGACATGGTGAACCGGCTCATCTTAGATTTCCTCACTAGCTAGTTTTGTTGACCTTTGCGGGATCAAAGACTAATCTTGGAACAGGGCACAAAGGAGACCAGTGATGATCCATTCTCATTTCCTACGCGCTTCTCTTCTTATCTTCGCAACACTAGTCCTCATGTCCGGCTGTGCCGCCAGCGAGAGCAAGAACCAGTTCTCCTACAAAGACTTCCCGGTTTCAAAAGGTAACGCCGTCAGTGGCGAAGGAAACACCGTCGCATTCAAAGGCGCGCCGCTTAAGCTTGAGGGGAATACCGTTCGGGTGGGGGATCGCCTTCGCAACGCGAAACTGGCCCGCCCGGATCTCAAACTCGTGAGCTTGGCGGAAACCACGGGCCAGGTGCGGATCGTCAGCATCGTGCCCTCGATTGACACGAAGGTGTGCGAACAACAGACGCACTACTTAAGCGAAAAAAGTGCAGACCTTGATCAAACCGTCCAGCTTATTACCGTCAGCGTCGATACGCCCTTTGCCCAGAAGCGATTCGCCGAAGAAGCCGAGATCTCAAATGTCACTTTTTTGTCAGATTACCGCGGCGGCGAGTTCGGACGAGCGCACGGTTTACTGGTCCCAGATCTCCATTTGCTGGCAAGGGCCATCATGGTCGTGGACAGAGACAATGTCATCCGCTATCTGCAGATTGTTCCGGAACTCGGAAACTTGCCGGACATGGATGCGGCCTTCGAGGCAGCGCGGCAGACGGCGGGCCTTGGCGCAACCATAACCCCCAAAGGCGGGAGCTATTAAGCTGAACGCCTATTACACCCACCCGACCCTGGAATCTGCCAGGACAGATTCCTTTTCCCCTGGCACCCGCCCGCCCCAGGCGCTATCTCACCCGCCCGCCCCGAGCCTGCCAAGACAGGCTCCGTTCCCGCGGGACGCGCCTCTTCCCCATGGCACCCTCCATTTACACCCAGCCCTCCCCGCGTCCGCCGGGACGGCCGCTTTTCCCGTAGCCCAGGCGCGCCAAGACCATGCGCGAGTTTGACCTGCTGGTCATCGGCAGCGGGCCGGCGGGGCAAAAGGCGGCGATCCAGGCTGCCAAGCTTCGCAAGCGCGTCGCCATTATCGAAAAGGAATCCGTTGTTGGTGGGACGTGCTTCAACACCGGTACACTCCCAAGCAAAACCCTGAAAGACGCGATCTACTACCTGCACGGCTTTAAACTTCGTTCCTTCCCCAAGATCTCATATTCTCTGAAAAAGAGTTTGACGCTGCGTGACTTGATGGCCCGGAAGGACCTGGTCATTAAACATGAACTGGACGTCGTCAATAACCAGCTTGACCGCAACAATATCGAGGTCGTTCATGGGGTCGCATCATTCATCGACGCGCATACCTTGCAGGTGATGAAGCAAAGCGGCGACATCGACATGCTCCATGCTCCATTCATCGTCGTGGCGACGGGATCCCGGCCTCGCCGTCCAGCCGATATTCCCTTCAATGACCGGACCGTCTGCGACTCTGACTCGATCCTGTCCACTGAAGCCATACCTAGAAGCATGATCGTGATGGGCGGGGGCGTGATCGGCTGTGAATACGCCTCGATGTTTGCGGCTTTCGGAATCAAGGTGACCCTGCTGGATCGCCGGACGGAACTCTTACGATTCGTGGACCAGGAAATGGTGCAGGCTCTCGTCTACCATATGCGGACGAATGGCGTGACGTTACGCGTGGGAGAAGAGCTTGAGGAGGTCACCATTGATATACACGAGCGGGTCGTGACGACACTGAAGAGCGGGAAGACGATCATCACGGATATGCTGCTGTTCGCCTTGGGGCGGCTCGCAAATACGGATTCGCTGAACCTTGCGGCCGCGGGCATTAGCACTGACAAGCAGGGGCAGCTTCAGGTCAACGAGTATTACCAGACCGAGGTGGCGCACATCTATGCCGCGGGTGATGTGATCGGTTTTCCGGCGCTCGCCGCCACATCAATGGAGCAGGGTCGTCTAGCCGCCTGCCATGCCTTCAAGGTGATCCAAACCCAGCTCCCCAAAGTCTGGCCCTACGGCATCTACACGATCCCTGAAATCTCTACGGTTGGGATGTCCGAAGAAGAGCTGACCGCCAAAGCGATTCCGTACGAGATCGGGCGTGCATTTTACAAAGAGATTGCCCGCGGCCAGATCGTTGGTGACCTAGAAGGATTGATGAAACTCATCTTTCACCGGGATACTCTCCAGCTTCTCGGCGTGCACATCATCGGGGACGGCGCCACGGAGCTCGTACATATCGGCCAGGCGGTGCTGACCTACGGCGGCAGCGTGGACTTCTTTGTCCAGAACGTCTTCAATTACCCGACGCTTGCTGAATGCTACCGCACCGCCGCCCTTGACGGCATCAACCGGCTCGGCCGGATGTAGTCCCAGTCTCCTACGCACCTCTCAAATCGTGTAGACTCGGCGGACACATCCGCCTGCGAGGGACACTACTGTGGTTCGAGAAGAAAAAGCGTTTACTCTGAGATTTACGTTGGAAGCCGTGTTTGCCGAAGACTACGAGGGAGACGAGGACGAGTACGCATGGTTCAAGGAATGGGAACACGGCATCAAGCCGGCGCTCCTCAAGTTGATCTTTGATACGCTGCGCAAACAGTCTGCTTGGAAAGCGCATGTTCGAAATCGAGGCGCGTCTTCGCTTGACGAAATCGAAATCGTCCTGATGAAGGAGTTCAGCAAAGAAAACTAAGAGAATTTCTTTGTCATGCTGGTCCATTTTTTGTCATTCTGAGCGACGCGAAGAATCTATCGTAGATTCGTCACGGAGGTTATCCTAAGCGGGCAATCGAGATGCTTTGCCGAGTTTATCCTGAGCCTCGAAGTGAGATCCTTCACTTCGTTCAGCGATGACAGCCGAAGGCTCAGAATGACGGAATGATTATTGATCGCGATAGATACGAAGGTATGGATTCGCGTGGAATATTACCTGGTCTTCATAAATGACTTCATTGCCATTGATGCCGTCCTCTTCCATGTCCTTCCATAAGGCTCGTCCCCACCAGATCAAAAACGGGTGAGGCGCCAGCTCATAGGCCGTTTCGCCATTTTGTTGCGGAATCACGCGGATCACCTTGCGGCCGATGACATAGTCCACCACTTGAGGATCCTTCGTTGCATAGAGTTCGAGAAAGAGCTCCAGACGATTATCGAATACCTCGGCAACGCGAAACTCCACCGCGGGAATCTGCGGAAGCCTTCGCAAGTCTTCAGCGGAGGTCCCGTCTACAGCAATCCCCAACAAAAGCACGGCCCAAAGCAGAGCTTCGCGCATACAGAAAGTCTAGCACAGTCCCTCTGCTTGCGTTGGGCTCTCGGGTTTCGCTAAGGTTGGCCACCGCCGACAAGAATTTGGAGACGCCATGACATTCAGCCGGCATCTGCGATCGCTTGCTCAGCCGATCTGGCAAGCTCAGCTCACCCATCCATTTGTGGTGGGTCTCGGCAATGGCACCCTGCCGGAGAAAAAGTTCAAGTACTACATTCTTCAGGACGGAAAGTTTCTTGGCGATCTTGCTCGAGTGTTTGCGATTTCCGCGAAGAAGGCACCTGATGCTGATTCGGCGATACGATTCGCAAAACTCGTTGAGGAGACACTGGTGGTCGAGCGTTCACTGCACGAAAATTATGGGAAGCGATGGCGTCTCTCACCGAAACAGATGTCCGCGGTTCCATTGGCGCCTACGAACTATGCCTATACGCGCCATATGCTCCATGTCTCAGAGAACGGCACGGCATTAGACGCAACGGTGGTCGCTCTCCCCTGCGCTTGGATCTATTGCGTGGTCGGCCGGCATCTGTTGCGGAAAGGAATGCCGTCGAAGTCCCACCCGTACCGGGATTGGCTTATGCTCTACGCCTCTCCTGAATTTGCAGAAGTCGGGCGGTGGATGCGTGGGCGGGTCGACGCGTGGGCGAGGATGGCTAGCGACACTGAGAAGGCACGTCTAGAGGCAGCGTTCATCATCAGTTCGCGGTATGAATGGATGTTTTGGGAGATGGCCTGGAATGAGGAATCGTGGCCGATATAAAGAATGAGCGGGTCCTGTCGTCGGACAGCCCGGATGCGCGACAGGGAACGTGTTGCTCTCGGAGTGGGTCCTGTCGCGGAGCAGCCCCGCTGAGCGGCGCCTTTCGGCGTTGCAGCCCCGCAGACTCGCCTGTAGGCGTCCTGGCTCATCGGTGCGCCCCAGCTCCGCGCCACCCACTCCAATTGCAATGGATCGACCACCGTCGCAGCTCTCAGGTCGCATGCGGCGCAACCCCGCCATTCTAAGTCACGCCGCCACGATGGAAAGATGATGGGCAGGGCGGGTCGAAGACGTGAGGAGAGATGAAGAGTAAGGGGCGGTGCTGGTGGTGCGGGGAGGATCCGCTGTATTGTGAGTATCATGATAAGGAATGGGGTGTCCCTGTCCATGATGATCGGAAGATGTTCGAAATGCTGATCCTAGAAGGCTTCCAGGCAGGGTTGAGCTGGATTACGATCTTGCGAAAGCGCGACAATTTCCGAAAGGCGTTTAAGAATTTCGATGCACGCAAGATCGCAAAATTTACAAAGCGGGATGTGGAACGTTTGATGAACGACTCAGGTATCATCCGAAATCGACTGAAAATCGAAGGAGCCATCGCCAATGCCCGACGTTTCCTGGAAGTCCAGAAGGAATTCGGCAGCTTTGATAACTATATCTGGCGCTTCACGAGTAACCGGACGTTGCGCAATCCCAAGGGACTGACCAGAGTAACCATGAAGGCGACGTCGCCGGAATCCGACGCCCTGTCCAAAGACCTGAAGCACCGCGGCTTCAAGTTTGTCGGCCCCACGGTGTGCCAGGCGCACATGCAGGCGACCGGCATGGTGGACGATCACGTGATAGGCTGTTTTAAATACAGGAAACGATGAATAAAGTGGGGGTCCTGTCGCCGCATTACCCTGACGTGCTCAGAACCTTTCGCCGTCGCAGCCCCGCGGACTCGGCTGTAGGTTCTTCCGCCCCGCCAGGGTCCCATGCGGCGCCACCCCCGATTATCTTATGAATTCTGTACGACCTGAATAATCATTTATGAAGCAAGTTCTCACCATCGCAGGGTCGGACTCCGGCGGCGGGGCCGGGATTCAGGCGGACATCAAAGCCATGTCGGCCAATGGTGTGTTCGCGATGTCGGCAATAACCGCGATCACGGCTCAGAACACCGAGGAGGTGACGGATATTTTTGAGCTACCCGTCTCGATCATCGCGGCTCAGATCGACGCCGTCTTTGACGACTTTGATGTGGCGGCGGTTAAGACCGGCATGCTTTCGTCCGCCGAGATCGTGAAGGTCGTCGCAAAATTACTCAAACCCCAGTCCGTGACTAACCTGGTCGTCGACCCGGTTATGATCTCAAAAAGCGGTCATCGGCTCTTGAAGCCAGACGCGGTAGAAGCCCTTATGCACGAACTCATTCCATTAGCGCTTGTGGTCACTCCCAACATTCACGAAGCTCAACAACTATCCGGGATTGAGATCAAAACCCTAGCCGATGCTCGGAAAGCGGCCAAGATCATACACCGGCTGGGATGCCGGCACGTACTGATCAAGGGTGGACACCTCTTGGAAGACCGCGCAACGGACGTGCTCTACGACGGTCGTTTTTTTGAACTGTTCAAGTCAGAGTTTATTGAGAGTCCCCATACTCATGGCACCGGGTGCACTTTTGCCTCTGCGATCGCGGCTCACCTTGCTCTTGGTAAACCGCTGAACCAGGCAATAACAGCCGCCAAGGCGTACCTGACTGAGGCCATCCGTCATGGGCTTTCGATCGGCCACGGAAAGGGACCCACACATCATTTCTATTTCCTGAAATCCTGACCGAAGAGATTATCGATCGACGGCGAGACGCCTCTTCAGCAGACGCTGCAGTTCCTCTTTCATGCGAGTGGCTGGAAGCTGCATCCGATCTCCATGACCCGGCAGGACCCATTCAAAACCAAAGTCGAGAAGTCGTGCAGTCGAACGGCGCAGGATTTCTTCGTTCCATACGTAGACGGTCGCAAGTCGAAGGCCGTGAATATCACGATCCCATCCCATATGATCGCCGGTAAAGAGATAGCGATCGGCGTGGAGGAGAGCCATGCTGCCCTGAGTGTGTCCAGGGACAGGAATGATCTGAAACTGCGAATCGGCCTTGACCGGCTCCACGCCGTCGATAATCCATTCGGCACCCGGTTCAGCTGCCGCATCGGCGCGGTGGATAATCCGCGCAGCGCCAAACTGTCTGGCGTATCGGCCGGCGTCAGCGACATCATCCTCGTGCGTGAGAAATATGTACTTGATTCCGCCCATCCGCTCGAACGCCGTCACCAAATGGCGCACATAGCGTGGCGAATCGATCAACCAGTTACCGTCCGGATGCTGAAGAAAGTAGCTATTGGCGCCGAACGACTTCTCAGAGTTAAAACCATTGTAGTAAAGATTATCGTCTAACTTCCACGGGAAGCTCGCAATTGCCTCCTGCATATGGCGCTTGTCCCCTAGAACCGCGCCAATAGAGCCCACCGGGCAGGCAATGAGAGCCTGGTACGCAGCGTGAAGTTCCTCGCCGCCCACTGGCTGATGATAGACCGAGGAAAAGTCATCGTTCTCGACAAAGGTGGCCGGCGCCAGCTGCCGGCAGGTATCGCAGTTGATGCAGGTCGAGTCCACAAAGAAATTATTACCGACGTTGCTGGCCAGCCTTTTGTTCTTATCCGCCATCGTTTAACCTACCTGCCATTTCGCGTATCACCCCGAACTCTTCTGTTGTCATTCTGAGCGCAGCGAAGAATCTAGACCCTTCACTTCGTTCAGGGTGACATCGAATATTCACCGTACCACGACTGCTCTATTATACAGGATCGCACAACCCCTCTCTCGCCCCAACCGTTCACGGGTGTTACACTGTTCTGATATGACCATCCTTGAAGAGCGTGTGGTATTCGGAGAGAAGACCGGACACCGGATCAGCGGGCTTCTCGCGAACCCAGGGTGCGGTAGCGATCGTCTCGCTGTGCTCTGCCATGGCTTTCTTTCAACCAAAAACAGCGCAACGAACAAGGCATTAACCGCCATGTTGATCCCGCAAGGGATTGCGACCTTTCGATTTGATTTCTTCGGGCATGGCGAAAGCGAGGGCCCGTTTGAACGACTTACCGTCGGAATGGCGGTGCAGCAAACGCGAGCCGCACTCGCTCTCGGCGCCTCTCGCGGCTATCGAAAAATTGGCCTTGTAGGCTCAAGCTTCGGTGGACTGGTCGCGATCCTAGCCGCTGCGAAATATGGTGAGGTAGCATGCCTGGCACTGAAGTGCCCCGTGTCCGACTTCCCAGAGATGCTCCGCGAAGAATTCGGGCCGCAGGGAATGCGTCAATGGCAGGAGACGAATACTATTCCTAACATTACAAGGGGGCCGGGCCAGATTCGGCTCGCATTTTCGTTTTATGAAGACTGCACCCACTATCTCGCCTATCAAGCAGCGAAGACCATCGCGGCTCCGACTTTGATCGTTCATGGAGAAGCCGACGAATATGTACCGGTCGCCCAGAGCCTGCGGCTACAAGCATCACTGGCAGGCCAAACTAGTTGTGTTATTCTCCCCGGCGCCGATCATCATTTTTCCCAGCCCGCGCACTTTCGCGAAATGATCACCCATATCGGCGGCTGGATGGAAAAATATTTGACGGCGTAGCTCGCGCCTCTCTCTTTTACCGTTTAACGTCCCCGACTCACGAACACCGTCCTAACGGTAGAGCCAAAGAAACTCAGACGTGACCAGGAGATTGTTGACCCCATGAGCGAGGATGGCTGGCCACAGGCTCCGGGTTCGTTCGTACGCGACCGCCCAGATGATGCCGCTCCAAAACACTGATGCCAATCCAATCGTGCCGTAACCATGGACGACCGCAAACATGCCAGCGCTCAGGAGCGCCGCTGGGGCCATGCTCATTTTCGTTCGAAGCGTCG
The DNA here is from genome assembly GCA_036505795.1 of Nitrospirales bacterium. Taxonomy (GTDB): domain Bacteria; phylum Nitrospirota; class Nitrospiria; order Nitrospirales; family NS-4; genus NS-11. The sequence continues at coordinate 8,235 of DASXSU010000033.1, forward strand.
CATAAAGGACGCCGCGAAAAGCCACTTCTTCCACTAGGGGGGCCCAGACAATGCTGTCGAGCGCAGTGCCCAACACCGCCCACCATGGCGCCCATAACAACTCTTCCAAGAAGCCGTCGGTCCAGTCGATCTTGAGATGAAATATAGAAACGATGAGAGCTATTACGAGCTCTCCGAGGAGCGAGAGAGACACCAAGATCACGGTCATTCTGCTTAAGCGCGCCTGATCGGGTGGCGGGTATAATCCGAATACACTGCCCAGCGACAGACCCCGGGTGGGAAGATACTTCAGCATCAACCAAAAAAGGGGCGTCCCGGCGAGCAACGTTACGACGGCGCTGAGCGGGTTCGGGTCAGGTAAGAGGTAGGACAAGACTTCACTGATGATCAAAAACCCCAAAACACCACGGATAAAGAGCGCATAGCCGTCCGGGAAGCCCCACGGAGCAGGCACGCGCGCCGTTCCAAGAGGAGCCGAAGAGGGGCGCATGAGCAGACGTACCATGAAGATACACCCGGCAATCAGCACCACGAGTTCAGCAATCGCGAGCGCGCGCCGTCGCTGGAGAAAGAGGGCGCCGCGGCTGACGATGGCGCTGTGAGCCTCGACAGCTGCGGCCCGATCGCCGACGCCATCCGCAATGCGCTCCGTGAGCAGATCGGCGAACCATCCGGGGGAGAGCTCCTCCTCCACCTCGGATAGGATGCGCTTGCCTGCAGCCGCATCCGGCGGAGTGCCGAGATACGCAGCCCGTACCCACTCAAACATGCGCGCCATGACCTCTCCCTGATACTGCCAGGGGATGATGATCGCGCTGACACTATCCGCTCGACCAGCCTCGGCCAACAGGATCACCCGGTCGAGCTGGACCTGGGGTGAATCGACCTCTCGCGCGAGGTCGTCATACCATCGGATGGATTGCTCCATGCTACCTTCATTGCCTGATAAAAACCGGTTGAGCGAGCGCTCCCAAGAGGGCGCCGTTTCAAGCGCCTGGCGTGTATCCATTTCACGGCCGACGAGTCGCTCGAGGTCCTCTCCGGGCTTTTCTAAGGACTCTATGCGGCTGCCGGGAGTGAAAAACAGCACGATGGTCACAAACACGGCGACGAGCACCGACGCGACAACCGTACCGGCCACCGAGAAGGCAGGAGCTGAATCAGGTTCAGTATTGCCAGCCACCGGCTGTTCTGGATCGCATGGCTTCAGAACGCTCTCAATCGGCGGAGAAAGGCCGTCAGGACGCTGGCCGGTCATAAGCGGCCGGAGTATAGCACCGTACGTTGCGCATTGCTTCATATGATGAGGGGTAGGTTGGCATAGCCATACGCGAAGGCTATAATACCGCCCTCCTTGCAAAGGTGTCCGTACTCAACAGAAAGAGAGGCTGGAACAATTCTGTCATGACCCGTGCCGTAGGAGAACTGGTTCCGCCATTGAGACTGCTGTTAGGGCCCGGCCCGAGCATGGTCCACCCACGCGTGTTGCGGGCCATGAGCACTCCATTGGTCGGCCATCTCGATGTTGAGTTTCTCGGAATCATGAATGAAGTGCAAGCCCAACTGCGGGAGGTGTTTCGGACATCAAACACATTTACTATTGCGATCTCCGGGACGGGCTCGGCCGGGATGGAGGCGGCCCTCGTCAACCTCATCGAACCTGGCGATACTGTCATCGTCGGCGTTAACGGAGTATTCGGCAGTCGCATGGTCGACATCGTGGAGCGATGCGGAGCCATGCCGATCAAAATCGAGGCCGCCTGGGGGCGGGTGTTCGACCCGCAGCAGATCGAGGACGCGCTTCGCCGCGGAGGGCGGGTCAAGGCTGTCGCGCTGGTACACGCGGAGACATCGACCGGGGCCCATCAGTATCTGGAGGAGGTCGGAGACTTATGTCATCGATACGGCGCTCTATTGATTCTTGATGCGGTGACCTCTCTTGGGGGCGTTCCGCTGGAGGTCGACGCATGGAAGGTAGACGCCTGTTTTAGCGGCACACAAAAATGCCTGAGCTGTCCGCCCGGCCTGTCACCGCTTACGTTTGGCGCGCAGGCCCTGGACGTCCTCAAGAGCAGATCGCGTAAGGTTCAAAGCTGGTATCTCGATCTGTCAATGATTGCCGACTATTGGACCGAGGGCAAACGCGCCTATCATCACACCGCCCCGATCAGCATGATCTACGCGCTCCGGGAGGCTTTGCGAATCGTGCTGGAAGAAGGCCTCGAGGTTCGCTTCGCGCGGCATCGCCGGCACAGCGCCGCGCTGATGGCGGGCCTCGGAATGTTGGGCTGTGTTCCCCAAGCCCAAGAGGGACATCGGCTGCCCACCCTCAATTGCGTCGCCGTTCCCGATGGCGTTGACGAGGCACTGATCCGCAAAGCATTATTGGCAGAGTTCAGTATCGAAATCGGCGGAGGTTTGGGACCGTTGGCGGGAAAAGTCTGGCGCATCGGGCTCATGGGTGAATCCTGCCGAGAGGAACACGTCATGGCCCTCCTATCGGCGCTCGAGCAGCTCTTCGCCCGGCATACAGGCCGAAAGCTGACAGGCGCCGCCGTGACAGCAGCTTTACAATCTTATGTGACCTCTGCCTGAGAGGGAAACGGACAGTCGATGGCCGTTGAATCGCACGCCAAGAACTTCCAGCGACAGCCGCCTTACAGCCGGCTCCCGCTCCTGATTACCCTCATGGCGGGGATCACGCTCGTTATTGGTATTATCGCGCTCCACTATCTGGAATCGCGGCTGATTGCCGCAAAAGGAGAAACTCTAGCGTCGACAGCCGCGGACATTGCGGATAAGTTGGACCTCCTCCTCTATGAGCGCTATACAGATATCGAAATCCTGTCACAGAATCCGGTGCTTCAGGGCGATGATACCGTCGCGAAAAACAAGGTCCTTGACACCTTTAGGCGGTTCTACCCGATTTACAGGTGGCTGGGAGTCACCGACGCTCGCGGCCGGATTATCGCCAGCACCGATATCGCCAAAATCGGGCAAGACCGCAGCACACGGGAATGGTTTCAGCATGTGCGCGACCGAGGCGAAATTCATGTGCGGGATGCTCAAGTGTCGCAGGATTCCGGCGGAGTATGGGCCGTCGCGTTTACCGCCCCGCTGAGGGACCCTCAAGGGAAATTCCTTGGCGTGGTCTCGAGTCGAGTCGCTTTACCGGCTCTGAAGGAGATCTTCTCCATTCGAGGATTTCAGATACAGCAAGGCTCGTCGGAGACGATCGAGTACCAATTTTTGACCCGCGATGGCGATGTCATCGTGGATTCGATCTTGGGTCAGCAAGGCGAGATTAATCTCAAGCACATGGGATTGCCCTCCGCACTGTTGACGGGGTCGGCGCAGCCGGGTTACGTGGAAGAAGACCATCTACGCCGACATGTCACCGTCATCACCGGGTACGCTCAGACAGAAGGGTACGGCACGTACACGGGCCTGCATTGGGGAATCCTTGTTCGCCTGGATCGGAGCGCAATTTTGACTCCGATTCGCACCGTTCTAGGAAGGCTCGGGCTGGCCGGCATTGTCGTGGTATTGCCGCTGCTGGGATTCTTGGTGTGGACTTCCGCGCGTCTAAAAGCTGAATGGAAGCAATCGCAGGAGGAGTGCGCCAGAGCCGCGGCCGCAGAATCAGCTCTGCAGCTTCGTGATCGAGCCATTGCGGCCAGCAGTAACGGAATTTTCATTACTGATCCCAACCAGCCGGGTAGCCCTATCATCTTCGCCAATTCAGCCTTCGAACGGCTCACTGGCTACACAGCAAAGGACATCCTCGGATACACGTATCGCTTCCTGCAGGGACCAGATACGGATCCACATACGTTCGCCGAAATTCGCCAGGCGCTTCGTGAAAAGCGCGAATGCCGTGTGGTGATGAAGAACTATGGCACGGACGGCAAGATCAGATGGAATGACGTGATGATTGCGCCGATTCACACCTCCCTCGGGGAGGTGACACATTTTGTCGGCGTCCTGACGGACATTACTGACCGGAAATATGCGGAGGAGGCGCTTCGGGAGAGTGAGGCGCGGCTGGTCCAATTCCTCCATGGACTTGCGGTAGCGGTCTTCGTCATGGATGCAACAGGAACGCCGTGCTATACCAATCTCGCGGCGGAACGCCTGCTGGGCCGTGGAATAGCTGACGTGGGGCCGGATCAATTGGCGAAAACCTATCACGCATACCTTGCGGGGTCGGATCAGGAGTATCCCACAGACCGCATGCCGATCGTGCGCGCCTTGGCCGGTGAAAGCGTCACCGTGGACGACATGGAGATTCGCCGGGACGGAAGAGTCATCCCGTTGGAAGTCTCCGCGCGACCGATTTTCAATGCGGCGGGGAACATCATCTATGCCGTGGCCGCCTTCACCGATATCAGCGAGCGAAAGCGTGCCGACCAGCGCCTTGCAAAAATCAACGACTGCTTTTTACGTTTCGGCGCAGACCCGGCGGAGAATATTAATCGGCTGACCGCCCTCTGTGGCGAATTGCTGAGCGCCCCATGCGCACTCTACAACCGCATGGATGGCCATCGGCTCATTTCGATTGGTCAATGGCGGGCGCCCGCCGGCTTTCCGTCGAGGGACGAGGCAAAAGGGCGCATCTGTTATGAAGTGATTCAGCATTCGGACGATCAGGTCCTGGTCGAGCGCAACCTCATGCAGAGCGAATACCGCCTGACCGATCCGAATGTCCTCGCCTATCAACTGCAAACCTATATCGGCAAATCGGTTAAATGTTATGGCCTGGCGATCGGCTCGCTCTGCGTCGTCTATCAAACCGACGTCGTCCCCGACGACGCCGATAAGAAATTGATCAGCATTATTGCGTCTGCAATCGGCGTCGAAGAAGAGCGCAGGCAGGCAGAAGAGGGGCTACAACGGCTACGTGTTCAGAACGAAATGATTCTGAATTCGGCCGGCGAAGGGATTTATGGCCTGGATCGAGACGGCAAAACAACGTTCGTCAATCCCGCCGCGGCGAAAATGCTTGGATGGGAAGGGCAGCAGCTTCTCGGTCAGCTGTTCCATGAAGTAGCGCACCATACGAAGAGAGACGGTACGATCTACCCTCCCGAGTCGTGCCCCGTTTTATTAACCGCTCGTGAGGGCGGAGTCCACCGGGCATCAGACGAGGTGCTCTGGCGAAAAGATGGGACGAGCTTTCCAGTGGAATATATCGCAAACCCTATTCACGAAGGCTCGTCGATTGTCGGGGCGGTCGTCACCTTCACTGACATCACAGAACGAAAGAAGGCCGATGAGATCCGCTCCCGGCTTTTGAAGCAGGTCATCTCCGCGCAAGAAGAGGAACGGGGACGGATCGCCCGAGAGTTGCATGACGAGACCGGTCAGTCTTTAACGGCGTTGCTCGTCGGTCTCAAGACCGTGGGGGCCGCGCATTCGTTGGAAGAAGCCAAAGGATGGGCGGAATCGCTTCGAGCGGTCGCCTCTATGGCGCTGCATGAAGTCGGTCGTTTGGCCTGGGGCCTGCGACCGAGTGTGCTCGACGATCTCGGCCTGCTGGCGACCCTCGAACGGTATGCGACAGAGTACGCCGACTCGTATGCAATCGAGGTGGACCTCAAGACCAAGGGCTTTGGGGGCGTGCGGTTGCCGTTTTACATCGAAACTACGCTGTACCGCATCATGCAAGAGGCATTGACCAACATTGCCAAGCATGCAGCAGCGCAAAGCGTCAGGATCATCGTGGAAGAGGATGATATTTCCGTCCAGATGATCGTGGAGGACGACGGACGGGGATTTGACGTCGACGAAACCTTGCAGACACCGGGTACGTCCAAAGGCCTCGGACTGCACGGAATGCAGGAGCGCGCGCTCCTGTTAGACGGAACCCTTGCAATCCGTTCCAAGCCCGGAACCGGCACGACGATTGCCGTACGCATCCCCCTAGCCAAGGATACCCATGGAGAAGATTAGGGTGCTTATCGCGGATGATCACGCAGTCTTAAGGGCAGGACTCCGGTTGCTGATCAACACCCAGCCGGACATGACTGTCGTGGCTGAGGCCGGAGACGGTGCTGAGGCGGTGCGCCTGGCAACCGAGACCACGCCGGACGTGGCCGTGATGGACATTACGATGCCGGCGATGGGAGGGATCGAGGCGATCGAACAGATCCGGAAAGCGATTCCCCAGACCCAGATCCTGGTCCTCACGATGCATGACGATACGGCGTATCTGCGCTCAGCGCTGGCGGCCGGCGCATCTGGCTATGTCGTCAAGAAATCTGCGGACTCTGAGTTGATCTCAGCGATCAACGCCGTGCATCGCGGGCAAATGTTTGTGGACCTGGCGTCCTCGAGCGGAGCGATCCAGGAGGCTCTTCTCGATCGATCGAACAAGGACCAGGGCCAGCAGGGCGACCCCAAAAGTCTTCTGAGCCAGCGGGAGAAAGCCGTGCTGAGGCTCGTGAGCCAGGGGTACACAAATCAGCAGGCCGCGGATCGGCTGTGTCTCAGCGTGAAAACCATTGAAACCTATCGGATGCGGCTGGCCGAAAAGCTGGGATTGCGGACCCGCGCCGATCTGACGCGCTATGCACTCGAGATCGGGCTTATCGGGGCCGGGAAGTTTCCTCATGACGAGAACCCGGCGTGAAATTGTCAGGTTTTCCCTGACAAATGGGGTTGTTTCAAGGGTTTTCCCCGACATCCAGCTCGTGTGATTTGGGATACCATGCAGGATCGAAGAACCCTCTCAATGAAAGGAACGCATATGCCGTGGGGATTGCACACTAAAGATACTCCCGGAAAGGGTCGGGTGCTGGTGATTGACGACGAAAAGACTATTCGCAATTTGCTGGGCATGACGCTGACAAAGGCCGGCTACGAGGTCGTGGAGGCGGAGGACGGCGCCAAAGCCATCGAGATTCTTCGCAAGGACGATAACGCCCTGATGGTGGATGTCATCACATGTGACATCCGGATGCCGAAGGTGAATGGGGTCGAGGCGATCGCTTACTTTCGGAAGGAATTTCCATCTGTCCCGGTAGTGGTTATCACGGGATTCCCCGAGACCGACCTGGCAGTGTCCTTGATGAAACAGGGCGTCTTGGACTATGTGCCGAAGCCGGTTGAGACTCAAAAACTGCTTGCGGTGGTGGCCAAAGCGATGGAACACCGGATCGCGCTCAAAGGATAATTAACGGACGTTTCGCGCTCGGGTTCGATAGCGTCGTGACACATGGCTTCGGCGACATGTCGCGGCGCCTTGTCGTTGATGACTCCTGCCCAGTCGCAAGACACCACGGGTCATGCACTATTGATCCTCCATCGTTTGGAGCTTTAATACATTCGCGCAGCGGTCCTGCTCTCGCCTGAACCGCTTGACAGCCCGCGCCATCCGGCAGCTATCATGGCTGGCGACTGGAAATTTGGAGGAATCATATGAGCGAAGAACTAAAGGTGGGCGACACCGCGCCCGACTTTTCATTACCGAGCGGTACCGGAGAAACTATCGCCTTGAAGAGCTTGCGGGGCAAACAGGTGGTGCTCTACTTCTACCCCAAGGATGACACGCCCGGCTGTACGAAAGAGGCGTGCGGTTTTCGCGACGACATCAGGCGGATCGAGAAGGCAAACACCGTCGTACTCGGTGTCAGCAACGATGATTTGACCTCTCATCAAAAATTCAGCAAAAAATATGCCCTGCCCTTTACGCTGCTCAGCGATGAGAACAAGACCGTCTCCAAGGCCTATGGGGTGTACAAGCAGAAGAGCATGTATGGAAAGACCTACTGGGGCATCGAGCGCAGCACTTTCGTGATTGATGAGAAGGGCAAGCTCAAAGCCATCTTTCCAAAAGTCAAAGTGGAGGGCCACGTCGAGGCCGTCATGAACGTATTGGGGACCTAACCCCGCTCTTCTCATGCCTCTCGCCATTCGCAATGTCTTCCTGATTGACGGCAAAGATCATTGGCAGGACCGCACCACGGTGCTGCTGGATGGACCGCGGATTGCCTCGGTCGGACCAGACAGCCGCGCAAAGTTTCCTAAAGACACCCAGGTCATCGACGCAGCGGGGCAGGCGCTCCTCCCCGGTCTCATCGATTGTCATGTTCACTATTGCCTGGATGCCAGCGCCGACTCAATCGCCTCCTTTGAGCGCGATGACCCTGCTATCACGGCCGTAAAGGCGGTTACCCATGCCCGGCTCACGTTAGAGGCCGGAATTACCACTGTTAGGGATGTCGGCTCACGCGATCACATTTCGATCTCCCTCACACGGGCGATTCGGGAAGGTCTTGTTCCCGGGCCGCGCACGCTCAACGCCGGCCTCGCTATTTGCATCACCGGAGGCCATGCCTGGTTTATTGGAAGACAGGCGGACGGCCGCGACGAAGTGGTTAAGGCAGTACGCGAGCAGGTACAGGCAGGGGCGGACCTCATCAAATTCATCGCAACCGGGGGAGTGTTGACGCCCGGGACCACGCCAGGGGCCCCGCAATTGACCTTCGAGGAACTCCAAGCCGGCGTCAGAGAGGCCATACGCTCAGGCCGCCGGGTGGCCGCCCACGCTCACGGCGCTGAAGGTATTAAGAATGCCATCCGAGCCGGAGTCCATTCCATCGAGCATGGAACGCTGTTGGATGATGAGGCCCTGGAACTGTTTCTGCTCCACAAGACGTTTCTGGTGCCGACCCTCTCGGCCATCCTCTCGGGCGCCGAACATGGCAAAGCCGGTGGGATGGCGGCTCATGCACTCCAAAAATGCCTCATGATGGCCGATGATCTCAAAGCGAACTTTCTGAAGGCGGCGCACGCCGGCGTGCGCATCGCTATGGGCACGGACGCCGGAACTCCATTCAACGTCCACGGACAAAACGCTCAAGAGCTCCGCCGGATGGTTCAATTCGGATTCGCGCCTATGCAAGCAATTCAGGCTGCGACCAGTTCTGCCGCCGCGCTATTGGGATTGGATCAGGAGATCGGAACTATCGAGCAGGGAAAGGTTGCGGATCTCGTCCTCATCGATGGCAATCCGCTGGACGATATCGCCGTTTTGGAAGATCCGGATCGTATCCTGAAGGTTATTCAGATGGGGAAGATCGTCAAAGGCGCTCTCGCCTAAGCGCTAGCAGTTGCCGGTGTTGTGGGAGACCAGCCGCATGTCGGCATAGGTCGGCAAATGATCCGAGGCAATCCTCGCACGCCTGCTGGTATGGACCCTCACATGGTCTAGCCGCAATGCCGGATCGTGGTAGATCCGGTCCAGCGAAAAAACCGGAAAGGGGCTGGGATGAGTCCGTAGCTTTTTGCGACGTCCGAAAGGATGGCCGAACTCCGCTCGTAGCAAGCGTGACGCGCCGCCGTTAAACCATTCGTTAAAATCTCCCAATAGCAATCGAGGTCCTCCCAGCTCGCGCGGATCCAGAATGTCCGACAACATTTGAGCCTGTCTGATCCGCTCACGGTAACCCAGGCCTAAGTGGACATTGAAGATATGCAGGGGACGGCCGCCGTAATCGACATCGGTACGCAGACAACCGCGGGGCACGAAAGGCAGGCAGGTCAGGTTATAGCTCTTGTGGGCGATCAAAGGGAAACGGCTCAGACAGACATTTCCGTACAGACCTTTCGCCAGATGTCGCGTGGGGCCAAAAATCACGTTCATGCCCATCGCCTTTTCCAAAATGGCCACCTGGGAGCCATATACTTCTTGCAAAGCTATGATGTCCGCATCCACTTCCTGCAGGACATCCACGATGCGGTCCAATCGGCTCGCCCCGTCGAGGCCACGCGCCTGATGGATGTTATAGGTCACGACTCTGATGGGTGATTCAATCATGATTCTTTCCTATCGGCTTAATTGCTCTTGATACTGAACAAAGGGGCAAATCGATGGCAGAGCTCCCATAACCGACGAAGAAATCAAGAAAATCCTGGATTGCCGCCTACTAAGCGCAATTTCGCCAATCTAACGTCTATAGTAGCCTCCAAAGTATATCACAAAATCGGCAGAGGTGCCTCCTATAACCCCCGCTGCCCGGAGAGTCTTTTTACCCGTCCGGCCCTAGGCACGTCCTCAGCGATAACCCTCCCCCCTCGGCCCGTGTTACAGCCGCCCGCTATAACACCCGCTATAACACCCACATTTACACCCTGCCCTCTCCCCGTCCGTCGGGACGGCCGCTTTTCCCTTTGCACCTCCCACCCTCGGCCCGCCGAGACGGGCCTTTTTTCCCGTTGCACCCTCCCGCCCTCGGCCCGCCGAGACGGGCCTTTTTTCCCCTAGCCCAGGCGCTATCTCACCCTCCCACCCCACACGCCTGCCGGGACAGGCTCCGTTCCCGGGGGACGCGCCCTTCCCGTGGCCCGGCTCATTCGTATTGCAGGCTTTCACCCAGCGGAAGACGTGCGGCTCTGCGGGCTGCACCATAGCCGGCCAAGACGGTCGTACCGAGGGCTAAGACGCTGGACATAAGTATTTCAACTAATGACGGATGAAAGGCAATCGACCACCCGAACGACTGTTTATTGACGACATGAATCAGCAGGATTGAAAGCAAAAAACCGGCGCCGACTCCCAGGATGACTCCGGATATCCCCAACAAGGCGGACTCGGACAGGATAATGCGCCCGATTTGCCCGGATGTCGCGCCGATCGCCCGCATCACCGCCAGTTCGCCTTGTCGTTCGAGTATCCCTGAGACAAGCGCATTCACAATACCCAATAGCGCCACGAGCAACGCGATCAACTCCAGCGCATAGGTCACGGCAAATGTCTGATCGAAAATTCGCAGCACCTCCCGCTTCAGTTCTGCGTTGGTGAGAATCAGCACCGGCGGATCCCCGGCCAAGCGGGCAAGAACCGCATCACGAATTTTATCGCGGTCAACGCCGGCAGCCAGATACAGCGGCACGACCGTAAGATCTGGATCTCGCCAAAATCTCTCATAGAGAGCTCGATCCATGACAACCTTGCCCCCATCCGTGGCATAGTCATAAAAAACTCCACCAATACGCAATTCCACCGGTGCCCCCGGGCTGGGCAGCGTGATCAGATCGCCTTTATGAAGTTCGAATTGGTTTGCGAACGTTTCGGAGATAAGCACTTCGTCATTTTCTACAGCACGGGCCAAAATAGCGGACGAATCGCCTTCCAGAAACAAATACCGGCTGTGACGGGCATGAAGGAGCAGATCCCGCGCCACCATCGCCACCGGTCGATCCCGAAATTCAGTCCGCACATCACGATAGGCATCCACTGCCTCAATACCGGGAATTCCCAGAAGTCGTTGACGGACAGATTCCGGAAGACGACTCGGAGGACCGGAGCCGAGCCAGGTCGGGGCCGCCACAATCATGTCCGCCTTGACCGTCTGATCCAGCCATACATCGACGGTCTGCCGAAAACTAACGATCAAGATCGACATTCCGATCATTAAGGCGAGGCCCACCATTAACGCGGAGACTGCCACAGCGTTCCGGATCGGCGCCCGCCCCAGCTCTGCCGCGGCGATGCGTAAGATCACTCCCGACCGCCTGGGAAGTACTGCTTGTAAGAATGGGCCAATCACACGAATGACGATGGAACTCAGCATCGCAAACGCCATGATCAGCAGGAAGGCAGACAGGTAGCCGAAGAGCGGAAGCCCCCCCACAGGCTTTGCTAATGCCGCCACTGCTGCCAGGGTGAGGAGCGCAATCGCCTTGAGCACAATCGACGCCACCGGCTTAGGGCAGTCCATTTCATATCCTTTGGGGACCAGCGCCCGCACCGGTTCAACACCACGGGCTTCGCGGATCGGGCCTAATGATCCGAAGACAGCCACTCCGATGCCGATCAGGAAACTTTGGATGACAACTGCCGGAGGCAAGATCGCTGGGTTTGGCAAAACGGCCATGTCATACAAATTGCCGGAGGTCGTTGCCATCATCCGGACCGCGATGCGCGCCAGAAATATTCCGCCGCCAATGCCCAGCACCCACCCGGCCATCCCCAACAGCAAGGCCTCGAGAAGAAACAGCCGGCTGATTCCTTCGGGCAGCATCCCCAGAGCGCGCAAAATCCCGATCTCCCGGCGTCGGCGAAGTACCGCGAAGGACATCGTGTTGTACACAAGGAAGAGTCCCACCAGCAATGCCACCGCGCTCAAGGAAGCGACATTGAGCCGGAAGGCGCGGGTCATCCTCTCCATCTGAGCACTGCGCTGTTCCGGCCGTTTTACGAGGAGGCCTGAGGGAAGGCGCTTCCGGAGACTTGTGGCGACCTCGTCTACTGATCGCGTGCGGTCTGAAACAACATCGATGCGGTCGAGCTGTCCTAATCGCTCAAAAGTTAGCTGCGCGGAGGCAATGTCCATCACTGCAAGTTCTTCAAGGGCTGCGCCTCGCGGTCCGCGCCCTTCCATCAACCCTCGGATCACCAACCGCCGGACAAGCGGTCCCACCCTCAGATCGATCGATTCCCCTGTGGTGAGCCCATATCGCCGAGCGAAAGCCCGGCCTATGACAATTGCGTCGGGTTCAAGATAGCGTTCCCAGTTGGCGTCGCTGTCGACGCCGATTTCTTCCGTCCGAGGACGAGAGGCATTGGTGGACGCAATAGCGTAATCGCGTACCCCGGACTCCGCCAGGAGGTCGACACCCAAGATCGGCAATAGGACCGGCTCGGCCGAGCCACGCCGCCAGATTGCGGTGAACTCGAGAACCGGGGCTGCAATGGTCACTCCATCGGCTTGACGGACGGCCCGAATGATCTGCTCGTCGAAGCCCCCTGTAAGAACTGCGGCGCTCGTGACTTGGAGTGTGGTGCGACCCGCGACACCTAACACCCCTTCTTCAAAGGTGCGGAGCACCTCAACGTTAGCTGTCGCCACCGCTACATAAACCGCAACGCCTAGACCGATCCCCAGCACTGTGAGGACCGTCCGTAACGGTTCGGCCAGAAGATGTCGCCAGACGAGTAGGCGGAAAAGGGTCACAATTCCTGAAGGCTGCCGACCAGGGACTCAACCCCGCGATAGCCTTTTTGGGCGAGGATAATCTCCAACTCATGTCCAATGCGATCGAAGACCTTGAGCCCCTCCTCCACAAGAGCCGTCCCGATCTGGACCGCTGAGGCACCGGCGAGAAGATGTTCGAACGCGTCCGTTCCAGAGACAATTCCGCCCACACCAATGATGGGAATACGTCCCTGCAACGCTTTTGCAAAAGCCCTGACATTGGCCAACGCCACCGGTTTGATGATGGCGCCCCCCAGTCCTCCGAATCCACCCTTGGGTTTGATGACGACGGATTCCCGTTCCGGATCGATCAAGAGAGTGTTACCGACCGAATTGATCAACGACAAAAAATCGACGGGCGTGCGCGTCAGCATCTCCGCCATCGCCGCATGATGAGCCGGATCAAAATAGGGCGGCAGCTTGACCCCGATGGGCTGGTCTGCCAGCGCGCGCACCCGGCGTATCACACGCTCCGATGCGTCGACATCATACCCAATCTGCGGCTTTCCAGGAATATTCGGACATGACAGGTTCACTTCAATCAGGTCCGGCGCGGCTTTACTGATGATCCGCACAATCTCCGGGAAATCATCCTCACAGAGGCCCGCGACACTGGCGATCACCGGTTTCCCGAATGCCTTGAGGGACGGAATGAGCTCCGCGTACGCATGGTAACCGAGATTCGGAAGCCCCATCGAGTTGATCGAGCCTCCTGAGAATGCAAAATACCGGGGCTCCGGATTGCCGCTCCGTGGTTCTCGCGTCATCGACTTGGTAACGATCGCGCCGGCCTGAGAGCGGCCAAGCGCTTCCAACTCATCCTGAGTGACGCACAGGGCTCCGGATGCATTCATCAAACAAAAAGGAAAGCGAACGCCCGCGATTCTTGCGGAGAGGTCGGGGCGGGGTGAAAGGGAAGGCGTCATTGCGGCATGGTGAAGCGGCAACTAATGGTGAGCAAAGCGGTGCCGCGGCCGCTCACGCACTGATCATGCATCTTAGCGAACTCCAGCTTGCCGTCGAGATCGACGGTAAACTCAAACGAAATGGTCGTCGTAGTAAACATGTACCGCCCCGGCCTGAGCTCGAGAGTCTTCACCTGATTCGTCTTAAAGGCCGTCAGTGACTGCAACGGCTCGGTCACACCCGGAACACTCCAGACTTTCGGTGGCTTCAACGCGCTCGCGTCGATGGTAATCGAATGCTCCTGCGCCAATGGATGTTTGGTGACGGGACTGTCCGTATCTGCTGCAACGCCCGAATGCATTCCCAGCAATACCAGCAGGCCAAAGACCATTACTCTTCTCATGCTTGAAGTTCCCCTTCCACGCTTCCGTCGCGCATAACCAGAATGCGATCGGCTTCCGCTGCAGCTTCCCGGCTATGGGTCGCCAGGATCACTGTTTGTCCGTTGTCTTGAGCCAGGCATTTTATGAGCCGCACAATGTCATGACCGATCTTCGAATCCAAATTGCCGGTGGGTTCATCCGCGAGCAACAGCGCCGGGTGGTGGACCAGGGCCCGGGCCAGCGCTACCCTTTGTTGCTCTCCTCCGGAAAGCTCCGCGGGGCGATGGCCGGCTCGATGGGCCAACCCGACCGACCGCAATGACGCCTCCGCCAGTTCTTGCGACTGGGGGTCGCCGCTCAAAAGCAGAGGAAGCTCGACATTTTCCTGCGCCGTCAGGCCGGGGAGCAGATTGAAGAACTGAAAGACAATGCCCAATCGTTCGCGACGCAGCAGGGTCCAATCCGATTCGCTGAACCCGTGCGTGGAGCGGCCATCGATCACGATCTCCCCTTCGGTAGGCCGGTCCAGACCGCTGATCAAATTTAATAACGTACTTTTTCCACTTCCGCTCGGCCCCATCACAGCCAAAAATTCTCCTGGTGGTACCTCGAGGGATACCCCTCGCAGAGCTGCAATCGATGTCGCGCCACGTTGATACACCTTTGAGACTTTGTCCAAACGAACCACAGTTCTCCTCGCGTTCTCCCCAATCACCTATAACACACCGAAAACATCTCGGACAATTCGACCTGCGCGGGCAGGCCATTGTAACCCACCGCGCGGTCGCAAAGGGGACGCTACTTTTCCCGTTAAGTTATAGCCGTCTCTGCAAAACCTTGCCAGGGAGAAAGGTTGCCTGTCCCCCTCTCCGGTGTCTAAAGACCATGCCCGACCTGTGGGATAAGATCTTACAACTGATCTATCCTATGGATTGCGCAGAATGTCTTGGTCCGGCCCCGGACCGTCGCTTACCCTCTTTTTGCCGCCCCTGCTGGCAATCGATCCGTCCTTTTGAGGGTCCTATTTGTCCTATTTGCGGTCGCCCCTTTGGGTCTCCCATCGCCTTGGTTCACAGCCCCAGCCATCGTTGTGGCTCCTGCCGGCAGGCGCCGCCGGCTTTTGATTGCGCTCGTTCGCCCTATGCCTATGAAGGGGTGTTGGCGCATGCCATTCACCTGTTCAAATATCGCAAGTGCGTCGCGCTGGCCGGTCCGCTCGCCGACCTAATGCTGGTCTGGAAGGATAAGATTCCACCTGTTGATCTCGTGCTGGCCGTGCCGCTGCATTCAAAGCGGCTACGCGCGCGCGAATTCAATCAATCCTTGCTCCTGGCCGATCACATCGCTGCGAGCCTCAGCCTGCCGTTGTCGTTGCAGCATCTGCGGCGAATTCGTGCGACTCTGCCTCAAACGGAACTGCATCGGGCAGAACGTGCCGGCAACGTGAGGCGAGCGTTTGCCGCACAACCGTGTGCAGAGTTGCAGGGCCGGACGGTCCTGATCATTGATGACGTGTTCACGACCGGCGCTACCGTCAACGAATGCGCGAAAGCCCTTCGCCGGGCTGGTGTCAAAGGCGTGATCGTATGGACGCTGGCACGCCGCGTGTGAAGCCTCGTGGTGAATAGCGGACACCACTGGCAACCAGTGGCAGCCAGCGGACTGCAAAGTGTTGACAAAGCCCCGGTTTTTATCTACTCTTATTGTTTAAAGCGGGATCTGTGATGCCTAAGGGAGTGAGCGATGAGGTTCTCACAACCGCCGAGACCTGCCGCTACCTAAAAGTGGCTCCTCGGACTCTCTATCGCTACATCAAAGATAGGCGTGTGCCGGCCTTTAAGCTCGGGAAGGACTGGCGGTTTGTAAAATCTGAGCTGGATCTCTTGCTCCGGAAGAAGAGCCGGGCACATAGCCGGCCTTAACCAAACGCGTGAGAACCCCGTGATGTTTTCCGGCGAATACTTCTGCAAGTTGGACGAAAAGGGTCGGTTTCTTCTCCCGCCGCCTGTGCGTGAACTCCTGTCTGAAACCGGTGCCGCCGGCCCTGGAAAAACCGTCGTCTTCTTAAAGGTGCAGGAACTAGCTTCTCTGCGAGTGTATCCGCAAACCGAATGGGATACTGTCTTGAAGCAAACGCGCGCCAAACTGGACGAGGAGCAAAGCCGGTTGTTCATGCATTTCGTGGTCTCGGAGACTTCCACATCTGAAGTGGACAAAGCCGGGCGCATCCTCATTCCTGGCAAACTGCGGAAGCATGTCAATCTGGATGACGATCAAGAGATTGTGCTCGTCGGCATGTACGAGCATTTAGAAGTATGGGGGCCGACAGAGTGGCGCCGTTATGTGACAAGAACGCAGGAACGGCATGAAGCCTCTATGTCGAAGATCATGGACCTTCTGTAGCGAATGGTCCGACGCCGCTCGGGCCATCCACCACGCTCCGGCCCTGTTGTTGTACGGCTTACTTCGTACAGGCCGCCTGCTCAATGCCAGAATGTAGTCTCTGTGAATAATTCCTCACTGGTTCCGCAGCCCCAGACCCATAATCCCCTCCCCCATCGACGTGGCGGGCAATTGGGACAGGCGCCTCTCACCGGTCGGAACACTCCAGGAACTGCGCAAAGTAAACGTCCGGCCCCCGGAGAAATTCCGTCTGACCCATTTTCCCTGACGCTCATCCTTCCTCTACCCCCAAGCATTAATCACCAATACGCGACCGTACAAGGGCGCCGCGTCCTGTCCTCCGCGGGCCGCCGCTTTAAGATCCACGTCGGTCAAGAACTGCTCTGTCTATTGGCTCGCTGCAACTCCATTACTTCTACTATGCGGGTGCCGGACCGTAGTCGGCTTGCGCTTGATCTTCGTTTTTATTTTGTGTCGGCCCTGCGACGGGATATCGATAGCGGCCTCAAGATTACCCAGGACGCCCTGTGCGAGGCGCTGGGAATCAACGACAACCGCATCGTGGAAGTGAGCCTGAGAAAAGAAGTGGACGCGTTGGCGCCACGGATGGAACTGTCGCTTCACGTGACGGACTGATACTCGCCCGCATTGCTTTGTCCGCTTCCGCTCCGTATAATCCTGCTCCTATGACTTTCTTCTCGCCGCTGATTACCCGCAAGAATGCCGTTGTCGAGAAACATCAGCTGGAGGGCAATGACGCCCCAGGGCGGAATTTCGTTCGGATGGTGCCTGTCACTCGTACCATTACCGGCTATACGGCAAAGGTTCAGTACGAATCGGTATCGGCCGAGACCTCGTCACATCCAACGATCCCTGAGGCCATATGCGCTCTGGCTCAGAAGCTCCAGGAAATGGGATTCTCGCGTCTCCGAACCCGGGTCAACTTCCGTGGCGCCCGCTACCTCGCCGAAAAAGAACCCTGGATCGATTATCCGGACCCCCTCAACCCGGTAAAGTCTTAATCACGGTATCGTGTAGCGTAGGTCGGAACTGCCGGATGCGGTTGTTCTGCCGGCTCGGATGCACCCGGTTCGTCAGCAGCACGACGATGAGGTTTCGTTCAGGATCTATCCATACCGAGCTGCCGGTGAACCCGAGATGGCCGAACGAGGATGCAGAAAAGAAGCGGCCTGAGGACGAGGGCTCGCCCGCCGGCCCAAGCGATGGCGTATCCCAACCCAGCGCCCAACTCGATTCCGATGCAGTGTGCTGCCGGTAGGTGAATTGTTGGGCCCACTGACGCGGCAGGGAGGAGCTGTCGCCTCGCACCGTGGCCAGCCAGACCCGACACGAATCCAACACGGCCCGGGCGGTGCCGAACAGCCCCGCATGGGAGGAGACTCCGCCCATGACCGCGGCATGCTCATCATGCACCTCGCCTCGAAGGAGACGGCCCCGCCATTCATCCTGCTCGGTCGCGGCGAATACACGATTGCTGATGGACACCCCGCCTGTTGGTCCGGTCTCACTCATGTAAAACAGCCCCTCGAAACCGAGCCGTGGAAACACCTCCTCGTGGCAGAGACTGGCCCAATCCTTACCACTCACCCGTTCAAGCATCTCCCCGAGTAGAATAAATCCCAGATCGCTGTAGAGAGACCGGGCGCCGACCGGTTCTACCAGCGGCTCATGCCGAATCGCTTCATATATGGCCCGGCGTCGCGCTTCCACCGGCTTTTCCCGTAACCGCCTCCCATCCGGGACGATCCGCTCATAGAACGGTCGCCAAGCTGGAAGCCCTGCGGCATGATTGAGTAGCTGACGAACGGTCGCCCGGCACAACTCTTTCTGTTCCAGTCCCGGAATGTAGCGCTCCAGCCGGCTATCCAAATCAATCCTGCCGTCTGCGGTCATGAGCACCGCAGCGCTCACTGCAGCAAGAGGCTTCGTCAATGAAGCCAGATCATAGACTGTCTCGCAGGAAGCAGGTTCAGGATGGGGAAGCAGGGAGGCGTGGCCGTAAGCGGCATAGTGGATGATTTGGCTCTGATGCCACACCAGAAGCACGGCCCCTGGAAAGACTCCTTCCTCTACACCCTGCTGCATCCGCTCAGCAACCGGCTCAGCCATTTCTCAGAGGCAGGCGGGGTGGGATAAACAGGCACGGACCTGGTCATCGCTGAGTCCGTCAATCCGTACGATTTTGTTGCGGGAGTGCTCCCCTTTGACGAGAGCCAACTGTGATAGAGGGACGTCCAGCAAGGCAGAGAGCAATCCCAGGCAGGCACTATTCGCAGCGCCCTCTACCGGAGGCGCCGTCACGCGCAGCTTGACTGTGTTGCCGATCCATCCGGCGACCGCATTTTTGCTGGAGCGCGGCTGAATCCGTATCGCCAAGGATGTAGACAGGCGCGCATTCCTCGTTCGAGGCATCCTTCTAGCGGTTACGCGGGTCGACAGTATCGGAATCCAACTCTTCCAATTCGATCATTTTTTGAAAACCCTGAAGGAGGGCCCGAAACTTCTCCAACGCCATGATACGTTGGCGCTGCAGCGCCAGAATTTCCCTCTGGAGAACGCCATATTCCTCCTGAGTTTTCTTCAAAACATCATCTGCTTTAAGCTCGGCTTCCTTTAGAATTAACTCAGCCTCGCGCTGTGCGGCTTGCTTCAGGTTCTCGCTTATCCTTTGCGTCGACACGAGGACGTCATTTAGCGCCGATTCCTTCTGCCGCAAGCCCTGCAGTTGCCCCTGCGTCGCCTCGAGCTGCTCCTTCAGGGCCGCGTTCTCTTTGACCAGGTCCTCCATGGCTTCAGACACTGTGCGGAGAAAGGCTCCCACTTCTTCGGGATCGAAACCCCGAAAGCGACTCTTAAACTCCTGTTGCTGAACGTCGAGCGGCGTGATCTTCATTGGCTTCCCTCTCAATAAGCTGACCCTTCACCTCGGCTCTGTCTACCCGAGCGGGGGGAAAGGATCAGGGCTCAGCGCATACGCACGCTAAAATCGGATAACGTTGTCACAACCACTAGATCCACCAAATACACCACGACGATCAGTACGAGAGGCGACAAGTCAATGGCCATTCCCCCGTACCCCTTGAACCGAAACAACCTTCGGCGAATCGGATCCAGCAGAGGGTCGGTCAGTCGATTGAGCATCTGGACAATCGGATTCCAAGGATCGGGGTTGACCCAACTGATCAAGGCGCGAATGATGATCACCCAGATATATGCCTGCAGAATCATGTGCAGGACCACGGCCAGCGCCGAAAGGATATTTGCTGCGACAAACATTACTGTCTTCCTAATTCCTCGGCGCGTTTGGTCGCGGCCTCAACGGCCGCCATGAACGCCGCCCGAACGCCTCCGGCTTCAAGCGCATACAACCCGGCGATGGTCGTCCCTCCGGGTGACGCCACCTTATCCTTCAGCCGTCCGGGGTGCTCATTCGTCTCGATCTGCAGCTTGGCGGCACCAAACACAGTTTGTGACGCCAGCAACAGTGCCGTTTCACGAGGCAGACCCATTTTCACCCCTCCGTCTGCCAATGCTTCGATCACCTGGAAGATATAGGCCGGTCCGCTGCCGCTCAAGCCGGTTACGGCATCCATTAGACTTTCCTCGACAAGGATGACCTTTCCGACCGCTTCGAAAATGCGAATGGCCAGCGCCCGGTCCTCGGACGACACGAGCGGGGAGATTGCCAGGGCCGAGGCGCCGGCGCGAACCAGAACCGGCGTATTGGTCATTACCCGGACCAGTTTGCGATTCCCGCCCAACGCGGCTGCAATCCTCGCCATTGGGATGCCGGTCGCGACGGAGATGATCAGCGTGTGCGCCGGAAGAATGTCCTTGAGGCCTTCCAGCACCCGGTTCATCGTTTGCGGCTTCACCGCCAGCACGAGAACATCCGCCCAGGCGGCCGCCTCTTGGTTATCGGATCCGATTCGGATGCCGTACCGCGTCCGGAGCGCGCTCAGACGCTCTCCGTCCACGTCCGTGGTCCAGAGATCCGCAGGGGTGGCGGCGCCGTCAGCCAATAGCCCGGCAAGCAGGGCCTCTCCCATGTTCCCGGCCCCGATAATCGCGATCTTCGTCATGTCTCACCCGCGATCGCACGCACCCGATGCTCGGTTTCTCGCGATCCGAACAATGCGCTGCCGATTCGCACCATTGTCGCGCCCTCTTGGATGGCGCATTCGAAATCACCTGACATACCCATCGAGAGTTCCTTGGTCCCGACCCCTGGAATCCTCTCGCTCTCCAATCGTAACGCCAATTGTTTTAAGTGACGGAAATGGGGCCGGGAATCTTCGGGAGAAGCGGCGGCGGGCGCGATGGTCATTAAGCCCTTGATCTCGATGTTCTTGAAATTCGCGACCTTACCAGCCGCCTCCATCAGTGTGTCCGGGCTAAAGCCATGCTTGCTTGGTTCGCCTGAAACATTCACTTCGAGAAGCACAGGTTGGACCATGTTCCGCTCCTGAAGCGCTCGCTGCAAACGTTCGGCCACATCCACTCGATCAATCGCATGCAGGAGCGAGAAGCGACCGATGATCGCCTTGATCTTATTGGTTTGAAGCGGCCCGAGAAAATGCCACTCCAGGCCGGCCGTTCCACCCAACGCCTCCATTTTGGCTATAGCCTCCTGAACTCGACTCTCACCGAAAGTTCGGCAGCCGCACGACGCCGCTTCTAGGACCCGTTCCGGCGCGACCGTCTTGGTGACGGCAATGACACGGACCTCCGCCGGGTTGCGTCCCGAAGAATGTGCCGCGCGTTCGACGCGCATACGAACCCTTTCCAGCCTCTCATTGAACTCCTCCCGCTCCGCTCTGTCTTCCACAAATCCCCTTATGTACATATCTGGGCCGTGAGTGGCCCGGATCACTGGGATGTTTATTCTACTTGATGGAGCAGACTTTGATAAGCACTATTCAAGAAGCGCGATACCACTAGTCATGTGCCGCGTGCCTTTTCCGTCACGACGGTATGAGTAGAACAGGTCCGGATGACAGGCGGTGCACACGTTTACTGCCGCAATGCGAAGGAGGTCAACTCCTGCTTCTTTGAGCGCGAGGCGGTTCAGCCGCCGGAGATCAAGTTGTCCACGGCCCGGCATTGTTTCCTCTAGCGCCTCGGACCAGTAGGGAAAGGCTCGTTTCAAGGGTTGCATGACCGGCTCATCCACTTCATAACAGCACGGCCCGATAGACGGCCCAATAGCTGCGCGCAACAGTCCAGGCTTGCAGCCAAAGAGCTCGTGCATCATCCGAACCACCTTGCGCGAGATCCCCCCGACCGTCCCTCGCCATCCAGCGTGCACTGAGGCGACAACGCCGCGATCGGCGTCCATTAACAGAATTGGAACGCAATCAGCAGTTCGAACTGTCACCCAGGTCCGAGGCCGGTCTGTGATGATCGCGTCGAAACCCTTCGACAAGGCGGCTTCTTGGACTTCGGACTGGGTCATCCCCCGATGAAGGACAAGAGCCTCCGTGCCATGCACCTGTTTGACGGAAACGACCTGAACGCCTGAGCCGGATTCGCGCAACTCGTTCGGTGCACCGGGCAATCTGGTGCCGAACATATGGGTGACCCCGATGAGGCCTTCATCAAACGCCGGGATCGTGATGGCGCCACCGCCAAGCGATGACAGTCCACCTTTCTTGTTCGCAGCTCTTGAAGGAGACGATCCATACCTCATCGCAAGTGACCTGTCTTGTTAGACCCTCTACCGCTTTCGGGGTGACACGCGTCCGCGAATTTAATCCCCTTGCCGTCGAAGAAAGGTCGGCACATCCCATTCTTCTTCGGTTGCCATCATCGTTCGCGGGGCGGTTCGCTCGGAACCATTTTCCCGGCTGGCCGCGGCACGTCGCATAAACGCAGGCCGATCAACCCGGCTCGGTTGGGAATCTCTTGCCGGATCGTCGATGATCGTCTGCATTGACCGGACGCTGGGATGCGAAAGGATCTCTTCGCGTTCAAATCCGGTCGCGATGACGGTGATCATCACCTCATCTTTGAGGGAGTCGTTGATCACGGCTCCGAAGATGATGTTCGCATCCTTGTCGGCTCCCTGCTGGATGATGGACGAGGCTTCGCTGACTTCGTGTAGAGAAAGGTCGGGACCACCCGTGATATTAAGAAGGACCCCCTTGGCCCCCTCGATGGAGCCCTGTTCCAACAGCGGACTGCAGATCGCTTTTTGAGCGGCCTCGACAGCACGGTTTGGCCCGCGGGCGATGCCCATCCCCATGACCGCGCGGCCCATATGGCCCATGACCGTGCGGACATCGGCAAAGTCCACATTGACCAGGCCAGGCACTTTGATGACATCGGCAATACCTTGAATGGCTTGTCGCAAGACGTCATCGGCCACCTTAAAAGCCTCACGCAGCGGCGTGGTCTTATCGATGACGCCTAGAAGCCGCTGATTGGGAATCAGCAACAAGGTGTCTACGTATTTGCGGAGCTCCTTCAGCCCGTCCTCTGCCCGCGCCATCCGTTTGCCGCCTTCAAACTGAAAAGGCTTCGTCACCACCGCAACGGTGAGCGCCTTCATTTCACGTGCGATGCAGGCTATGACCGGCGCGGCGCCGGTTCCGGTGCCGCCGCCCATGCCCGCCGTAACAAAAACCATATCGCAGCCTTCGAGCGCCTGACGGATTTGATCCGCGCTTTGAAGGGCTGCTTCGTGCCCGACTTCAGGGTTCGCTCCCGCTCCCAGGCCGTTCTTGCCGATCCGTATTTTGGTCGGCGCTTGGGATATCCCTAAAGCTTGCGCGTCCGTATTCACCGCGATGAATTCTACCCCCTCCACTCCCGAGGCGATCATGGTGTTGACCGCATTACACCCGGCCCCGCCGACACCGATGACCTTGATTTTCGCATCCGAGACCGTGACCTCATCGTCAAGCAGAAACATGCGCGCCTCCCTGTTGCTGAAGAGTTAGAAGAATTCCCGTGCCCAGCTTTTCATATGCTCCACTACCCGCCACAAGCGACGGCCTTTGCGATACCCATGCAACGCCAGGTCTGTCTCCTGATGGAGCGCGTGGATGATCAATCCAACGCTCGTCGAAAACATGGGATTGCCGACATGCTCGTGAATGCCCCCCACGCCGGCCGGCAAACCTCGCCTTGCCGGCAGATCCAGGATGCGCTCGGCCATGTCGGCCATGCCCTCCATGAGCGAAGTGCCGCCTGTGATCACCACACCACCCGTGACGACACCCTCATAGCCGGCCCGCTTGATTTCTCTCGCCACAAGATCGAACAATTCCTCGGCTCGCGGCTCGATGATATCTGCGAGAAGCTTACGCGAAAGGCTGCGGACCGGACGGTTGCCGATACTCGTCACTTCGATGACATCATCGTCCTTGACCAGCGACGCGACCGCACACCCGTATTGTACTTTGAGGCGTTCCGCCTCCGAGCGAGCCGTCTTTAGTCCCACCGCGATATCGTTCGTGAAATGATCACCGCCGACCGGAATAATGGCGGTATGCATCACGCTGCCTTCGGAAAAGATCGCCAGATCCGTTGTACCGCCCCCCATATCGACCATGACAACGCCCAGCTCGCGCTCATCTTCGTTGAGCACCGCCTCGCTGGACGCGAGGGGCTGTAGAATAATACCGATCACATCCAGGCCGCCCCGCTCAACGCTCTTGACCAGGTTCTGAACCGAGGTGACGGCGCCGGTGATGATGTGCACGTTGACCTTGAGGTGAGACCCCGACATGCCGAGCGGATCGCGAATGCCATCCTGATCGTCGACGATGAATTCTCGGGGCAGCACGTGCAGGACTCGATGGTCCGATTTCACAATGGCAGCCGACCTCGCAGCGTTTACCGCTCGAACAATGTCCGCGCGGGTGACCTCGCCGCTCTTGATCGCCACCAGCCCGTCCGAGGTCAGGCTATTGATGTGGCCCCCGGCAATGCCCACATACACGGAGTTAATGACGATGCCGGAAACCACTTCTGCCTCTTCCACCGCTTTCCGCACAGAGGCTACGGTATCTTCGATATTAATGACGACGCCTTTGCGCAATCCTCGCGACAGACTGGTGCCGACGCCGATGACATCCGCCCCTCCGTCGTCGCGCAGCTCCGCGACCACGGCGCGGGTCTTCGTGGTGCCGATATCCAGGCCTACGATGATTTGGTCTTTTCGACCCACATTTGTCTCCCTCCTTTGCCGCGCACGATAATTCGGTCTTGGAACCTCAGATCGACCTCCACCTCGCCATGTTTCGAGCCGCCCAATCGCAGATGGCCATTCTCATCCGCGGAGAGACCATTTTGTTCTTTTCTGCCGGCCAGACCCGATCCTTCCATTTCACCAGCCCGCATGAATCCCCGCTCCGCCAAACGTCGATAGCGTTCCACCTTGTCCTCAAAGGCCCCTTCACCGAAGCGAATGCGCAAACCGTCGTAGTACGCCACCATATCTCCCGGCGTCCGGAGGTCCACCTCCATTCGATTCGCGCCAACCTCTCCCAGGACACTTGATAGCGCAATGCCCGCCAGAACCCGCTCGGTCGTATCGGAGTTTCTGGAGACCACTTGCGCAAAGTCGATACCCGTCAGGACAGGAAATCCTTCAAACGTCCCTTCTCTCGCTTCCGCGATCACGCCGCCGTCGTCGCCGAGGAGCAGTTCGCGATGTCCGTCGCGAAGTACCACAGCCGGCTCTCGCTCCTTCAACTCCACAACCAGCGTGTCGGGAAACACCCGTCGCACTTCCGCCCGCTGGATCCAGGGTAGCGACTCAAGACTCTGCTTCAACTTGCCGGTATCGGTTGCAATGAGCCCGCTCGCCGCTTCAAGGTGAAGGGCGGCGAGGACCTCCTCTCGAGAAACCTTCCTGACTTCATTGACCTCCACGGAGGTGATTGGAAAGAATTGGTCCGCCCAGCCAATCAACTTCGTCAGGTCCGGAATCGCAGCTTGTCGGCCATACCAATATCCACCGCTGCCCGACACGATCAAGATGAGCAGCGCAAGTATGCGGAACGTGCCTCGTCTGGTTCGGGTCCCTGAGTCTTCGGCTGTACGCCGACGGTTTGGTTTCGTTCGTTTATGGATCATGGGATTTCCTCACTCTTTTTCTTCTTCCGTGAGATTTGCTTTTTCTCCTTTTCGAGAACAGCTGCGCGGTCGATGGCGGACTGAAGTATCGCTTCGACGAGACCTTCGTATGACAGGCGCGCCACCTTCGCCGCCATCGGTAGAAGACTCGTCTGGGTCATACCGGGAACGGTATTGATTTCGAGGACAAATGGACGCCCGCGTGGATCAAGCCGAAAATCCACCCGGGTCGCTCCACGGCAACCCAAACGACGGTGCACTTCGAGCGCTAACGATTGAAGAAGTTTTGCGGTCGCATGAGAAATCGGAGCCGGTGCCAAATAGACACTGGCGCCGGCGGTGTACTTGGCTGCGTAGTCATAGAAGCCATTGGGCGCCTGAATCTCCACCGCCGGCAAGGGCCGATCATTCACCACGCCCACCGTCAATTCCCGACCTTTGATGTATTCCTCAACGAGCACGGAGGGGCCGTATTTAAAAGCCAGTTCCAGGCCGGCGCCCAGCTCCCGCGATTGCCTGACGATCGAGATACCGAGGGTCGAGCCCTGATTAAGCGGCTTCACCACCACAGGGAAACCAAATCCGCGAGGCAGAGGAGCTTTGCGTTCCGCGCGGGTGAGGACCGTTCCTTTGGGGACAGGGATGTGATGGTATTCCAAGAGCGCCTTGGTCACAGCTTTATCCATCCCCATCGCGCAAGCCTGGACACCCGAGCCCGTGTACGGCAAACCGAGAATTTCCAACATCCCCTGAATCGTGCCATCTTCCCCTCCGGGCCCGTGCAATGCGATGAACACCATCTGAGCGCGAAGTTCGCGCAATCGCATCCCCACCGACCGATCCATATCAAGAGGGATCGCGTCATAGCCTTTCCTCAATAGAGCGGCCAAGACCGCCCGGCCCGTCCGGAGCGAGATCTCGCGCTCAGCGGAGGGTCCCCCCATCAGCACGGCAATTCGGTTTGTCGTCAACAATGCAGTCTCAGTGCTCCTGCGCCTCACAAGCGGCGTTTAATTGAGCCCATCTTTCCCGGATTCCCGTCCCACGATTTGGACCTCCAGTTCGAGGGCTACCCCGAACTTCTCCACGACGGTTTTTCCGACGAGCCCAATAAGCGCCTGAGTGTCCTTTGCCGTCGCGTGTCCGCGATTCACGATAAAGTTAGCGTGCTTCGTAGACACCTGGGCGTCGCCGATACGCGCACCCTTGAGGCCGGCAGCCTCAATGAGTCGCCCCGCGGAGTCGCTCTGGGGATTTTTGAAAACGCATCCCGCATTCGGCATTTCGATCGGTTGCGTCGTTTTCCGTCGATGAAGCGAATCTTTCACGCTCGACTCGATTTTAGCCTTCGTACCCGGTTGCAGGCCAAGCCATGCGCCCACCACGACGCCTTCGGGAAGGCGGCTGCGACGATAGCTGTATCCCGCTTCCTCCCCGGACACATCGAGGATCGCCCCCGTCATTGTTACGAGTCGGATTTTCCGGACCACTTCCTTCATTTCTCCAAAGCGTGTGCCCGCATTCATGACGACGCATCCGGCGACCGTGCCGGGAATCCCGGCGGCAAACTCGAGGCCGGTGAGTCCCCGCTGCATCGCTACCTTTAAAAGACGCGGCATCAACACTCCACCCTCGGCATAGAGCAGTCCGCCTTCCTGCTCCTCGATGCGATTCAACTTCACGAGCCGCACCACGATGCCTTCGATCCCGCCGTCTCGAACCAGTAGATTGGTGCCGCCCATCACAAATACCGGAATCTTTTCGGCGTAAGCCCCCGCCATTAATTGCTGGAGCGATTCCACATCGGCCGGCTCAACATAGGCGTCCGCAGGACCTCCGATCCGGAACGAGGTGTACAGTCGCATCGGCTCATCGAAACGCACAATGCCGTTGATCCCCGACAGCAGCGTTTGAATCTCTTTTTTGATCATCCTGCTCACGCGTGCTCATGGCAGACGTTCGAGGAGCGCCCTGCCGGTTTTCCAAATATCCCCTGCCCCCATTGTCAGCACCAGATCCCCGGACCGAAGATGAGGAAGCACCTTCTCCACCAATTCTTCCTTGCGCGGCACATACGTCAGGGGCGGTCCCCCTGAGCCTTGAATCGTCTGCGCCAATCGCTCGCCGTTTACGCCGGGAATCGGCGACTCTCCAGCGGCATAGATCTCAGTGAGAAACAGGAGGTCGGCCTGGTTAAAAGCCACGGCGAATTCGTCCACGAGATCCTGTGTCCTGGTATACCGGTGAGGTTGAAACAGCACGACCAGGCGGCGGTTTGAGCCGCCCTTCGCCGCCGCCAATGTCGCCTTTATTTCCGTGGGGTGGTGCCCATAGTCGTCGATCATAGTGATGCCCCCCTTTTCGCCGACGATCTGAAACCGCCGTTCCACCCCGGTGAAGCTTTCGAGGGCAAGCGCAATCTGCGCCACGGGAACGCCCAGTTCCAATCCAATGGCGATCGCGGCCAGGGCGTTGCGAACGTTATGCACACCGGGCATGGCCACCCGAAAACGCCCCAGATCTTCCCCCTTGAGCCGTGCTGAGAACTGCGCCGTCCTTTCTTGTAGTTCGATGTTCGCGCCCTGGAGTTCAGCGCCCTGAGCCAGGCCATAGGTCTGAAAGCGCTTCGTCAGTAAAGGCAGCATAGCGGCCAACTGAGGGTCGTCGACACACAGCACCGCCAGCCCATAGAACGGAATCTTATTGATGAATTCAACAAAGGCCTGATTGAGTCGCTCCATTGTGCCGTAATGATCCAGATGCTCCCGATCCATGTTGGTCACAGCGACGATGGTCGGGGAAAGTTTCAAAAACGAGCCATCACTCTCATCGGCCTCCGCCACCAGAAGTTCGCCGCGCCCGAGACGTGCATGACTGCCTAACGCGTTCACTTTTCCACCGATGACAATGGTAGGGTCCAATCCGCCTTCCGCGAGCACATGGGCCACTAGGGATGTCGTCGTGGTCTTGCCATGGGCTCCGGCGATAGCCACGCCATATTTAAGCCGCATCAGTTCGGCAAGCATTTCCGCCCTAGGGATGACCGGAATGAGTTTCGCCTTGGCTGCCACCACTTCGGGATTCGTCGGAGAAACGGCCGAGGAGATCACGACCACCTGGGCTGTCCCGACATTGCTTGCCGCGTGACCGATAAAGACGATGCCTCCGAGGCTGCGAATCCGCTTGACGGTCTCGGACTCTTGAAGATCCGACCCCGTCACCTTATACCCAATCGTCAGCAGTACCTCGGCGATGCCGCTCATGCCGGCGCCGCCGATGCCGACGAAATGAATCTGCTGAATTCGTTTAAACATTTCTAGGCGCGTCCTACCAATTCTCGGCAGGCATGGACGACCTGTTCGGCCGCGTCCGGCCGTCCAAGAGAGCGACTGTGTCGTCCCATCTCGGCCAACCGTTGAGGATCATTGATCAGGGCGCTGACCGCCTGCGCCAACACGGTCCCGCTCAAGTTGTGATCTAAAATCACCTGCGCAGCGCCGGCCTGTTCCAGAACCCGCGCATTACGCTCTTGATGGCCATGAATAGCATGCGGGAACGGAATGAAAATCGCTGGCTTCCCACACGCGGTGATCTCGGCCACCGTTGTCGCGCCCGAGCGCCCGATGATCAAGTCGGCCTGCGTGAGGGCCCGCGGAACATCGAACAAGAATGCCGCGACCTCCGGCTCGGCAACCGGGAACCCTTGTTGAACCGCGGCACGATAGGTCGTTGCGACTTCCTCGAAATCCCGCTCTCCAGTCTGGTGGATGATGCGCATGCCGGGATGGGACTGTGCCAGAATTGGAAATGCGCCGGTCATCGCGCGATTGATCGAACGGGCGCCCTGGCTACCCCCTAAGACTAGGAGTAGAGGACCGCGGACATGGGCCGGGCTGTCAGCCCCGGGCGTGGCATTGCCGGACGACATCAGATCAAGGAATGCCCGTCGAATCGGAGTGCCGACCACCCGTGTTTTTCGAGCGTCGAAAAACGGCAGCGCCTCGGCAAAGGAGACGAATACAAGATGGGCAAGTGGCGAGAGGAGCCGATTTGCCATACCGGGATACGCATTGGGCTCGAGGATCACGCGCTTTATTCCGAGCAACGTAGCGGCCGTAACCAAAGGCGGGCTGGTGTAGCCGCCGATGCCGATGACGAGATCCGGCCGGCGCGCCCGACAGAGCGCTAGACACTGGGCAAGACCGAGGGGGGTGACGGCGAGCCCGACGATCCCTCCGATGGGACCTTTGCCCATGATGCCGCGGGCCTTCATCGTGACGAGCTCATATCCTTCTCTCGGCATCACTTTTGTTTCGATCCCTCGGCTGGTCCCCACAAAGGTGATCTTGGCGCTCTCCAGTTGCCGTTCAAACTCTCTGGCGATCGCCACTCCGGGATAGAGATGCCCACCTGTCCCGCCGGCCGCGATGATCACCCGCATGCTGCGCTTAGCCGGACGGCCGGTTGCGCGAGACGGACATCAGCATTCCCGTTCCGATCATATTGACGATGAGCGAAGAGCCGCCGTAACTCAGGAACGGTAAAGGCAGCCCTTTCGTCGGGAGAAGACCGGATATCGCCCCGACATTAATCAGCGTGTGAAAGGCCACAAGAAAGCTTACGCCGAAGGCCAGGTAGCGCCCGAACGGATCTTCGGCCGCCAGTGCGATCATGAAACCCTTGGCGACGAACGCGGCCAACAAGACAATCACAATACTGGTGCCCAGAAACCCGAACTCCTCGCCGAGCATGGACAACACGAAATCCGTGTGCGGTTCGGGCAAGAAGAAAAGCTTCTGGCGCCCCTCGCCGAGTCCCACACCAAACGGTCCTCCTCCGCCAAGCGCTAGAAACGACTGAATCACCTGGAAACCAGTCCCTTCCGGATCACTCCACGGGTCGAGAAAGCTAAGCATGCGTTGGCGCCGATAGCCGACTCCCGCGATGAGGAGGTAAAGGGCCGGTAACGCCGCGAGCCCGATCAGCGAGAGATGGCCGAGCCGCGCGCCGCCGACAAACAACAGGCCGAAACTGACCAGTCCGATCACGGTGGCGGTCCCGAGGTCCGGTTCGACCAGCACCAGCGCCATAACAAGGCCGATCACGACGAGGGGCGGAACAAACCCCAGACGAAAGTCTTCGATGCGCTCGCCCTTCTTGGCCAGGTAATGCGCGAGGTATAACAAGACACCGACCTTGATGAGTTCCGCGGGCTGAATCGTCAATGAGCCAAGCTTCAGCCAGCGGCGCGCGCCTTTGACACTGACGCCGATCATGGGAAGCAGCACCGCCACTAAAGCGACCAGACCGATCAGCAAGATCGGAACCCCCCAGGCCCTGAGGGTCTTCAAATCGGTGCGGGCAAAGATCATCAGCAAGACCATCCCAACCGCCAGCCAAACCAGTTGGCGCTTGAGAAAATAGGCCGAATCCCCGAACCGTTTTTGAGCCATGACGGCACTCGCGCTGTAGATCATCCCGATCCCTATGGCGATCAGGATAAAGGCCAGCAGCATGAGAGTCCGGTCTACCCGGTGCGAGTAGGAAGGGGCGGGATCCGAGCGGTAGAGTGTCAGCGTCTGCGCGTCATGCCAGCTCATTGACCCGCTCCTTGAACTGGCGGCCGCGATCTTTGTAATCCTGGAACATGTCGAAGCTGGCGCAGACCGGCGAGAGCAGAACCGTATCGCCCGGACGCGCAAGAGACGCCGCTTGCTGCACCGCGTCGGCCAGCGTGCCGGCCAGGCTGACAGGCGCAGCACCTTTTAGCATCTCGCGGAAGCGGGTGCGAGCTTCTCCGATCAGAATGACCTGTTTTGTCTTACCCTGCACTGCTTCCACCAAACCCGGATACTGTTCCCCTTTTTCTCGGCCACCGGCGATCAAAATCACCGGGCCGGGGAGACTTTCCAAAGCCTTAATGGTAGCGTCCACGTTCGTGCCCTTTGAGTCATTAATATAGGTGACATCGCGTAGGACGCGTACGACCTCCATCACGTGTTCGAGTCCGCGAAATTCCTGTAGGGTACGGCGGATCGTATTCATCGGGCAGCCGGCCAGAACCGCGACAGCAGTTGCAGCCATGACATTCTCAAGATTGTGGACCCCGCGAAGCCGCAAGTCGGCGATCGGCACGACTTCTTCGGTCGCCTCTCGCAAATTCGACATAATCATTTCACGCTGGAGAAATACGCCGCGTGTGACAGTTTCCCTACGGCTGAACCGCACCGGCCTTCCCAACGAAAAAGGCCTGAATATCGCGAGTCCGGCATCGTCGGCATTGAGGATCGCATAGTCGTCAGCGGTTTGATTCTCAAACACTCTTGCCTTAGCGGCGGCGTAATCTTTAAAGGAAGGATACCGATCCAAATGATCCGGGGTGACGTTGAGTATGGCCCCAATCCACGGATGAAATGTCTCAATGGTCTCCAACTGGAAGCTCGAGACTTCGGCCACAACGAAATCCCATTGGCGACCTTGCAGCGAAAGAAGCGCCGCATCCGCCAGCGGCGTGCCTAGGTTTCCGCCCACGAAGATATCAAAGCCGGCGTTCTTCAAGAGTTCGCCGATTAAACTGATCGTGGTGCTCTTCCCATTCGTCCCGGTGATCGCAATCAATCTGCCCGTGAGATAGCGAGACGCGAACTCCAGTTCGCCAAGCAGCCGAATGCCTGTTCTGCGCGCATCTTGAAGCGGCTCCAGGGACATCGGGACGCCGGGGCTGATCAACGCCAGGTCCGATCCCCGCAGGGCCCCTTCGTACTGCCCATTGCCGAAGAGTTCAACAGGAGAGGCCACAACACCCGAGAGCACCTGAGCCAATTCTGATTCCGGCTTCCGGTCCGCAATTGCGACGCGCGCCCCTAGGGCGCTCAGCAGACGGAGCGCTGACTGGCCGCTTCGACCGAAGCCGATGACGGCCACCCGTTTCCCTTGAAGATCCAAACGTAGGCCGTCGCTCATCGCCACTCTCATCGCAACTTTAAGGTGCTCAAACTAAAGAGCGCGAGCAAGATAGCCAGGATCCAGAGACGGACCACGACCTTGGGCTCTTCCCAGCCCTTCAATTCAAAATGGTGGTGAATCGGCGCCATGAGGAAGACTCGCTTGCCGCGCGATTTGAACGAGACCACCTGAAAAATGACCGATAGGGCTTCGATCACAAAAACTCCGCCCACCAGGACCAGCAAGAGCTCCTGTTTGCTGATGACCGCCACCGTGCCCAGAGCCGCGCCCAAAGGCAGCGATCCGACATCCCCCATAAATACCGAGGCAGGATAGGCGTTGAACCAGAGAAAGCCCAAGCTTGCGCCGAAAATGGACGCCGTGAAGATCGCAAGCTCGCCGGCGCCTTCGATATAAGGTATCAGCAGATACTCGGAGAAGATCCGGTTGCCGGAGATATACGCCACGACCGTGTAGGCCATGGAGGCGACGACCACGGGGCCGATCGCCAGACCATCCAGGCCATCTGTGAGATTAACCGCATTTGACGCGCCGACGATCACCAGCACGGCGAAGGGAATGTACAGGAGCTTGAGATCGGGCGTGAAACTCTTGAAGAACGGCACGCTAAGCACCGTGGAATATGCGGGAAAGAAATACAACGCGCCGCTGATCGCGACGGCCACTGCTATTTGAGCGCCAAATTTTTGCACCGCCGACAACCCCTGGTTCTTTCCACGGGAATACTTCAAGTAATCATCCCACCACCCGACCAGCCCGAATCCGACCAAGGCGAAAATCGCCAGCCAGATATAGGCGCTGGTGAGGTCGGTCCATAGCAGCGTCGCTATGAGGACCGCGAAAATGATCAGAATGCCGCCCATTGTGGGCGTCCCCCCTTTTACCTGGTGTCGGCTTGGACCCTCTTCCCGGATCCGCTGACCAATGCCATAATTTTGAAGTTGGCGAATAACCGGGGGGGCCAGCACGAAGGCGATCAGAAACGCGGTGATCGCGGCATAGATGATACGAAAACTCAGGTATCGTAAGACGTTGAAGATGGCAAATTGAGAATGGAGCGGATACAACAACAGGTAGAGCAATGCGCCTCCAGGACCGTTCGCCAGCACCCATCGGGCACCCGTTGCTCCTTACTGCAACGGGTCAGAAACAATGGCGCGGAACGGCGTTCTATAGTTTCTCCAGCACCTTTTCCATCCGAGCGGCTCGCGAGCCTTTCAAGAGCACCACATCCCCTTTTCGCAAGAGCCCGCGCAGCCGTTCGGCGAGCTCCCCGTGAGCATTCGCCACAATGACATGATCGCGGTTCATCCCCTCCTCGAGCGCCCCGGCTGCAAGCTCAGACCCTAGTCTGCCGGTGGTCAAGAGATAGTCGGCACGCATCGCCACTACCCGGCCCACCTCGCGATGGATCTCGATCTCACGCTCGCCGAGTTCGCGCATCTCCCCGAGGACGGCAAAGCTCCGGCCCAATCCCTTGATGTCCGCCAACCAGTCGAGGGCTGCACGGACCGAAGCCGGATTCGCGTTGTAACAGTCATTCAGAATCATGACGCCGCGGCGGCGGATCACCTCCGAACGCATGGCGCTCGGCCTATAACGGGCCAGACCGGCTTGGATCCTTTTGATGCCGACGCCGAGAGCCATCCCGGCCGCAACCGAGGCAAGGGCATTCGCGATATTATGACGGCCGGCGACGTGTAAGTGGATATTGAAGCCATGGGTCCGCCGGGCAAGCCGCACGGACACCGTGGACGACAGCGGACTTTTCGACTGAACGCGTAGCGCCCGCACAGTGGCGCCTCGGGAAAATCCAAAGGAGACCACCGGGCCCTTTACCCAGCTCGACAGGCGCCGGTAGAACGGATCGTCCGCGTTGAGGATGGCCGTCCCGCCGGAAGGCAGGCTTTTGAGCAGCTCGCCTTTCGCCCGCGCAACAGTGTCCAGGGTGCCGAGCGTCGCCAGATGCGTCGGCCCGATGTTGGTCAGAACACCATGTGTCGGGGCAGCGATCTCGCACAGACGGCTCATCTCGCCGAGCCCGCTGATCCCCATTTCAATGACCGCCGCCTCGTGGCGGCTGGTTAATTGGAACAGGGTCTGCGGGACCCCGATGTGATTATTGAAATTGCCCGCGGTCACGAGTGTCCGAAAACGCTCCGAGAGAACTCGTCCGATCATCTCTTTCGTCGTCGTCTTGCCGTTACTTCCGCTGACCGCAACGACCGGGATCGAAAATCGCCGACGGTGAGCCGCCGCCAGCTCCTGGAAGGCCCGCAACGTGTCATCCACCTGAACGACAGGGACACCTTCCAAGGTCGAAGATCCCTTTTGCACCAATGCAGCGATCGCCCCTTTTCGGCGGGCATCCCGCAAGAACCGGTGCCCATCGAATCGCGGGCCGGTCAGCGCCACAAAGAGATCTCCGGACCGGCAGGTGCGTGAATCGGTCCATACGCGACGGACGGCCTTTTGTAATTCCGCCGGGCGCCTGAACTTCACGCGACCATTGGTGATGCTGGCCACCTCCGCGATGGTAAAAAGCCTCACTCCCAACTCTTCACGGCGTTGAGCGCTTCGCGCGCAACCACTCGGTCGTCGAACGGATGTTTGGTTGTACCGATAACCTGATAGTCTTCGTGTCCCTTGCCCGCGATCAGCACCAGATCGCCGGCGCGGGCCTCCCTGATCGCTGTTTCAATCGCCTCGCGTCGATCGGGACGGATAACATACTTTCCGCGACCCGCCTCCTTGAGGCCGGCCTTGATGCCCGGCTCGATCTCATCGATGATCCCCCGCGCATCTTCAGTTCTGGGATTGTCTGACGTCACCACCACGACATCACTATAGAGAGCAGCAATACGACCCATCTTCGGCCGCTTGCCGCGATCGCGGTCGCCTCCGCAGCCAAAGACTGTAATAATGCGCCCGGTCTTGACCGTCTGCGCCGTGGAGAGGAGCCGGTAAAGAGCGTCGTCCGTGTGCGCGTAGTCAACAATCACTTTGAAAGGTTGCCCGGCCTCAACCCTTTCAAAGCGACCCGGTACGTCAGCCAAACGCGAGATCCCTTGAGCGATAATCGGGAGCGGCACGTCCTGTTGGAGGCCTGCTCCAATGGCCCCCAGGATGTTATATACATTATGCCGGCCGACGAGCGGTGAGCGGATCTCCGCCGAGCCAAAAGGCGTCTTTACCAGAAATTCCACCCCGTCCAATGAAATCCTTACATCTTCCGCACGGATGTCGGCGGGCGCATCAATCCCATACCTCCAGATAGCCGCCGGGAACGCCGCCGCGATCCGCTCACCATAGGGGTCATCGGCATTCACGATCGCGCGACCATGTGCCCCCCGCTGGGTAAACAGTCGAAGCTTCGCCTGAAAGTACTCTTCCATGTCCTTGTGAAAATCAAGGTGATCCTGTGTCAGGTTGGTGAAGACGGCGGCGTCGAACGCGCAGCCCGCGGTGCGATCTAGCGCGAGCGCGTGCGAGGATACCTCCATGATGACGGCCTCCAGCCCAGCATCCGCCATTTTCTTCAGCAATGCTTGCAATTCCAGCGCCCCAGGGGTCGTATGGCTCGCGGCAACCTCCTCGCTTCCGATCATATAACTGACCGTCCCGATCAATCCTAACTGCTTGCCCGCCGCCTCAAGGATGGCCTTGCAGACATAAGTCGTCGTGGTCTTGCCGTTCGTTCCGGTGACGCCGATCATTTTCAGCCGCGCGGCGGGGTAACCGTAAAAACGGCTCGCTAAGATGCCAAGGAACCGGCGGGAATTCGGCACTTCAATCACAGGGAGCTCTAAGCCGGCGGCGATATTGGCGCCCGTCAGCCCGGATTCCACGACTAACCCCGCCGCTCCGGCTGCAGCCGCGGCGTTGAGATACTGATGTCCGTCCGTTTTTGTGCCCTTCACCGCGATAAACAACATCCCCGGCTTGACGCCGCGGGAATCGTCGGTCAGGCCGATCACCTCCACGTCGAGATTTCCCTGCGAGATCACGTCATGGAATGGCATCATAAGTTCCGAAAGTTTCATGTATGTTGACTGCCAAGTCGTCCGTCTATTCCCCTTTTTGCACCCGCCCACCCCAGGCGCGCCAAGACGCGCCCCTTCCCGTAATCACCGGCCCACCACATATTCCCAAGACGCCTTCTTTGGCTCAGGTGAAGCATTAGGCGCACGGGCCGCGAGTACCTGTCCCTTAAAATCTTTGGGCGGAATGCCGAGGTGTTGTACCGCTTGCGCCGCGATCCTCTGAAAGACCGGCGCCGCCACCGTTCCGCCCCACTGGTCCACCTTGGGTTCATCAATGACCACGAGGATGGTGAGCTGAGGATCATCCGCAGGGAGAAACCCGACAAAGGACGCCACCGTTCGCGTAGCAGAATATCGCCTTGTCACCGGATCGAGCTTTTGTGCGGTGCCGGTCTTGCCTGCAACGTCGTAGGCCGGCAATGCGGCGAGTGTCCCGGTGCCGCCCGGCAGTACCACGCCTCGCAAAATATCTATCATTGTACGGGAAGTCGCAGAAGAGACGACGCGGCGACGAGCAGAGGGCTCAAAGCGCGCAAGCGTTTGCCCGGACGGCGCTTTGATTTCCGAGACCAGATAAGGACGCATGACCCACCCGCCGTTAGCGATCGCGGAGGCCGCCATCGTGAGTTGTAGTGCAGTGATGCCCACTTCCTGCCCCATGGAGATTGACGCCAGAGAACGACGCCCCCAGGCTTGTTCTTCCTTCAACAACCCTCGAACTTCCCCCTCCAGATCGACTCCGGTTTTTTGACCGAAGCCGAAGGCCGCAAGATATGTCGCCAGCCTATCGGACCCAAGACGTTGGCCCACCTTGATGATACCGATGTTGCTCGACTTCTGAAGTACCTCGGCAAAGGTCATCCAGCCGTGCTTATGATGATCATGGACGACCGTGTTTTCTACTATATATTTGCCGTCTTCGCCGTAAAGGAGATCAGCCGGAGAAAACAAATTCTCTTCGAGGGCGGCTGCCGCCGTCACAATTTTTAATGTCGATCCGGGTTCATAGGTGTCCGCGATGGCCCGGTTTCGCCAGAGGTTGGCATCCGAGCCGGGGCGATTGGGGTCGAAGGTGGGATAAACGGCCAACGCTAAAATGGCGCCGGATTTTGGCTCGCTCACGATCACGATACCGGCATCTGCTCTGGTCTTGGTAACAGCTTGCTCAAGTTCGTGCTCAGCAATATATTGAATGACCTCGTCGATCGTGAGAATCAGATCCTGACCGGCTGACGGCGCGGCATAATTCAATCCCTTGGGAAATACCGCTCCTCCAAGAGCGTCGCGCTCGACCACGAAGTGTCCTCGCTCGCCACGAAGACGGCCATCGTACCGGCGCTCCAAACCCTCCAAACCATGGTTGTCTACATTCGCAAAGCCGAGCACATGAGCGAGCAGCGCCCCATTGGGATAAAAATGGCGCCCCTCGGGGACCAAGCCGATCCCCGGCAGTGAGAGGGCCCGTACGCGCTGAGCTTGTTCAGGAGCCAGCCTGCGCTCAAGCCAGACGAAGTCCCGTCTGTTGTTAAGTTTGGCTTCCATCTGGGTCACATCGGTAAGAAGCACGCCTGCCAATCGCGCGGCAGTGCTGTGCATGTCGGAGATAGCCCGAGGCTCGCCGAAGACTGAGGGCACGTCCAAATTCATGGACAGGATCTTTCCGTTCCGGTCATAGATCGTCCCTCGTCCGCCTTCAACCGTCAAGACCTTATGATGTTGACGCCCTGCTTTCTGTCCCAGATCCTCCGCTTGGATTACTTGGAGATGAAACAAACGCCCTAAGATCATGAAGAAGCCGATCCCGAGGAGAACGCCGGCAACAACCACGCGTCGCTTTTCCCGGCGCTCTATCATGCTTTTTTACATCCTCTCAGCCGTGAAGCCTTTTGCCGACGTCGCCATCCCATCATCGCAATACAAGCTGCCCCACCGGCAGAACCCCCTGACTCGGCGGAGGCTGCGATTTTTGACGCGGCCCGATTAGGACCACCTGATCGTACCGCGGCCGCACCATGCCAAGTTTGGTTGAGGCCACTCGTTCGATCTGCTCGGGTGCGGTGACTCTCGCCAGATCCAGTTCTAAGCCGCGTTGTTCCTGCTGCGCTTGTTTTTTCTCCACACGCAGTTTTTCAATTGCATACCCTGTACGATACACATCCACTTTCTCGCAAACGGCAACAAGCGCCAGCACCCACAAGAGCGTGCCGATCAAGATCTTCATGCTGCCTCCTTACGCGCCAGAACCCGTAGCTTCGCACTCCGCGCGCGCGGATTCGCGAGGCATTCCTCACGAGAGGGTGGGATCGGTCGCTTCGTCAGAATTAGAAAATCCCCGGCCGGGTCGCGTACAAGAGATCGAAAGCCCTGTTTGACAATCCGATCCTCGAGTGAATGGAATGATAGGATCGCCAGCCGTCCACCTGGCGCCAGCAGTCCGGCCAGTACCGGTAGGGACGCGGCAAGATGCTCGAGTTCATGATTCACGGCTATCCGCAGAGCTTGAAAGCTCCGGGTGGCAAAATGCAGCCGACCGTGAAGATACGCACGCGGGACAGCAGCGCGTATGACATCCACCAGAGCCTGTGTCGTCAGAATCGGGCCGGTCTCCCGGCGGCGGATGATTGCCCTCGCGATGCGGCGCGAGTAACGTTCCTCGCCGTATTCAAATAAGATTCGTGCGAGCTCCGTTTCGGGAAGACGATTCACGAGATCGGCAGCCGTGGTCGATTCGCGGGTATCCATCCGCATGTCCAGAGGCCCGTGGATTTGAAAACTGAAGCCGCGCGGTGCTGCCTCGAGCTGTCGGGAGGAAACGCCCAGATCAAGTAAAATCCCGTCGACACCGGATGGAGCCATGTCGGAAACGACAGTTCCTGCTTCCCGGTAGGTAGCGTGCATCAACAGCGCTCGCTCACCATAGCCCTGCAATGCGTCCTTGGCCACAGCGAGGGCTTCCGCGTCACGATCAAATCCGAATAGCCTGCCGCTAGGTTCGGACGCTTCCAGAATAGCTTGGCTATGGCCACCTTCACCGAGAGTTCCGTCCACATATACCGCGCCTGAACGAGGTTGCAGCCAGACTAGAACCTCCTTAAGCATGACGGAGCGATGCACAATTCACCATCCACTAGTTCCCACTTCTACCCACTCTCAGCGGAGTATAGTCTCTCAGAAATAGAAGTCAAGAATAAAAAAATAGTCTTTCCAGCAACATAGCAAAAAATTAGCTGGTGGCTGTACCTGTGGATAACATCGCCGAGCATGCCACAATGAGTGTAAGAAACCGCGACGGCGGGGCGAGTTAAGTATCTTAGGTATTACACTTGTCTAAGGATAGATCTTATAGAGCATGCGTGGAAAGGCAATGGTCTCCCGCACATGCTCGAGCCCACAGATCCAGGCTACTGCGCGCTCGATGCCCATTCCGAATCCCGCATGGGGAGATGAGCCGAAAGTCCGCAGATCGAGATACCACTTGAAGGCGTCCTCTGAAAGATGATGTTCTTTTAAACGCGCGTCGAGCTTGTCGCGTTCGTGGATCCTCTGTCCGCCTCCGATGATTTCTCCATAGCCTTCAGGAGCCAAAACATCCATGCAGAGCGCTAAGGCCGAATCATTTGGATCTTCTTGCATGTAAAATGCCTTAATGGCTTTAGGGTAGCGATGTATAATTAGGGGACGGTCGTACTCCTTCGAGAGAATCGTTTCCTCGTCGCCGCCGAAATCATCTCCCGGCTGAATGGGGTTACCACGCATTCGGAGCCGCTCCACAGCTTCTTGATACGTGATCCGTGGGAAAGGAGACGCGATGGCTTCGAGTCTGCTCACGTCTCGCTCCAACACTTTCAGCTCCTCCTTTCGACGCTTCAGGACAGAGCCCACGATGTTGATCAAAAATTCTTCAGCCAGCGCCATCATGTCCTGCAGTTCGGCGTACGCGACCTCCGGCTCGATCATCCAAAATTCCATCAGGTGGCGACGGGTCTTGGATTTCTCTGCGCGAAACGTCGGGCCGAAGCAATAGACTCTTCCGAAGGCGGCTGCCGTCGCTTCGTTATAGAGTTGACCGCTTTGTGTCAGATACGCCTTCTCGCCGAAGTAATCGGTCTCAAAGAGGGTCGTCGTCCCTTCACAGGCATTAGGCGTGAAAATCGGTGTGTCGACCAAGATGAAGCCTCGGTCATCAAAGAAATCTCGACACGCTTTGATAATCTCGTGTCGAACGCGAAGAATGGCGTGCTGCCGATGCGAGCGAATCCAGAGATGCCGGTTCTCCATGAGAAACCCGGTGCCGTGTTCCTTCGCCTGGATCGGGAATTCCTCAGCGACAAGTTGGATAATATGTAGAACGCTTACATCCAGTTCAAAACCTCCCGGCGCCCGCGGATCCGAGCGTACCTTCCCGGTAACGATCACCGATGATTCTTGCGTTAACTTGGTGGCTTGAGAAAAAAGCTCGTCCCCTACCGTGGCCTTGCTGACGACGGCCTGCATATCTCCGGTCCCGTCCCGCAGGACCAGAAATACAATCTTGCCACCGACCCGCTTGTGCCTGAGCCAGCCTCGAACGCTGACTTCTTGGTCTGCATATTGTGACAAGTTTTCGATGTAGACTATAGGCATGGATGAAGTCTATCGCACGGCCAGAGACCACGCAACTGTGGCGCGAGAAACCAGACTATTCCGTACGTTGCGCCGCTTTTAATGTCCCGATACAATGGCTCTTAGTATGGCAATCTCGACATCGCGCGCGATCAGGGTTCTCAGCAGCCTACTGCTCGTGACCGGTCTGGCCTGTAGCCAACGGGAATCCCACCCGGTCCCTGACCTATTCTATTTTTATCACACCTATGAGGTCGGCAAAAATCCAACCAGCATTGTCTCAGGTGATATCAACAACGACGGCTTGGCGGATCTTATTACCACGAACATCGGCGGCGACTCATTGACCATTCTGCTTGGAAACGGAGACGGCAGTTTTCGCGATCCGAAGACTCTACGAGTTCCGGAGCAACCCCGGGCGGTCATCCTCCATGACCTGAACGGCGACGGCTTCCTGGATCTCGCCGTGGCCAACATCGGGAATAATCGGGTCACAATTTTATTGGGTAACGGCCAGGGGCGATTCATCGAGAGCGCAACATACCCCGCGGTCAAATCCCCTGTCGCTCTCGTCTGCGCGGATTTCAATAAAGACGGACGGCCGGACCTTGCCGTTGCGCTCAGGAATGACAAACTCATGATCCTGCTCGGTCGCGGCGACGGCTCCTTTGCTCAAAAAGCTCTGTACGAATACGGCGACACGCCGACAGCCGTGGTGGCGGCGGACGTGAACGAAGACGGCGTGATGGATCTGGCGGTCACGCAGGGCGGACAGATGAGCAGTGCCGTGGCTATTTTTCTGGGCAAAGGCGACGGGACATTTCACCCCCCAATTTCCTATAAGACCGGCCATCGGCCCCTGAACGTGTCAATCTTGGATCTTAACGGCGATCATCATTTGGACATGTTGGTGGTCAACGGTGAAATGGACGACATCACCGTGTTTTTTGGAAAAGGGGACGGCACCTTTACCAAAGGAGGCGCCTTTGGGGCGAACTCAGGACCGATCGCGATTGTCACGGGCGACTTCGACGGGGACGGGAAGATCGATGTTGCGGTGGTCAACAATCTTTCCAGCGATCTCTCCATTGTGTTAGGCAAGGGAGACGGCACCTTTTGGCAGCCGCCACGAAGCTACAAGACCGGTCCGGCACCTTTCGCGGTCGCCGCCGTCTCCTTCACTTCGAAGGACCTGAGACCGGGGCTTGTCATTGCCAATAACATCGCCAGCACGGTGTCCGTCTTTTTGGCGAAGGATCCGCGCTCCCATTTGGTGCCCGTACAATAACAGTTCTTCGCCTGAGGCGCCTCCATGTCGGCTTTATTGCTCGCTATTGAGGCAGGTGAGCCCCCAGCCGGCTGCATCGGTATCGTTGAATCTGATCATAGAACACGGGACTCCTAATCTTGACATCAGCCCACTGGAATGTCACAGTCCGAAGACGATGACTTGTTTAAAATGCCAAGGTTTTATGCTCGCCGAACGGCACTATGCCTTGGATAGCCGCCGGCTGTATGCGCGTTGTCTAAACTGTGGGTTTTGGCTCGATCTGGCCGACCTCTTACGCTTCTTCCACCAGGTCTTGCAGGCAGGAATGAAGGATCTGAAGTCGGGGGCCACAACCCGCTCATGACCTGCACTCGCAAGGCCTTCGTCGCCCTAGCTGCGCTGCTCGTCTTTTTCCTTTCGCCACTGGGTGAGGCGACCGCTCAATTCCAGGATTCGAAGGGAGCGGGTTCGCATCGACTCGTGACCGCAAAGGGGAAAGCCCACCGCTCCTTTAAGCGGAAGTTGAACCCAGCACCGCCTGAAGGCATCTTGCTGAAGGACCTTACCACTGGCCGAGTCTTGTTTGAACAAAATGCGGCAGAACTGATGCCGCCGGCCAGCCTTACGAAAATCATGTCCGCGATCGTCATCCTTTCGGAAGGCAACCTCAATGATACCGTTACGATCAGCCGCAGAGCGGCGGCCGCCAAGCCGACCAAGCTCTATCTAAAACCTGGCCAGATCTTTCCCCTACAAAGCCTTTTGGAAGCGATGTTGATCCGGTCAGCGAATGATGCCTGTCTGGCCGCAGCCGAGCATATTGCGGGAACCGAGGACGCATTTGTCGTCAAGATGAACGCCAAAGCCAAGGAATTAGGGCTTACGCATACACAATTTCGCAATGCCTGCGGCTTCAATATGGACGGTCATTATTCAACCGCCGAAGAACTTGCAAGGCTGACCGAATATGCGATGGGGTATGAGACGTTCTCGGCGATCGTAAAAGAGCCCATGGCGGTGTTGCGGCCGCTGAACCAATCGAAGGTCTTAGTGGCTCATACGACGAACCGCCTTCTAGGCCTGGTTGATGGGGTCGTCGGGGTGAAGACCGGTTATACAAAAGCAGCTGGACGATGTCTGATCACCGTCGTCCGCCGCGGCGATAAGGAACTCCTCCTCGTATTGCTCAATTCCCGCCGACGCTGGAGCACGGCTCAAAGCCTCCTGGAGGGCGGCCTGCGCGATACCGCTCCGATTCTTAGCAGTTACTAAGTTCCTTAGGCGGTCGCGTTAAATTCGACGGTGATGTCCCGCCCTGAAAAGAGAATGACCATTGTTCCCCCCTTGTAGTTCAGGCGGGTAAATGTCGTCTGATCTTCGGCGAATTCCTCCTTGCCCAGTAGCTTGCGCGCTTCATCCGCTCCCTCGCCGCGCAGTACTAATCGAAACACGCCGGACGCGAGGTGCGCGAATCGTTGATTGATAAAGATATAATCGACTTTCCCGTCAGTTAAGCGTATCCCGGCCATCGCGTTACTCGGG
The DNA here is from genome assembly GCA_036505795.1 of Nitrospirales bacterium. Classification (GTDB taxonomy): domain Bacteria; phylum Nitrospirota; class Nitrospiria; order Nitrospirales; family NS-4; genus NS-11. The sequence goes on from DASXSU010000033.1 coordinate 52,435, forward strand.
CTGCGTTTGTCGTAGAGCATCACGTACACGTCCTGAATCTCGACCTTCACGCCCGGTATCTTGATCTTGATCAGCTTTTCTTTCACCTTGTCTTCGGGATCGCCCAGCTTGATTCCGAACAACGAGATTTCGGGAGTATTCACCTTCGAAATATCGTTCACATCGTTTTCGGTCAGCTCGTACACCTCGGCGGCAGCCTGGTGCGCTGCAAGCAAGAAAATGGCGACACTGAGAACAACCAAAAGGATTCCCTTATTAAACCTGCCCATGCTTCCCCCCTCTCAGATCAGAAGTGCGATTAATCGGGCGGATATTAACCAAGCATACCATGAGATGCAAGCACGCGACAGGGTCCGGTTCACTCGTCGTCGCCACCGTCAGGAAACTTTTGCGCAGCAGCGGTCGCGTGTAAAATCAGGCGGGCCAAAGCCTCCAGACGGCTAAAATAGTCAATCGCGGGACCTTCCAGATCCGGCATCAACCGATCCAAGTCCGCACGGCAATCCCTGAGTATGGCTATGCGACGGCTGTCGAGCGCTTGCCCATCTTCAAGATAATAGGCGACACATCCACCGATCACTTCATCGAGGACCCACAGCTCTCCTTTGCAGGTGGTAGGCACGTCCGGCAGCGCCTCCTGCTGATGCTTCTCCCAAAGCGTGGTGAGCTCTTCCGCCATCGCCTACAGCCGGCTCATCCCCTGGGCGAGGGCGGTGGCCAATCCCACAAGGATAATCCCACAGACACGATATTCCCAGAACGGCCGCTTGAGCGACCAATCAAAGAAAGCCTCGCGCCGGCCTATCGGGGCCCAGGTGAGAAACAAACCTTTTAAAAGGCCGAGACAGCCGAGAATGATCCAAAAAAGCCGAAAGGGAAAACCGTTTGTGCCGACCACCAGCGCCAGGCTCACAACCATCTCCAGTTGGACGAGTACAAAGAGTCGGAATTCGTCCGACATCAAGCGCTCAATGATCTCTACAGTCCAGGCCGGCGCGATGATCACCCCCATTCCCAAGGAGAACCAGATGACGCCCACCGCCGTGAAGAGAATCGGCCTCACGGATAGAGTCCACGGGCAAGGTGCGCCTGAGCGGTTTTGTCAATGCCGCTCATCAGCGCCGCCATCCGCATGCTCACTTTCCGGGTATCTGCAAACACCGCTGTACGCTGAAAGGCAGAGGTAATGATATTACGCAAACGATCGCGGATGTCCTGTTCGGTCCAAAAATACTTCTGGACATCCTGGACCCATTCGAAATATGACACGATCACCCCGCCTGAATTTGCCAAAATGTCCGGAATGATGAAGATCTCCCGTTCCTGAAGAATGCGATCCGCCTCAAGTGTTGTCGGACCATTGGCCCCCTCGGCAAGAATGCGGCAGCGCAGCTTTGCGGCGTTATCACTGGTGATCTGCTCCGACAGCGCCGCCGGCACCAGAACGGTACACGGCAATTGAAGCAGTTCTTCATTCGTGATTGCCTCACCGGCGTCGCAGTCGGCGAAGGGCCGGCTCTTACTGTGGTATCGCGAAATCAGTGCCGGAATATCGAGCCCGCCAGCGTTGTATACCCCACCCTTGGCGTCACTCACCGCAAGAACCTTGGCGTCCGCCTCATAGAGAATTTTGGCGGTGTGCATGCCCACGTTGCCAAAACCTTGAATCACTGCTGTGGCCTCTGCCATTTTCATATTCAACCGCTGCAGCGCCTCTCTGATGACTTCCACGACCCCGCGCCCGGTCGCCTCTTCCCGCCCGAGACTACCGCCAATGGAAAGGGGTTTGCCGGTAACAACACCCGGAACGGCATATCCCACCTGTTGGCTGTACGTGTCCATCATCCAGGCCATGATCTGCGCATTGGTGCCGACGTCAGGTGCCGGAATGTCTTCGTCCGGTCCGATCAGTGGAGCGATCTCCGCCGTATAGCGGCGCGTCAGCCGTTCTAATTCGGCCAGCGACAACTTTTCCGGCGTCACGCGAACACCGCCCTTGGCACCGCCGTACGGTAGGCCCACTAGGGCAGATTTCCAGGTCATCCACATCGCCAGCGCCGCGACCTCCCCTAGATGGACATCCGGGTGGAATCGAACGCCGCCTTTTGAAGGTCCCAGCGCGGTGTCATGTTGCACACGGTATCCTTCATAGACCTTCACGCTACCATCGTCCATGCGGATCGGCACTGAAACGATCAGGGTACGCTGAGGGAGCTTTAACCGTTCCCGGAGCCGAGGATCCAAGCCCAAATGATCGGCTGCTTCTTCGAACTGTGCTACGGCGAGCCTGAACGTGGAGGTATCGAATTCCGCAAAAGATTCAGAAAGCATATTTAACCCTGATGCGAGCTGGCGCCGTCCGTCGAAGAAGACCCTTCAGAACTGCTCTCGGTCTGCGGGGCAGACGGTTCTTTCTCCATAAGAAGCTGGAGCTTTCCGTATTCTCGCCGACCACGCACCGTAGCTTTAACCTGGAAATTGCCGACATGAAAAAACCAACCGGCATTGACGCCGCTTCGATATGGCTGGTTGTCCTTACTCATCACGACGTCCCCGTCAAGGAAAAGCTCGTTCAGGATGTCCTTCACCTCGCTCCAGTCCGCTTCCGCGATTTCGCTTATAATCGCCACGTTCGCGGAGATGACCTGGCATTCATGTGCCTCGATCAAGTAGTTCAGCAGGCGATACCGGATGAGATCACGGGTTTCCATCTCCAGCCCTCCAATTTAAGGTATCCCCACAGAACCCTTCATGACTCACTGCCATCGCGAGAGCTGTCGGGCCAGTCTCCGGCAGCAACGAGATGTCGAATACTTCCTCAAATGCCTGCACTACCGCCCTTCTGGCTGTCTCCAGCGTCACCTCACCGGCACTCTCAAGGGCCGTCGACGTGACGGCAGACCCGACAAGCCCGCAGGGGATGACGGCGGAGAAAGGCGCTAGGCTGTTTGTGACATTTAATGCGAAACCGTGTCGAGTCACGCCGCGTGAAATCCGGACGCCGACGGACGCAATCTTGCGATTCTCGACCCACACCCCAGGCATGCCTGGATGGCGCCTTCCCGCTATTGCCAGCATCGCGAGGCTTCGGATCAACACTTCCTCCAGCAGGCCGATGTATGCTTTCGGCCCGGCACAATACCGACTGAGGGCGAGGATCGGATATCCCACGACTTGACCTGGCCCATGATAGGTCACCGACCCGCCCCGATCTGTGACACAACAGGGAATGCCATTGATCGTATTTTGTCCCCAGCTTCCTCCAACATGCTCGGGCCGCGCGGTCCGACCAAGGGTATACACCGGAAAATGCTCCGTGAGAATCAACGCATCCTCGCTCTGATCCGCAGCGCGGATCTCGTGAAGCCGAAGCTGGACCTCACACGCGTCCTGATACGCGGTCAGTCCGAGATTAAGAAGTCGACCCTGTGAAGCCAATAGTATCCTGCCCGTTCTACTTCTGAATTGGCCGCTGCATCAGAATGTTTTCCTGGGATGACTTGCGGACCACCGACAATCTTACCGTCGGAGACGCGGCGTCCTTGAGGAGCGCATGCCACAAATCCGACATGTTGTAGATCTGCGTGGTATCGACCGCGGTAATGACGTCTTCATTTCGAAGCCCCGCTTCGGCGGCAGGGCCGTTGTTCTCCACTTGTAAGACCAACACGCCGCGCTCCACAAGCAACTCGAAGGCAGCGACAATACTGGCCGTTATTGTGATGGGAACAAATCCCAGCCGCGGGCGCAACATGCTACCGCGGACGATCAAGGATTGGGCGACTGCAAAGGCTTCATCAATTGCGACAGCGTAACTGATATTCTGCGCGGCCGGCGCCACGGCGGTATTGATTCCGATGACGCTGCCGGAGAGGTCAACCAGCGGGCCCCCGCTGCTCCCCGGGTTGAGGGCGGCATCGGTCTGAATCAGGTTATAGAGCGTCTCGCCCGTGGGAGGAAGAATGGCACGTTCCAGCCCGCTGACCACGCCAACCGAGACGGTCGCGCCGGTCTTGATGGCCAAGGGATTTCCGATGGCCACAACGGTTTCGCCAAGTCGCAGTTGGGAGGACACTCCAAGCTTAGCAGGAACCAGCCCGTCGATCTCAATCTTAATTAATGCCAGGTCGGTCAGAAAATCACGACCCGCCACGCGGCCAGGAACCAGCCGGCCGTCGTGGAGCCCTACCACAAGACGGGTCGCACTCGTCACAAGATGATTTGAGGTCAGAATGTACCCGGGAGCGACGATAATGCCGGAGCCTGACCCGGATGGAAAAGGTTGGAAGGGGGCTACGCGAGTTCCGTGGGACATGATACTGACCACGGAGGGTAACGCTGCCGCCACTGTATCAGGAACCGAGAGGGTCTTCGGGATTGCCTCGGCGATAACGAGGACAGGAGCCGCCGCTCCCACTGCTATCACAAAAACGCCGAACCCAAGCGTCTTTGCGATGTTTTTCCTCCACTCGACCAGCCCCATCCATCCCTCCCCAACCTCAGCATTGTGCCACATTAGGAAGGGATGGAGAAAGAGCTACCTAGGGACGGAAGCTTTCGTTTTCCGTTACAGAAGCGGACGAAGCGCCCGCTGAAACTCGGGAGCGCGGAGCTTCATAAGCGCTTTTGCCTCAATTTGACGGATGCGTTCGCGGGTCACACCCAGAGTTCGCCCCACTTCCTCCAGAGTCATCGATTCGCCTTGGCCGATCCCGAAGCGCAAGCGGACGACAGCCTCTTCTCTTGGGCTCAAGGATCCCAACGCCTGAGCAACCTGCTGGGTGGTTTGGCTGCGGTCGACTAAACTATCAGCCGTCGGAGTATCCCGATCTGGAATAAAATCTCCTAAAAGAGCCTCCCCGTCACCTACTGGGTACTCAAGGGACACGACGTCCTGAAAGGCTTGAATGGTCTGACCCACTCGCTCACTGGTCGATTTCACAGAACCTGCCACTTCCTCCACGGACGGAGACCGGCCCAAACGCTGAGTCAACTGACGCGTAGCCTTGTGAACCCGCTGGTAATTCTCTGTCATGTGGACCGGAATGCGAATCGTGCGCGATTGGTCGGCCAAAGCCCGTGTAATTCCCTGACGAATCCACCACGTTGCATATGTGCTGAATTTGAATCCGCGTCGATAATCAAAGCGCTCGGCTGCCTTCATCAGGCCGATGTTTCCTTCTTGCACGAGATCCAATAGACTGAGTCCTCGTCCGTTATAGTGTTTGGCCAGGTCGACGACTAATCGCAAATTGGACACCACCATTTCTGTCTTTGCCTTTTCGAGCTCGGCCCATCCGCGTTGAAATTGCTCCAGTAAGGCTCTGAGCGCATGCACATTCCCCGCCGTTCTGCCGCCCGTTCTCGATAACTCTCTAATAATGTCCTTGATTGCGCGACTGGCCTTCGCAAGATCGGTTGCAGACAGGCCGCTGACCCCGAGAACGGCTTTTAGGTCTGTTTGACAGGTCTTCAGAGTCTCTGATGGTCGCAGCCGACGCAAAATGGTCAACGCTTTTCGGACCGCGTGCCGTACAAGTCCGTCACCGCGCGCGATGCTCCTCCCCAGGACCACTTCTCCTTCGCGCGTCAGCAGTGCCTGTTTGCCAAAGGATTGAAAATACATCCATTCCAGCTCTCCCGACTTCTCAGGCGTCTGGCTCTTGACCTGGGCTTCCTCCTCACTGCCTGGCTCCGCCGCTCCCTCATCGCCAGACAGAGTTTCGAGGTCAGGAGCAGTCTCTGTCTCCTCCTCGGTGAGTAAATTTCTTTCAGATAGGTTATCCATACTTCCCCTTTACCGAATAGACACGCCAATCAGTAGAAGGTTCAATTCTTCCAGCTTCCTCTAGTACGGGAATCGATCATTCGGCCACAATAGACAAAAAGCGCGTTTACTCTCATACCTTGTCGCTGAAGGCCAAGCCATTGAGATTTATCGGCTTTCCTGAAGACGATCAGGTAGATACTAGAGATAACCAGTCTCTGGGGAATTTCAAGTGTGGAGAAATACGAGGAGAATCAAAGACTTATTCCATTTTAGTCAGGCGGTCCAAATCTTCCTGCTTTCCGACGACGACAAGTAGGTCGCCCTTTTCGATCACATCATCGAGCGACGGGGTCACGTTAAATACCTCATCGCTCACCATCTGCCCCTTCACCATCCGGGTGACTCTCTTTTTTATTCCGATGACATTGATGTTGTAATTTTCCCTGATCTGGGCCTCGCGGAGACGCAAGCCCGAGAGATGATCCGGCACGGCCACCTCCTCGACGCTGTATCCGGGCACCAGCTCTAAGTATTCAAAGACATTAGGGGAAATAATTCGTTGCGCAAGGCGGCTCGCTGCATCGCGTTCGGGGAAGATTACTTCGGTGACGCCAAGATTTTTGAGAATTTGGCCATGAAGAGGGGTGACTCCTTTCGCGATAATCTCCTTGACGCCGAGCTCCTTGAGTGTCTGGACGATCAAGATACTGGCCTCCAGGTTTTCACCGATACTGACGACGGCGACATCAACGTTCTGGATGCTGATGGCCCTGAGCGCCTTTTCATCCGTCGCGTCGCACTGGACCGCAAAAGTGGCCAGATCGCTAATCGCTTGTACTTTGTCCGGGTCCGTATCGATGGCGAGCACTTCGCAGCCCTTCCGGATCAAGGTTTCCGCCACTCCATAGCCGAACCGCCCGAGCCCGATGACCGCGACCTGCCGTTTCATGTGTTCTCCTCGCTATCCAATGACGACACGCGCCTCCGCATAACGGTAGCGCAGCTCTTCATGAGTCCGAACCGCAAACAGTCCAAGCAGGAGGGGGCCTAAGCGTCCAAGGAACATCGTGACGATGATGATGAATTTCCCGAACCCGCTAAAGAGAGCAGACAAACTTAAGACCCCCCCGTCTCCGGTTGACAGTCCAACGGTTCCGGCCGCGGATGCCACCTCGAACAGAGTCCTGAGGAATTCCTGACTCTCGGAATAGGACAGAACCATGGTAAAGCCGGTCACGAGCGCCCAGGCCACCGCCGCCAGCACGAACGACTTCGTGACGACTTCCTGTGGGATCCGCCGGTGAAATATCATAACATCAGCGTGGCCTTTGAGTGTGCCCCAAATGGACGCCACGATAATCCCAAAGGTAGTTGTCTTAATCCCTCCTGCCGTGCCGCCGGGAGATCCCCCGATGATCATCAATAGGATGAGCAAATAGAGCGCCGGCCGTCCCATGAGACTCAGGTCTATCGTGTTGTAGCCCGCCGTCCTCGCCGATACGGACTGGAAATAGGCCACCAAGACCTGCTCTCCGAGCGGCAGCGCCCCCAAGGTCCTGTCGTTATGAATCTCAAACCCCCAGATGCCCACAGTTCCCCCAAGGATTAAGAGTCCCGTCACAAGAACAGCCAGCTTAGTATGGGTCGAGAACCGCAGTCGCTCTCGATGAAAGTTATCTAGGACATCGCGATAGACCAGAAAACCGATCCCGCCCAGCACGATGAGGGTCGAAATCGTAAGGTTGACCAGTAGATCACTCCTATAAGAAATCAAATTGTCAGAAAACAGCGAGAACCCCGCATTATTGAAGGCAGAGATGGAATGAAATATGCCTAAGTATATGGCTCTCAGCGGGTCGTTATCGAAGGCGAACCGAATGGAAAGAAGGACTGCACCGACGGCTTCCACCAAGACGGTAATCACAACGATGATCTTGACGAATTGCACCAGGCCTTCCATGCTCAAGGTACTGAGAACCTCCATCATCATCATTCTTTGACGGAGGCCAATGCGTCGTCCAAGCGCCAGTAGCAGCAAGGTCGCCATCGTCGAGTAGCCAAGCCCCCCCAGCTGTATGCCGGCCATGATCACCAATTGCCCGAAGATCGTGAAGTCGTTGGGTGTATCGAGGACGACAAGGCCGGTCACGCACACGGCGGAAGTCATCGTGAACAGGGCATCGATAAACCGGATGGCTGGACGGGTCGTGGCCCACGGCGTCATGAGGATAAGCGCGCCTACCAGGATTACGACCAGGAAGGCGATCGGAACGATCTGCGCAGGCGTGAAGTTCGCCGCACGGAACCAGTCCACGATCCTCCTGGTAAATCCTTGCGAACGCAGGGCTTGCGCCATGGCTGAAAGCTAGGACTTTCGAGTGGCCTGGATCAATGATGAAATGATATCGATCGGAATCGGAAAGATGATCGTCGAGTTCTTCTCGGCGCCGACCTCAACGAGGGTCTGAAGATATCTCAACTGGAGCGCCGTCGGGTTGCTCAGGATCACGGCGGCCTCAGATAGTTTTTGAGAAGCCTCAAATTCCCCTTGCGCATGGATCACTTTGGCCCGGCGCTCGCGTTCGGCTTCGGCCTGTTTCGCGATCGCCCGCAACATCTCCTGCGGGAGATCCACATTTTTAACTTCCACCGCCGAGACCTTGACCCCCCAGGGCTCGGTTTGCTGGTCAATGATTCGTTGCAGCTCGACATTGATCTCTTCGCGTTTCGACAGCAGCTCGTCCAACTGGCTTTGCCCAAGCACGCTTCGGAGAGTGGTCTGCGCGATCTGCGAGGTGGAATAGAGATAGTCCTGTACGGCCAGGATGGCTCGCTGCGGGTCCACAACCCTGAAGAAAATGACTGCGTTCACCTTCACCGAGACATTGTCCCGAGTGATGACATCCTGTGCGGGTACATCCATGGTGACGGTCTGGAGATTGACGCGGACCATTTTCTGTATTCCTGGCAGAACAAGAATGAGGCCAGGGCCCTTGACGGTCTGAAATTTTCCCAGGAAAAAGATTACACCCCGCTCGTACTCCATTAAAATCTTGATGCTTGTGTAAACCACCGCGACAATCAAAATGATCGGAAGTAAATAGGGCGTTATCATCGTTGGCTCCTCTTTCGAATCATTTGCGGTGCGGTGCAACCGTAAGTGTCAATCCGGAAACCGCTTTGATTCGGGCTTCCTCTCCCTCCCGAATAGGCTCGTCACTGACCGCGTCCCACATCTCTCCTTGGACAAAGACCCGGCCCCGGGGAGCCACATCGGTCTTTGCGAGCGCGATGCTGCCGACCATACCCTCGGCACCCACGACAGATCCCCGTCGCTGTGTCTTGACGGCGATCCATGTCAAGGTCATCAGAATCGCCCCCGCCAGTACGGCAGTCGGCACAATGAAGGACAGAGACACCTTCAGGAACGGTGCGTCCGTCTGGACGAGCATGAGCGCCCCGAGAACCAGTGAGGCAAGACCTCCTAGACTCAAGAGCCCGTAGCTTGTGACCTTGATTTCCAGAATGAAAAGAACGATACCGAGGATAATCAGCAGAACCCCGGCATAGTTGATTGGCAGGGTCTGCAAAGAATAAAAGGCCAAGATGAGGCTGATCGCGCCCACAATTCCCGGCAGGATCGCCCCTGGATTGTAGAGTTCTGCCAGCAGACCGATCGTGCCCAGCGTCATCAAGAGGAAAGCGATGTTGGGATCGCTGAGGGCTTTGAGGGCTTCGAGCCGCCAGCCCATTGGAAGTTCCTTTATTGTGGCTCCCTTGGTATGTAGGACGGTTTTTCCAGCCCCCGTAACCACCGTCCGCCCGTCTATGGCGGTCAGAAGCGCCGGCACGTCATCCGCAATCAGATCAATCACCTTCAATCCCAACGCTTCCTTCTCGGTCACCGACAGACTCTTTCGGACGGCATCTTCAGCCCACTTCACGTTACGACCCCGCTTCTCGGCGATCGATTTGATGTACGCCGCCGCATCGTTCTCGACCTTATCCTTCATCACGGCATCCATCTCACCGCCACCCATGGCGACCGGATGTGCCGCTCCCACATTGGTCCCCGGCGCCATTGCCGCAATATGGGCGGCATACAAAATGAACACCCCCGCCGATGCCGCCCTGCCACCGCCCGGCGCGACATACACGATGACGGGCACGGAGGAGGCGGTAATATCCTTGATGATCAGCCGCATGGAGGTATCCAGTCCCCCTGGGGTATCCAAACGAATGATGACGGCTGTTCCTCCACCTTCTTGCGCCTGAGTCAGCACATGATTGATGTACTCAGCCGCGACCGGATTGATGACACCTTCGTAGGTGGCGAGATAGACGAGCCCTGGATCGGCGGCGGAGGATCTCGATAACGGGAGAAACAGCAGTGCGAGAAGTATGACGGTTAGACGCGAGCCGGGGGATCGCCCGCTCCGGCGATTTGTGTGCATAAATCTACTCAATTCAGGGCTATCCTATTCTCCCCCCCCTACCCTGTCAAGGAAGGTTGGAACCAGCCACGCGCTCGCGACGTCGGATTGCGATCAAGGAATCGCTTATGATAAGAGCAACAACCGTGGATGAGCAACTGCAAGATCTTCAGCGACTGCTGGACTCAATTCACCAGGTAGAGCTCACTCGGCGCGGGCTTTTCATGTCCGCCCTTGCGACCGGATTTGCCCTCGCCGTCCAGCCGGTCTCCGCTGAGACGGTGACCACCGACGCGGAGGCGTTGACGGCTGGAGAGGTCACCGTCACTACGAAGGATGGGACGATCCCAGCATATCGCGCCATGCCGGCTGCGGGCGGTCCCTTTTCGGTGGTACTGGTCGTGCAGGAAATCTTCGGTGTGCATGAACACATCAAAGATGTCTGCCGCCGTCTTGCGAAACTCGGTTACCTCGCGGTAGCGCCGGAACTGTATGCACGACAGGGCGATGTCTCGAAGCTTGCCAACAATAATGACATCATGACCAAGGTGGTGTCCAAAGTCGCGGACGCGCAAGTCCTGGCGGATCTTGACGCGACCGTCGACTGGGTCGATGACTCAGGTCGTGGAAATATCGAGAAACTGGGGATCACCGGCTTTTGCTGGGGTGGGCGGATCGTCTGGCTGTATGCTGCCCATAACAGACAGCTCAAAGCCGGCGTTGCCTGGTATGGACGACTGGCCGGCAAACCTACCGAAATGCAGCCGCAGCATCCGCTTGATGTGGCCGGATCGCTCAAAGCGCCCGTCCTTGGACTCTATGGTGGCAACGATCCGGGGATTCCCATCGAGACCATTGAGGAAATGCGGAAAGCTTTAAAGGCTTCAGGGAATTCTTCAGAGATTATTGTCTATCCCGATACACCCCATGGTTTTCACGCCGACTACCGTCCGAGTTACCGCAAGGAGCAGGCGCAGGACGGCTGGAAGCGTATGCAGGCTTGGTTCAAGCAGCACGGAGTGGCCTAAAGTCTTGTGGCCGCTATCCTGCGTTTCGGGTCGTGCTGGAAGCAGCTGGATCCGTGTCCAATGCAATAGGAAACGCAATCATAAATCGACTGCCTTTCCCGCTACTCTCCACTAAAACCGTCCCCCGATGAGCTTCGACGAGATGCTTCACAATCGCGAGACCGAGGCCCGTGCCGCCTAATTCACGCGATCGGGCCTTGTCCACTCGATAGAATCGCTCGAATATTCTCGGCAAATCCTTGGGCGGTATGCCGATGCCGGTATCCTCGATGGTGATCTCGATCGTCGCCTCCTTTTCTGCGGCCCCGATTGTGATGGTTCCTTGATCAGGCGTGTACTTGATCGCATTGTCCAGCAGATTGAAAAACACCTGACCTAACCGTTCTTCGTCTCCCAACAGCCGGCCTTGCAGGCGTGAGACATTCAACACAATCTTGTGTTGTTTACGATGAATGTGGTGGCTGAGGAGGGCTAGTGTTCGATCGAAGAGAGGCGCAAGCTCTACCGGTTCCTGTTTCATCGGGATCTGACCGGATTCAATTTTGGAGAGCAGGAGCAAGTCGGTAATGATCAAGTTCAGGCGGTCCGCGTGTGTTTCAATGATTTCAAGGAACCGTTGCCGTTGCTGTAGATCAACCTTCGGGTCATCGCGAAGGGCCTCCACATAGCCTTTAATTGCCGTAAGCGGCGTTCGGAGCTCATGCGAGACATTCGCGACAAAATCTTTCCGCACCTGCTCCAGCCTGCGCAAATCGGTAATGTCATGGAAGACCAACACTACGCCCGCCCCGGAATCCCGGCCCTCCGCAAGACTCGAGGCATAGACCTGAAAGGTTCGCACAGGGGCGGGTCCAAGGCCGATCTCCGTCGCCGCCCCGTTTCCTCCCGCGAGCGCTTGGGCGATAAACTCGTTTAATCTCGGCTGTCGGATCACCTCCCAATAACTCCTGTCGGTCAATTCAGCTCCGTGACGCCCGATCATCCGCTCCATTGCCGGATTTAACAGACGAAGCGTGCCATCATGAGCGAGGACCATCACGCCTTCCTGCATCGCGATCAACGTGGCCGCCATCTTCGCCCGATCCTCCTTCAAAGACTCAATCTTGTCTTCAATCGAAGCTGCCATCTGGTTAAGCGCGTGTCCCAGATCCGATACTTCATCGTTGGACTGCGGCCGAATACGTGGATGAAACATTCCGCCTAGCATGCGCTTCGCGGCCTCGGCCATCTCAGCAAGAGGGCGCGTGACGCTGCGTGCGATTAGAAAGCTCAGCACGAACGATAAGATGAACGCCAAGGCGAGCGCGAGGGCGAGAGCATTGCGCAACGCGCCGTGCTGCTCTTCGATCTGCGTCAGAGGCAGTGCCAGTCGTACAACACCGAGTACCCGGCTCTCAGGCACCGGAGAACGCACCGGGACCGCTGCATTGAGCATTCGGATCCCGACCGTTGAGCTGAGGCGAATGCTGAGTCCGATACCCGCAGTCAAAGCATCCCGCACTTCCGGACGCGAAAGGTGATTCTCCATTCGGAGAAGCGCGTCTCCGGACTCGTAGGAATCACCCAGAACCTTGCCGTCGGACGCGATCACTGTCACGCGCGCCTTGACGGCTTCGCCGAGCCGGTCGGCCAGCATGTCGATCTCTCGGAGGTCGGGCTGGGCGCGGCCGAGCGGCGCCGCAAATAGTTCCGCCGCAAGCCTGGATTCCGCGATTAGACCAGCCTCTATGTGCTTCAGGTCTCTGGTCTCGAAGACCTCCAATGCCAACCATCCGGCGATTCCCAACCCAACTCCGGCCACGACGAGGTACCCGGCAAGTACCTTCCATTGGAGGGGCAGGCGCATAATCCTTACTCTTCCCCGTCCTGTAGTTTGTATCCCAGTGATTTGATCGAGAGGATCGCCTCCTCCAGCAGCGGAACCTTTTGCCTAAGGCGTCGGATGTGGACATCAACGGTGCGTGTGGTGCCATGGTAGTCATAGCCCCAAACCGCATTGAGAAGAGCATCACGCGTCAGCACCCGTCCGCGATTTCGGAGCAACTGCTCCAAGAGCCCGAACTCCTTGGCGGTGAGCATGACTTCCTGATTGCCCACCCAGACTTCATGCCGAATAGGATCTAGTTTGAGAGGACCATAGATAGACGGCTTACCATCGTCCTCGCGTCGCTCGGCCCGGCGCAACAAAGCTTTCACGCGCGCGACGAGTTCCTTGGGGCTGAACGGCTTTGTTAGATAATCATCGGCCCCGAGCTCCAAGCCCACCACTCGGTCCGTCTCCTCGGCTTTGGCGGTCAGGATAATGATCGGCACCAGGTTGGTTGAATCGGCGCGGAGCTTACGACAGATCTCCAAGCCGTCCATCCCCGGCAACATCAGATCCAGGATGATCAAATCAGGGCGTTCCTGGCGCGCGGCTGATAACCCGGCCGGCCCATCGGTGGCACTGCGGACCCGGAACCCTTCCTTTTCCAAATAATGGGTGACAAGGTCCAGGATATCGCGCTCGTCCTCGACAATCAGTATCTTCCGTGCCGGGGTCATGGTGTCACCGCTGTCCGATCAGGCGCCTCGCCGGTTGAATACAAAACTCCAACTTCGTGATTGCTGCGGCTCAGTATACAAAGAGACGCGCAAGCGAGAGCAATCCTCTCCCAGCACTCGGTCAGGAGGAGCGTCCGAGAATGCGAAGAATTCTTGGCGGCAGCAACCATAGCAACTTGCCCATGCCCGCTTTCGGCGACCCCGCAAAGCCGACGCCGCACGCGGCAGCCTTCTTCATTTCAATTGATGCGGCCGTTTTCCCCGAAATCATGACAGACAAGGCCGTGCTGAGATGAGGTTCATGTCCAACCAGGAGCACCACAGAGGCGGCAGGAAGGGAGTTGAGCCGCGCGAGTATGGCATCCGGCGGGGCATCCGGTCGCAGATCGTCCACCAGCTCAATTTTCGCTTTCAGGGAGAGCTGTTCCTTCAGCAACTCAGCGGTCTGCCGGGCTCGGACCAGCGGACTGGAAAAAACGTGATCGGGCTGCACCTTCAGCCGGGACAGGCCTTGGGCGCCCTGGGTCGTCCGGTCGACGCCTTCCGGCGTGAGGGGACGCGTCTCATCGTCACCTTTCCAATGCACCACATCAACGGCGATGCCATGTCTGAAAAAGATAACGTCCATTGGTTGGCTAGGCAGAGGCGGACTCCTTGGGCACCACTGGGGCATCCGGCTTTTCCAGCGCTTTATCAGCGACTCGTTCCAGCCGACGCCTTCCCCTAGTCTTGAGAATGGGCTGAATGCCCGCCCGCAACGCGTCCTGGATTTCTTCGGGTGGCCGGCGGGCGTCCACAACCTGAAAGCCGAACTCTTCGGCCATCCGATCGAATTCCTCAATGATGAGTCCCTGATACTTCTTAAAGCTGTCATACAGGTCCGCGCCCAAACGCATGTCCATGCCGGATTCCCAATAGTTCATCTTTTTCGATTCGATGACGCGCAAGGCCAGGGTCTCCACATCGATGCGCAGGTAGCAGACCAGATCCGGTACAACCGCAAAGCCGAAGACCTCACGGATCCATTGCCGGTCACATCCCCGGATGATATTGCGCGCGAAAGCTGTAAAGATGTACCGGTCCGCCAGGACGACAAACCCGGAGCGCAGGGCTGGGATAATTTGATGTTCCAGGCGATCCGCGAAATCCGTGGCGTACAAGAGGCTGTAGCTCCACGGATCTAAGATATTGCCCTGCTTGGCAATTTCGATTGTCTTGGACATCAAGTCCGAGCGGGTCCATCCGGTCGTCAACACTCCATACCCTTGGACTTCGAGCCATTCCTGCAAGGCTTCAATGTGGGTCGAGCGGCCGACTCCATCGGGGCCTTCAATGGCGATCATCTTGCCTTTCAGATCGGTCAGACTCAGGTAAGGTAAACCTTCTCCAAAATAGCGCTTCTCGTCTGCCATGGGTCCCCCGCTTCGGCTTATAAGAGGCCAAGGTCTTGGACACGATATCCCGCACCTGGGCTTGCTGCTCGTCGATCTCCAATGTCGCATCAATGACCGTCAATCCGAATTCATCCACCAGTTTGTCGTATTCGGCCAGCGCCCGGGATTGAAAGAGTTTGAAGCTTTCTACGATGTTCGTGCTGAGATTAAGATCCATCCCCGCCTCATAGTACTTCAACTCTGCGCGGGTCCCCCTTAATAGGCGAGCGACCGACACCTCGATCGGAACCCGAAAATAAAGCGCCAGATCCGGCCTGACGGCGAAGCTATAGAGATTACGGAGCCAGCCAGGCGACATGCCTCGCACCGCGTCGCGCGCAAAAGCCGTATACATATACCGGTCTGCCAGCACGATCATGCCGGCTTTCAGCGGCGGCAGAATCTGATGATACAGGCGGTTGGCGAAATCGGTTGCATGCAGCAGGCTGAAGGTAAGGGGAGTCAAGACCTTTGTTTTTTTTCCCCGTCGGGTGGTTTCCTTCACCAATTCCGATGAGTTCCACTCGGTGAAGTAGACGTTGAACTCTCTGGACTCTAGCCACTTCTGCAGCAAGCTGAGCTGCGTGCTCTTGCCCGACCCGTCGATGCCTTCGACAACGATCAGTTTGCCCGCATAGGGATGAGGATTTGGACCGAATTTTGAGGTCATAAGTCCGGCATCTGAGCTGCTCGGGTCGTGAGCATGATGGTGCGGTGCAAGCTTTCCTCCAGGAGGTCGCTGCGTTTGCGGGCGGCCCAGATTTCAAGCGCGGCGTCGTCGCTGCTTGTTAGCGCGAGTTCCAGAGTTTTTGACGTTATAGCACAATCAATGGATCGGACGACGCCGAAATGGCTGCGGTCAAGGGCGTTGGCGATACGAAGAATGCCCCCCAACACCAAGAGCGTCTGCCGATAGTCGGAATCGAGCTTCTTGAGCGTTCGATGCTCTTCTTCCGGAGTCGCCTTGCGATGGTATCGGGCAATGTTGCCGATCAGTTCGATTTCGTCGCCGCTGAACCCGGCCAAGTCGCTGTTTTTGATGAGGTAATACGAATGCTTATGATGTTGCCGAGGATTAATTAGAAAGCCGATATCATGCAAGATGGCGGCAAACTCCAGCCACTCACGCTCCTGGTCCCCCATTTTGTGCAGGCTCTTGGTTTGGTCAAATAGCTGGAGGGCCAGCTTGGCGACATGGTGCGTATGAACCATCTCGTAGTGACACTTGCGGGCCAGGCGGATGACTTCGCGACGCCTGAGATTGGGGATCTCGCCTTCGGCCTGAATCCCTTCTCGGTGCAGTTCCATGAAATCCGAGAGCACCCCATCACGGATGCCTTTGTCGCTGACGATCAGCTCCTCGATGCTCAGTCGCTCCATAATCTTTCGGAGCACCATACAGGCAGGCAAGAGCACATCCGCCCGGGCCGGATCCAGTCCCGGGATCTCGCTTCGACGAGCAAGGGGAGTGCCGGCGAGCAGCTTCTCTGCGCCCACGATGTCTTTAAAGGAAAAGCGCGCCAGGTTGAGTTGAGGGAGTGGACGCCCGGTACTGCGCTGATGCATCACTTCGGCGAGGTTACCGACCATTCCGGAACTCCCGACGAATTCGTCAAAGCCGATCTTTTTGAAGCGGGGCAACGTCGCCTTCAATTGGCCATCGATGGCGGCTTCAAGCTGCTCCATGCCGTCTTTGGACGATCGCGCCCCTCTCAGATAGAGGTCGTTCAGCCGCAGCGCCCCGAGCTTCAAGCTGGCGGCGCAGAGCAACTCTTGCCGGGTTCCGGCGACCAATTCCACCGACCCGCCCCCAAAGTCAGCGATCAGCGCCTTGCGATCGCCGAAGTCCATACTTTGCCTTACACCGAGATAGATCAGTCGCGCCTCTTCCAAGCCGGTTACGACGCGGATTCGCACCCCGGTCTCGCGTTCCACCACCTCGATGAGGTCTCCCCCATTGGTGGCCTCCCGCACCGCGCTCGTCGCGACTGCCTGAATCCGGGTGACGCCGCGATTTCGCGCCAGCATCGTGAAGCTGCGCATGACCTCGGTTCCTCTTTCAATCGCTTCAGGCGCCAAGAGTCCCGCTTTGAACGTCTCATCCCCAAGGCGGGCCACATTTTTGTGACGATCGATGATCTTATAAGAAAAGTCGGGCTGCACTTCAGCAATGATCATGTGGATCGAATTGCTGCCGACGTCTATCAACGCGACCTTAAGCATTTATTTCCCGATCGTGTGCCGGATGATTTTCCCTTCCACCATGTAGACGACGAGCTCGGCGACATTGGTCGCGTGATCGGCGATGCGCTCCAGATACTTGGCAATGAAGGTGAGGCGGATGGCGCGTGAAATCGTCTGCGGATCCTCCAGCATGAACGATAGTAGCTCTCGAAAGAGCTGTTCCGTGAGGTCGTCCACAAAATCATCATCCGCGCAGACTTTCCGGGCAAGCACCACGTCCGAGGCCACAAACGCGTCGAGAGAATTCCGTACCATCTGAAGCGCCCAGGTCGCCATCCTGGGAATATCAATGTAGGGCTTGAGCTGCGGTTCCTCGTTCAGCTCAATGGCGCGCTCGCTGATGTTCTCGGAGAGATCGCTCATCCGTTCCAGCTCCGTGGAGATTTTCATCGCCGTGGTGATAAACCGCAGATCGCGCGCCGTGGGTTGCTGAAGAGCGAGAAGCCGCAGACAGTCTTCATCCACCTCCACATCCAGGGCATTCACCCGATGGTCATTCTCGATGATCTGTCGCGCGAGAGGCGAATCGCGTTCCACGAGCGCGCGAAGCGACCCCTGAATCTGATCTTCGACCATCCCGCCCATGCGGAGCAGCTTGGCCTTCAGGTCTTTCAGCTCGTCGTCAAGATGGCGGTGCATCAGCCGAACCTCCCGGTAATGTAATCTTCCGTTCGCCGTTCACGTGGATTTGTGAAGATCTGCTTCGTGTCGCCGAACTCGATCAACTCTCCCATTAGAAAGAAGCCGGTATAGTCAGAGACCCTGGCGGCCTGCTGCATGTTGTGGGTCACAATCACCACCGTCAGGTTCTTCTTCAAGCTGAACAGCAGTTCCTCGATCCTGGCCGTGGCGATAGGGTCCAGCGCGGAGCACGGCTCATCCATCAACAGAATCTCCGGCTTGACGGCAAGCGAGCGGGCGATGCAGAGCCGTTGTTGCTGGCCTCCGGATAACCCGAGGGCGCTTTCTTGTAAGCGGTCCTTGACCTCTTCCCACAGGCCTGCTCCTCTCAGACTGTCTTCCACTATTTCTGCGAGGACTCCGTGATTGGCCACTCCCTGTAATCTGGGACCGTACGCCACATTGTCGAAAATCGGCTTCGGGAACGGATTGGACTTCTGGAACACCATGCCCACGCGCTTTCGAAGATCGGTCACGTCGACCGTCGCACCATAGATATCCTCTCCGTCCAACAGGATGCGTCCCTCCAGGCGAGCGCCCTCAATGAGATCATTCAAGCGATTGAGACACCGCAAAAGTGTAGATTTCCCGCATCCGGATGGACCGATGAATGCCGTAACCTGGTTGGGCGCGACATCAATATTGACTTTGAATAGCGCCTGGGTCGCTTCATAGAAGAAATTGACGTCGCGCAAAACGATTTTAGGCTCAATCTGGCCGAGCGACTCGGTTCCTGACTGTTCAGTGGCATTCGCGACGGGTCGGCGCATCAGGTCCCTATATTCGCGGTGCGGGACTGCTCGGTCGGTTGCTTGCACAAAGGTTTGCATAGAACCTCCTTGTCCGTCAAACCGCGGAGCCGGCGTATTTTTTCCGAAGGCGGTTACGCAGAGTGATGGCCACCAGATTCAGCAACACCACCACCACAATGAGAACCAACGTCGTGATATAGACCATCGGCTTCGCCGCTTCCACGTTCGGCGATTGGAATCCCACGTCGTAGATATGAAAACCGAGGTGCATGAATTTGCGATCGAGATGGAAAAACGGCCATTGCCAATCGAATGGCAGCGTCGGCGCAAGTTTGACCACTCCGGTCAGCATCAGCGGCGCGACTTCTCCCGCGGCGCGGGCCATCGCGAGAATAACTCCGGTCAGAATCCCAGGGACGGCGGAGGGCAGAATAACCCCTACCAATGTCTCCAGTTTCGTCGCGCCAAGGGCCAACGAACCCTCCCGAAGGTCGCGCGGCACGGCGGAGAGTCCCTCTTCAGTGGCGACGATCACCACCGGAACGGTCAAGAGCGCCAATGTCAGCGAGGCCCACAGGATGCCGCCGGTCCCGAAGGTCGGCGTCGGAAGAGCTTCCGGAAAGAAGACCTTATCGATAGTGCCTCCGATCGCGTAGACGAAGAAACCCAAACCGAACACCCCGAACACAATCGACGGCACCCCGGCCAGGTTGTTAACGGCAATCCTGACCAGGCGCACCACGATGCCCTGGCGGGCGTATTCTTTCAGGTACAGAGCCGCAAGGACGCCGAACGGCACGACCGCGAGCGTCATCACGAAAACCATCATGACCGTGCCGAAGATCGCCGGAAAGATTCCGCCTTCGGTGTTCGCTTCCCGGGGCTCCTCGGTCAGCACCCGCCAGACATTGGCTGCATAGGTGACTATCTTTTCCGGAACTCCCATCTCGTTCGGCCGGAGCGCTCGGATGGTCTGGCTCAGCGGCAGGCGTTTTTCCTGCCCGTTCGCGTCCACCATCAGAACGGCATGCTCGTTCAGGCGTGCATTAAGACTTTCAAGTCGTTTCATTTGCTCTTGGTACCGAGCCTCGACGGATGCCATCGAGGCTTTCAATCGGGATAACTCTTCCCTCTTTTCATCCGTGAGAGCCGAGGGTGAGAGGGAAGTCTTTAGCTCGAGTCGGCGGATGCTCAGGCGAATTCGCTCGATCTCGGCGTTGATCGCGCCGATCTCGACACGCTCGATTCGGGAAATGCGGGCGCGAAGCGTATTGGTCTGATCGAGGAGAGGCCGCAAGGCTTGCCATGCCGCTTCGTTTCCCTCGGCAATCGGTTGGTCTTCCCGGTAGACCGCCTTGATCCGCCCGTACATATTCCCCCATTCGCGCCGCTCCAAGAGCACCGCCTCCGGCGGAAATGATTGCGAGACAATTTTATCCTGGTCGACCCATTTAAAATCCAAGCCGTACAAGTCCCGATTCCCGATTTTCAGCCGGATGCGGCTCTTGCCTTCCGGCTGTGCAGGGCCGGCAGAGTGAGGAATTGTTTCACGGCCTGCCATCTGTCCGAGAAGATGGGTCCCGTCTCGGAGAGAGAGTTCAATGATGGCCGCCGGCCAAAAAAATCCAAGCCCGTTGACCATGATGAGCACCAGCAGGCCCACGACCATTAAGAGGGAAATCGCCAGACCGGCGCCGCTTCCCCAGACAAAGAAATCGCCGGAAGCCCGATATTTCTGGAGGAAGGCCTTCATTTCAGTCGTCAGTCTGAGAAATGTGAAGGGTGCAGATTCTTCGCTGTGCTCAGAATGACATTCATCATGTCACCTAGAACTGGCTGTACTTCCTCCGGAGTCGTTGGCGGATGACTTCGGCGCCCGTGTTTAAGACGAACGTGACCACGAATAACAGCAAGGCGGCGAGGAACAGCGTTCGATAGAGGGTTCCGGCGTGGGGCGCCTCCGGAATCTCGACAGCAATGTTGGCGGAGAGCGTGCGAAAGCCGTTGAACAAGCTCCAATCCATGATGGGCGTGTTGCCCGTCGCCATGAGAACGATCATTGTTTCGCCGACTGCCCGTCCGAAGCCGATCATGAGCGCCGAGAAGATGCCCGGACTGGCCGAGATGAATACAAGACGTGCGAGCGTTTGCCATCGGGTTGCGCCAAGGGCCAAGGATCCGGCGATCAGATTCTTGGGAACGTTCGAGAGCGCTTCTTCCGAAATACTGAAGATGATGGGAATGATGGCGAACCCCATGGCGAAGCCCACAACCAATGCGTTGCGCTGGTCATAGCGAAGTCCGAAGGTCGAAGCGAGCCACTCTTTGTAGTTGGCACCGAACATTAACGATTCGATCCAAAGATTTTGGCTGATGCAGAATGCCATGGCCCCGGCGATCACCGGGATCAGAAGCAGAAATTCCGCTCCTGGGCGAAGACGGTTGCGCACACCGCGCGGGACGAATTGCCAAATCAGGGAAGCCACGACAACGCTGATGGGGACGACCACGACCATACCAATTACCGCCGGGAAGATGCGCTCGAGGAGAGGCGCCATCCAAAGACCGGCGAGAAAGCCCAAGACCACTGTGGGTAGAGCGGCCATGATCTCGATGACCGGTTTAATTTTTGCCCGCAGATCAGGGTGCATGAACATCGATGTGTAAATGGCGGCCAGCACCGCCAGCGGCACCGCCAGCAACAAGGCGTAGATCGTCCCCTTCAGGGTTCCAAAAATCAGCGGCGTCAGGCCGAACTTCGGCTCGAAATCATCGGACGCGCCGGAGGATTGCCAGACATGAGCCGGGCGGTCATAGCCTTCATACCAAACAGGCCGAAAGAGCGTGGCAAGGGTAATCTCCGGATGCGGGTTATTAATTGCGTAGGCTCTCTGGCGACCGTTCCCGTCCAAAGCCAGGGCGCCGTTGGCTTTTGGGGCGAACATCAAAGACTGAATCGGGGTGCCATCGCCCGGGATTCGGATTAGTGTCTGCTCGGAGGTGGAGTAGTGCACAAAGATGTTGCCGCCGGCATCACCAGTGATAAAACCCTTGTCGCGCTGCGAGGGCGAAATGGCGGTGATCGGCGCCGGGTGAGCAGCAAAACGATGAATGCTTTCAAGTTTGGTGACATTGCTCTCGCTGGAAAGCGGAACGGGCATCCATACGGAGACGTTTCCCGTCTCCGTGCCAACAACCAAAGCGCGATCCCCGATCAGATACGAAAGAACTCTCACGGCCGCGCCGGATGCGACCGTGGCGTTGCCTATCAGGATCGGCTGAGTGATCTCCCGCACATCAAAGTGGTAGAGATGTCCGCCAGCCGTCCCGACTGAGAGGTTTTCCGCCCGACTATCCATGGCAAGAGCTGTCACCGTCTCTGCTATACGTCCCGTAAGTTCAAGCGATGTCACTTCAGGGACGGACGAGGGCGTACCGTCCGGCCTCAAAGAAGAGCGCGCTGCGGAGAGCCAGAGGCGCCCTTCGTCCGTGAGGACGGCAACGATAGGCCCTGCTTCAGTTGCTTGATATGCTAATCGAACGATTTTTTTCTTCCTTGGGTCGGCCTGGAACGCCACGCCGGCGACAACGGACGGCGTAATCACTCGGTTGCCGGACTCGAAGGAGCTTCTGAAATCAATCGTGAACGGCAGGATGCGGCCATCGGCCGTGCCAAGGCCAAACCGCTCCCCTTTTCCTTGCGCTCGCGCCACCGCCGTGGCGGTTGCTGGGATCAAGGCATCATTGAATTCCTGCTTCAGAACCCTGCCTGAAGGTAGAGCATAAAATGAGATACGCTCCGTGCTGATCGTAAAGCCGATTTCTTGCTGTTCATCCAGGCCGGTCAACGCCGACTGAGGTAATCCCTGCACAAAAGCGCCGGACTCATATCTTCCAGTTTCCTTCGCAGTCGGCGAGAAGAACAGCGGCGCGACCTCCAGAACGAGAAAGATGAAAATCGCCAGGATGCTGAGGATCACGCCGGTGCCGCCCAACTGGATGACCAGCCTGGCAAGGATGTCAAGAGATCGACGGACGGCGCGTCGGGCGACAGGCTCTAAGAAGATGACCGGAGTCGGCTGGCCGGCCGACTCCGGAACCGTTAATTGCGAGGGACCGAGAGAGACATCTCTACTCAAGCTTTTTCGATTCCTTCTCAACCATAGAGGCCGACAAGGGGAAGAATCCGTCCTTTACGACTACCTGCTGTCCCTGCTGGCTATACACGAACTTGAGAAACTCCTGTACTAACGGGTTTAGAGGCTTATTGGGCGCTTTGTTGACGTAGAGGTACAGGTGTCGCCAGAGAGGGTATGACCCTTCCATCGCATTGTGCTGCGTGGCTTCTTTAAACGGCATGCCTTCCTTTTCGGTCAACGGAACGGCGCGGACTCCGGATGTCATATATCCGATGCCGCTATAACCAATGCCGGCTTGATCCTCCGTGACTCCCTGAACGACCGACGCGGACCCCGGTTGTTCTTTGACGTCATCTTTGTAGTCACCGTTTTTCAGTGCGTGCTCTTTAAAAAACCCATACGTGCCGGACGCTGAATTTCGGCCATACATGCTGATGGGGCTCGATGCCAGCGGGCCATCGGCTCCCGCCTGCCCCCATTTCTGAATATTTTCCTTATATCCCCAGCGCCGGCTCTTCGAGAAGATTGCATCCACCTGCGGCATCGTCAGTCCCGGCACCGGATTGTCCTTGTTCACATAGACGGCCAGGGCATCAATCGCGACCGGAAATGCGGTCGGCTTGTACTTGAACTTTTTCTCGAAGGCGTCCATCTCAGTGCCCTTCATGGGCCGAGACATCGGCCCGATCTGCGCCGTGCCTTCGATGAGCGCCGGGGGAGCGGTGCTCGAGCCTTTGCCTTCGATCTGAATCTTGACGTTCGGGTACTGCTTGCGAAACCCCTCGGCCCACAAAGTCATGAGATTATTTAAGGTATCGGATCCGATGCTGTTGAGGTTACCGGTGACGCCGCTGACTTTCGCGTAGGCTTTTAAATTGGGGTCTATCTTGATCGCTTCCTCAGCGAGGGCAGCGCCATTTCCGAACATGCACCCGACGGACGCCGTGATGGCAACTCCAAGAATCGCGGTTTTGCGTCTGTCTGTCATTGACACTCCTTCGCGTTAAAAAGTTTATCTGTCAGCAATTACCTAACTGTTGCCAGCGTGTTACAGGACTGTTAACTGCTTCCACGGTATTCGCGTTAGAACGAGATCAGTGCCCGCAATCCAATGACCTGATTGTCGTATCGCACGTACTGACCGCATGTCGCGCAATTTAACCCGCCTGTGCTGATATCCTGGCCCGTCAGAGCGCCGGCGGTATTTCCAAGAACGACCTGGTTGTACACTTCATAGTTGAGCGAGAAAGCGAGCCACTTGGAATAATCGTAGCTCAGCCCCACATGGTAAGCTTGGGTGTTACCGGCTTCGGTGTCCTTATTCGGCTTGATGAAATAGTACCGGCCGTGAAGGCGCAATTTCTCCAATCCTGGAATCCGCCACCATGCCCAGACCTCATAGCCACGGCCTTGATGGAACCGAGGGGTGCTGCTGCTCGGGCCATTACGCCCACCGTAGTTCTGAGCAGCGGTCGCCGTATTCCCGTCAAATGTAGATGGCACGAAGAATTGGGAACCGGGAGCGGTGTTGGATTTGTCTCCCAGGTGTCCTCCATCATCTGCCCAAATCGCCTGCAGATTCAGCTTAAACCGATCGGCGCTCGGGTCATAGAACTCAACATTGCCCAAGGCTCGTTGGGGATTAAAACCCTCGACGCCGTTCCGGAGACGTTCGTTGTGGCCAAACGCTGAAAGAATGACGCCTTTGATCGGCTCGACACTGACACGGCCTAGCACCGCGAAGCCTCTGCCGTCGGGTGTATTCTGATAACCTTCGCCGTTCATGAATGAGACATGGTACTCGATCTTGTTGTCGAGGACCTTGCCCATCAGACTTGCGCCTAAGTCAGAGGAGGTCTGGAAGTTCTGTTGATCGGTCATGATCGGGAACAGGTAGCGGTAGGTCCACCGGTGCTCTTCGTATTCGATCCATGGCGTCTGTCCCTGCCCGACCCGTAATTCCAACCCGGGCACAATGATATGGTTATAGTAGGCGTACTTCACGAAGGTGGAATTGCGCCCATTTCCGGCGAAGCCGGACAAACCGAAGGGCGCGGCTTCGTGGCAATTGCCTCCGCCCGGCCCCGCTCCGTTCGGACACGTATTGCCGCCGATGTTGTTCACCATCTGATCTAGAGTGAGTCGCATATGGTGACCACCGTCAAAGTATTTCCTGACATTTAAGTATGTCCTAGTAAAGTGAAACCCTTCTGCTAAACCGCGATTGTCACTCGCTTGAGTCTGATTGAGACCCTTGTGAAGCGGATCGGCTGTAAAGGAGTCTCCCATCGGGTAAGTGAAATCCAAGTAGAAAACTGCTCCGATCTCCAGGCCCTTCAAAAAGTTGAGCGATTCATGCTTGGGAGCTTCTCCGCGGTACTCCGAGCCTTTGCCCGCGCCCGCGGGCGCGGCCGCGAGCTTCTCCTTGTCCGCTTTGATCTTGACCCAATCGTCCTTGGTAATCACACCGCGCTCAAACAGCACGTCCTCGACATCGGCCAGCGCTGGGGCCTGAAAACCGATGAGGAAACAGAGACCCAACAGGCTGACAAGAAGCAGGTGCGTGAAGCCTCTGTGCCTCAGTATCGATTGCCCCATTCGCTCACCTCCTTAAATGATTGGTTGCGGACTGAAGGATTCGCATACAGAACCAGTTCCGAGGCGGAAGTGTAGTGAGTCAATGTTTTCGGGTGTTCACCTCCATGTTACAGGCCTGTTAAATTCTGGCCGCTGAGAGGTCCTCGGCTTGTCTTAGCAACTTGGCTCACTTACAATGCCTGCGCTGAAGGATACATATGAGGTGGTGGATGCGGCGTCGCACATCGGTGTGGATTTCGGGCTTCTTCATGATTTTTTCCGGCTGCGCCACCGGCCCGCCGCCGGTATACCAGGATCCCTCGCTACTCATACGAATTGAAACCAATCCCGCTGTTTCCGGGCAGCTTCCTCTGGGCGGCAACGCTCATTCTCTTTCGACCGAACAGTTCGGCGGCGTTCTCAGAGGAGCCTATGTGCGTAAAAAACAGGGTTTGTTCGACTACGTCATCGGAGGATCACAAACGCAGCCGGTGTTTCCCGAGGAAAACTTCTCGATTATTGCGTCCGAACTTCTCAAAGGGCTGAGACTTGCCAAGTCCGATGAGCGCGTCGCCTTTCAGGTTTGGCGGACCGGAAAAAAAGGGCTCAGAGACGAGACGAGCGGCGCAATGTACCTGCGGGGGAATTTGCTCTATGTTTCGGTGGACAAGTACCGCATCTCCCAGCGGATGAGTTATGAAGGCGCAGAGGGGGGTAGCGGCAAGGATTTTGATCTCTTCTTCGAGCCTTCCGCCGCGGTGGTGGAGCGGCAAAAGGGATTCTCGTCCCGATGGCTGGGAGCAGACAAACCGGAAGTCATCATCGATCTGACACGCGTGTCGGCAGCTGCGCCCCTCAGCCTCAGCACTGATACAAGCCCCTCTCCGGTTGCGGAGCGCGCACTTTACGACCTGCCCTCCTCTTCTGGACCGGCCACAGCGCAAGGCGAGCACACGGGCATATCAAATGGCGATGCGATCCAAGAACTCCGGCGCCAAATCAGCGAGTTGACCCAATTAAATCAGGAACTTCAGAAAGCCTCTTCAGCACAGGAAACCGAGCTCGAGGGCCTCCGCAAAGAACTCGCTGAAACGAAGCAAGCGCTTGGGGACAAGGTCCTGGAAGTTAACCGGCTGAAAACAAAATCCAAAGGTAAGCAGCCGGCTGCGTCTTCCCGATAGGTCTTCTGGAAATGAGAGTAGATCGAGCGCCCTGTCATGACTTCCACCATACAAGCACCCAAGCCGCAAGGGATACGCGGCGAGAGCTTCAAGGCAAGGGCCGCGCGCTACCGCCTTCGTTGCCTGGATTACGCAAAATATCTTAAGAATGATTTAGATCCTGACACGGTGCATGAGCTTCGCGTCAATCTGAGGCGCGTGCAATCCTATGCCGAGTTCCTCGAACATATGGAAGCCGCAGAGCGTCTCGGATGCGCAGTCTCCTGGTTCAGCCATCTACGCGCGCTTAACGAGTTACACCGCTATTTGCTTCGCAACGACGCGGCCGCCAAGGACATCCGGCGAGTCGAGAAAGAGGTTCGGAAAGAAAAAAAGGACATCGGCAAGGCAGGTCGCCTCAAAATGCTCATTTCACTGCTCGGCCGCATCACTCCCGAAAGCCTTGCACGACCGCCGGAGTTCGTAAGGAACCGGCTTGAGCGATTGCACGTTGAGAACAGAGCCGTGATGGATAGCGAATTGCAAAAATTATCCTCCAAACCGACGCGCAAAGAACTCCATCGCCTGCGGTTGCTGATCAAGTCGCTGCGCTACCGACAAGAGATCGCGGTTGAGATGCACTGGGGCAATCCCCAAACCGTCAAGGCCCTCAAACGCTTGCAGCATGTACTGGGTGAATACACTGACCTTGCCCAATTTACCCGCTTGGCCGAACAGTTGCATTTGCGCTGCCGGGACAAGATCAAGAAGGATCGCCGCCGATATCTCAAACACGCCCGTCGAGCGGTTCTGAGGCTCAAATCGCAACACGCTCTGCCTTTGCTGCGACTGAAAGCGGCCTCACATCCATGAAACAATACCGGATACCCCCAGGCTCAAAAGTGAAGCTGGCCGAGATCGATCCCGACGACACGGGGGATTATCGCTCGAACGACAAAGGCAAAGCGGAGGCCGAGGAGGATACCAAACCTCTCCTGCAACGTCTCAGAAAGCTTCAGGAGAGGCTCTATGCCGCCTCGACTCAAACATTCCTCATCGTCTTGCAAGCCATGGATACGGGCGGTAAGGATGGAACCATCAAGCATGTGATGAGCGGTCTGAACCCGCAGGGTTGCCGCGTCGCATCCTTTAAGGTCCCTACCGCCCCTGAGCTCGCCCACGATTTTTTGTGGCGCGTGCATCGTGAAGTTCCGCCCAAAGGACATATCGGGATCTTCAACCGCTCGCATTACGAGGACGTCTTAGTAACCAGGGTGCATGGGCAGATCACGGATAAGGTGGCACAGCAACGCTTCGTGCACATCAATAACTTTGAAAAGCTCTTGTCGCAGAGCGACACCACTGTGATCAAAATCTTTTTGCACATTTCAAAAGACGAGCAGCGGAAGCGGCTGGAAGCGCGGCTCCGTGATCCTGAGAAGCAATGGAAGTTCAATGTGAGCGATCTTGAAGAGCGCAAGCTGTGGTCAAAATACCAGGCAGCGCATGAATCAGCCATTGCAGCTACCAGTACCCAATACGCGCCGTGGTATGTCGTGCCGGCCAACTACAAGTGGTACCGTAACCTTATCGTTGCAGACGCAGTTGTGACCGCCTTGGAAAAGATGAAGCTCAAACGTGTCCCTGCACGGCCAGGAATAGACCTGACGAAGATTAAGATCGAGTAACACCGGCCGTTTCGTCTTATCCGGCAATGTGTCTGTCCACATTTAGTTCCCTCCACACACCGTGAAGAAATTTTAGAGTTTTCTGTTTCAAGTTTACTCCGCTGTAAAGGCCGCTTGAGATTGATGTAGCGCATGACGCGCACACTCAAGCGC
>DASXSU010000034.1:0-6330 GCA_036505795.1 Nitrospirales bacterium
GACGATTCTCGGATCCACATACTTACCGAACGTCTCTTGGATCACCTCTTTTTGCTTGAGCTCTGCCACCATATGGTTAAAAGATATCGTGAGCACCGCTATCTCATCCGTGGTGGTGACGTGGACGCGCACGTTGAGATCTCCCTGCTCCACCGCTCTGGTGCCGATCAGCAATTGCTTGACCGGCTTCACAAGATTCCGAGTAATCAGCGCAGCGAACAGCAACCCCAAAACGCTTGCGCCGATGGTGATTCCCCAATTGACAGCGATCGCGTGCAGTTCTTCGCGCTCGGCTGTCCTGGCCGACTCGCGCGTCGTGGTTTGCAATTGCGTTGTCACATCACGCATCCTGCTATCTATGCCCGCTCGCTCTTTCCTCAAGATATCCCTCACGACGCGGACCGACCGCTCGTTCCCTTGCTCCATCTCGGTTAATAACAGAGTGATTGTGTCATGCAGCTGATTGTGTGCTGTTGCGATATCAGGAAGCCCGGAGCGCAGAGCTGCAAAGTGCTCTCTATTCACATCAATCTCGGAGGACGCTAAAGCTTTTTCAATCAGTTGTACGGCATCTACTACTTCCTGATTGACCTGGGCCGCCTTTTCTTCCAAGAGCTGCCTTTCCTCTCCCAGCGTTTTCACGTCAGTAGACTTTTCGCGTAGAAGCTGCATAAGCCGGCCTACATGAATTAGTTCATCGCGTACAGCGCTTTGAATAGCCCCCATTCGCTGTTCCAAAGGGATGTAATAGTCAGCTAATGCTAAGACTTCATTGTTGACCTTTTTGAGATTCAACGCAGACAAACCCGTGACAACCGCCATTAGAATGAGCAGTCCAAGGGCAATGCCGAAGATCTTGACGCTGATTGTCGGACGCATAGTTCTAGATTTCCTTCAGCTGTGCGACGGGAACTCTTACCGGATTAGAAAACAGGCATATTCTAAACCAAATCCGGGCCGTGAACTTGAATCGTGCGGCCGTTCGCTTGCGATCACTACTCAGGGAGTCGCTTGGCGCGCTCGGACGATTTTGATGCGGCTCGGTGGCTGGGGACTCACCGTTATAGCCACATATCACCCATGGCCGAGGTATTGTCACATTCTGTCCAGTCATTGAGCCAGTTGACCATATATGTCGTCTTGTTGGTTTCGAACAAAGATGTTAGCGTGCATACACTTTTAATTCACGGGAGGAACACACGCCAATGGTAGAATTTGAGCTGCCCACGATGATTGCGTTCCTGCTGTTCTGCATCGGCCTTTGTCTTGTCTTAGCGGAAAGCCGCCTTGTCACGTCCTGGAAAAAGTCCGACAAACGGGACGCAGTAGTACACCGGTACCGCTTACTTCAGAATCTCTTGCACTGATTGAGAGATTGGATGATCTCCTCTTTCGCGGTTTGCATTCCATAGTCTTCGTTTTGCCCTCGTTTCCTAGCCGGCTTCTCCCATCGTTGTCGTTGGAGAATGGGCCATTGACCCGATAATGATATCGGGCTACATTGCTCTAACTCTATGGGAAGGAGCATTGTGAAACGACGAGTAAACATCCTGGCGATCTTGACCGCATGCATATTGGGATTTGTAGTGTCCGCCGCGGCCGTCGAGCAAAAGATCGCGGTGGTCAATCCTCAGGATATCCTGAACGGCACGAAGAAGGGCAAAAAGATCAAGGATATGCTGGCTGAGTATGTTCAGACTCGCCAACGCGTGGTTCAGTCCGAAGAGGCTGATCTCAAGAAGCTGGAAGCTGAATTGGCCAGCACAGGGCCCGTCTTGAGCGCGGCGGCGAAACAAGAGAAGCAGGCGGTGTTCCAAAAACAACTGGCGGCCTATGACCGTCGATTGCAAGAGCTTGAAGGCGAAGTGCAGGCCAAAAAACGCGATGCCTTGGGTGAATTCACCAAGGCCATTGAGCAGGCCGTGCAGCAGATTGCGGAAAACGAGAACATCCTCCTGGTCCTGGAAAAAGGGAGAGGTGGCCCAGCCACGGGGATTCTCTACAATCAGGACTCTCTTGATCTTACCAGCCGGGTAATCAAGGCCTTGGACAGCAAATCGGACCAATGAGCCCGCCGCCTCCGCTAGAGTCTCTCGCTGGAGGCCGAGGCTCAATAAAAAAAGTTACACTAACCGCCGGCAGGGTTTGCAAAGCAGCTTGGTGTTCTTTTCGGTGGGCATGCCGTAGGGCTCCACGCAGTAAATCTCCACCTCTTCAGTCGCGCCGCATTTGGTACACTGACTTTCATCACGCTCCCAAACGGCATTTTTGAGATTTTCGGGGATCACCGGCTCACCGGCGTTCGTCATGTCATCCAGCCATCGGGGCATTGCCACTCCTTCCGGTATCCACCTGTAATTTTATTTTCGGCGGCGCTTCTCGCTTAAGGCGGCCGCTTCCGCAGCGTTGAGATGATCCCGGAAGCCCTGGAACAGAGCTTTCAGCGGGGGAACCAGCTTGCCCTTCAGGCTGTCGGGCACTCTATTAATGCGGTCAATCGGCCAATCTTCAATCTTGCTGATGTCCAAGCCCTGCTGCTCAAAGTCATACCGAATGGCGTCCTCGTAACCATAGATCAGGCCGCTCTTGAAGGCGTCGGCATTCAGCGCATTCATCTCGGCCTCGTCCTTCATCCCCTGCTCAAACCGGGTCTTGATGCGCTCAACCAATGGCGCAGCCAGCGCTTTCGTCGCATCAGACAGCACGGGTTCCAACGTGCAGTACAGGATCACAATGTCTTGCAGTTGATAGCGGGTCGGCATGCCCTCTAAACGGGGTGGCTCAGTCATAGCCTTATTGTCGAGGGCTTCCTTGGCCTGTTTGATGAGCCGGACTGTCTCGTAAAGATACGCCTCTTCCCATTCCGCCGAGTTGTACACGAAGAATGAGCGAATATAATCGATCTTCTGATTGGCGTCCCACATCTGAAAGGAAATGGTGGGTCGAAGTCGACTGCTGTACTGCACCGGTTCTCCGTATTGCGCCATGTGCATCTGGATGCCGTATGCCGCAAAGCCGTCATGCAGCGCATTGATGTACTGCTGAAAAACCTGGTTATAGTTATCCGCATCGTTTAGTGCCGGGATCTGCGGGACGCATACAATGCTATAGAGCCGTCGAAAACGCGCGAGTGTGTAGCCTTTTTCATCGGCAAAATACCAGGAGCCGCCCCATAATCCACCGGTGAGTCCAATATCAGCCCGATACCGCCGGCGTAGGCGCGCGGAGGTCTCCTTCGCGATCGCGTCGAACAGTTCCCCGAGATACAGGGCATTGGCCCGACCTTCTGCTGTGAATACCTGCCCCGCGACGCTGGGAATCTGGTCCCGAATGATCTTCATCGGCCCGTTCGCGTCCCACTTAATCGTGCCGCACCGGCCGTTTTTAATTGCTCTCGGAATCCCTTGAAGATGGCTTTCAACGGAGGTATCAGCTTCAGCTTGAGGCTTTCCGGCACGCGATTGATACGCTCCACCGGCCAGTCCTCGATCTTTGTAATGTCGAGGCCTTCGTTGACAAATTCCTGCCGGATGGCCTCCTCGTAACCATAGATCAGCCCGCTCTTGAAGGCTTCGGCATTGATGCTTCGCATTTCCTCCTCATCGTTCATGCCCTGAGCAAAACGGGACTTGATCCGCTCAACCAGAGGCCCGGCGAGAGCCTTCGTCTCCGTCGACAGCATAGGTTCGAGGGTGGAGTAGAGAATCACGATGTCCTGAAGCTGGAACCGGACGGCCATCCCTTCCAAGCGCGGCGGGTCCGTCATGGCGCGGCTGTCCAGCGCTTCCTTAGTCTGCTGGATGAGCCGAACTGTTTCATAAAGGTAGGCCTCCTCCCAGCTCGCCGAGTTGTAGCTAAAGAAACACCGGATGAAATCAATCTTTTTGTTGGCGTCCCACATCTGCAAGGAAATGAGCGGACGGAGGCGATTGCTGTAGGGAATGCTCTCGCCCCATTGGGCATCTTCCAGGGCAATGCCGTATTCGGCAAAGGCCTCCGCAAGGACCTTGGAATATTGCCAGAAGACGATGTTGTAGTTTTCAGCGTCGTTCAAGGACGGAACTTGGGGTACGCAGACCAGGCTGTACAGTCGACGGAAGCGCGCTCGGGTGTAACCGCGCTCATCGGTGAAATACCACGATCCGCCCCATAACCCGCCGGTTAAGGGGACCTCCGCCCGATAGCGCCGGCGCAATCTCGCGGCGGTTTCCTTGGCAATGGCATCAAAGAGCTCATTGAGGTAGAGAGAGTTCGCGCGGCCATCGTCCGTAAAGACCGGTCCTGATGCTGTTGCAATTCGGTCTCGAATGACCTTCATCCGCTCACCTCAACATTAGATCGAGGGCACCAGCGTCAGAAACCAGGGCGCTGTTTCTCGCGTCATCTGTTCAAAGACATAGGCGGTACGGCCGGCCGGCATCCCGGAGAACAGAGCTCCCCGGCGGATTTCCACATATCGAAAGCCGTAGGACAAGCGCTCCCCTTCGGGGCCTAGGACCCGCGGAATATCCTGACGGGGCGTGGCCAGGACCATTCTGCCCCCAACCGGGAGCTGTGCAAGCGTGTCATAGACCGGCCCGAAATATTTGGGGACATTCTCTTCCGTGTAAAAGACCTCACGCGGGCGCGCACTGTCCTGGGGCAGAAGCTGAGAGAGGATTTCCCAGAACACTTCTGTATCAACGGCTCCGATGACGCAAAGCTTCCCATGCCGGGAGAGGAGATCGAGCAGCGCCAACGGCCCATAGATATCGAACTTCCACGATGGAAAAGTCAGCCACTCATTGCCGTGACGGACCTCCAACAGCTCTTGACCGCCTCTTGTCACACGACGAAACTCTCCTTTGGTTTCGCGAAGCCGCTGTTCAATGGCCTTCGTGGAAATCCGAGTCGGCTCGTACGCAAAGGTCGGGGAGGCCGGGCTATGACAGACGGCGACCGTGTAGCGAGGCGGCGCTGCTGGTATTTGCTGCATCGCAAACATATCCTGGTTGCTGAAAAATTGGAACTGCAGGCGCTTGGAGGGATGCCGCCCCAGCCACTGCAAGCGCTCTTTTCCGGCTCGGACCAAACTGCCGGCTTCGGCGGCTGGGTCGAGTCGATCCAGGCAATGAAGCGTCAATGTCTTTTCCGCGGCTTCCAGTCGAGCCAGATAGCCCGCCACCAACTGTTCTTCGAAGGTTAAATCGCCGGCGCCAAAGTCCACAACCGAAGGGACATCTGCAGCCAGGAGCAGATCAAAGGGATTATCCGTCGCGCGGGCCGCAGCTTCCACCTGTTGCTGAGACAGTTCGGACACCGGTATCGTCTCACCCGTCGAGCCTTCCTCTGCCTGCTCTAAAAGGACCGCATGGTTGACGGGATCGTGATGAAGCCCCAGAAATAAACAAAGATTGCGGATTGCTTTCGTCGGATTGAGGCCCGTTATGCGGCGCAGGACCTCTCCGGAAACCGCCTTGACCCCGCCTGTTTCACCAGGAAGCAGAGCCGAGAGTAATGCCTCTCGCAAAGCGGGGTCCACGCCAGACTGTGGCAATGCCGCGGTGAGCCGCTGAATCGTCTCACATGCCAGGTGGGGTGACACAAGCCGCCTGGAGCTGCTCCAATCCTGCCGGTGTCGTGCAACGACCTCGCGCAACTGCTTGCGGAACTCGGTTAACGGGATGGGGTCGGCCAGCTGATTCTTCAAATTACTCGGTCATATCATTGATGTTCTTATTGACGAGATGATGCAATGTCGGGGAACTGAACCACAGCCTTCCCAGCGTCGTCTCGGAATTGTAACTTAGCGCGATGGTCAACCGGTCCCCATGCCATTCCACCTGATTGATCATCTTGCGTTCGACCGGTAACAGCTTGCCGTAATGCTGTTCAATCCACGTCAACAAGCGGTCCCGATTCTCCCTGCCTTCAAATTCCAGATTAATGCTTTCCAATCGGGAATCCGCAAAACGGTATTGCGCGGTGATGAAGCGCATCCCATTGATCGTCGGCGGCTCCTGAGAATTCTCGTAAAGACCCACCTCTTTGACAAAATCCGTGCTCCATGTCTTGAGCTGTTTGAGATCGGGGTACCATGAAAGAGGCGATTCCATCGTATAACCATTGAATTCATTGAGTTCGCCGTTTATCCTCACCGCCTGCGATGGGTCTACATAGAAGCCCGTGCCCGCCACGCTGAGCAGGAAAATATAAAAGAATTGCACTGCATGCCTTCCTCGGACGATTACTTGCAGCATCGTCCTGAGATCGTCTCGGTCCTCCATGTCTGGTAGTCCCGTTCTGTCTTGCAGTTTGACTGTCCCAGGAGTATCGATCGCAGTTCCCCCG